>JALYXU010000135.1 GCA_030946925.1 Pseudomonadota bacterium
CTGCCGCGCGATGCGACGCTGCTGGTCGACGGCGTCGATGTCGTCGCCGAAGTCCACGGCGTGCTCGACCGCATGGTCGGCTTCGCCGAGGCCCTGCGCAGCGGCCGCTGGCTCGGCCACACCGGCAGGCGGATCAGGAACATCGTCAACATCGGCATCGGCGGCTCCGACCTCGGCCCGGTGATGGCCTACGAAGCGCTGCGCTTCTACAGCCGGCGCGACCTGACGATGCGCTTCGTCTCCAACGTCGACGGCACCGACCTGGTCGAGGCGACCCACGATCTGGACGCCGCCGAGACGCTCTTCATCGTCTGCTCGAAGACCTTCACCACGCTCGAGACCCTCAGCAACGCGCACGCGGCTCGCGCCTGGTGCATCGGCGAGCTCGGCGACGAGAAGGCGGTGGCGCGGCACTTCGTCGCGGTCTCGACCAACGCCGCCGGCGTGACCGGCTTCGGCATCGCCGCCGAGAGCATGTTCGGCTTCTGGGACTGGGTCGGCGGCCGCTACTCGATGGACTCGGCGATCGGCCTGTCGACGCTGATCGCCATCGGGGCCGATCACTTCCGCGCCATGCTCGATGGCTTCCACGCGATGGACGAGCACTTCCGCGAGGCGCCGGTCGAGCGCAGCCTGCCGGCGCCGCTCGGCCTGCTCGCGATCTGGAACAACAACTTCCTCGGCGCCGCGACAGTCGCGGTGCTGCCGTACGCGCAGTACCTGAAGCGGCTGCCGGCCTATCTGCAGCAGCTGACGATGGAGAGCAACGGCAAGCACGTCCGGGCCGACGGCAGCCCGGTCGCCGCCCAGACCTCGCCGATCGACCAGTGGGGCGTCGAGCTCGGCAAGGTGCTGGCCGAGCGGACGGTCCCCGAGCTCGAGAGCAGGGCCGAGCCGCAGCTCCGCCACGACAGCTCGACCAACACGCTGATCCGCCGCTACCGGCGCTTGCGCGACGCCGCGGCCCGTGAAGGAGCCGCGACGTGACGACGCGCATCAGCCCGCTCGCCGGCAAGCCGGCGCCGACCGCGTCGCTGGTCGACGTGGCCAAGCTCGTCACCGCGTACTACACCGGTCGGCCCGACCCGGCGGTGCCGGCGCAGCGGGTCGCCTTCGGCACGTCGGGCCACCGCGGCTCGTCGTTCAACGTCTCGTTCAACGAGGCCCACGTGCTGGCCATCACGCAGGCGATCTGCAACCACCGCAGGAAGAACGGCATCGACGGGCCGCTCTTTCTCGGCATCGATACGCACGCCTTGTCGGAACCGGCCTGTGCCAGCGCGCTCGAGGTGCTGGCGGCCAACGGCGTCGACGTGATGCTGGCAACAGATGACGAGTACACGCCGACTCCCGCCGTCTCGCACGCCATCCTCGTCCACAACCGCGGCCGCACCACCGGCCTGGCCGACGGCATCGTCGTGACGCCGTCGCACAACCCGCCGGGCGACGGCGGCTTCAAGTACAACCCGAGCAACGGCGGCCCGGCCGGCACCGACATCACCGGCGGGATCGAGATGGAGGCCAATGCCTTCCTCGAGCGGTCGCTGGCCGGGGTCGAGCGGCTGCCGTACGCGGCGGCCTTGAAAGCGGCGACGACGCATCGCCACGACTACCTCGGCAGCTACGTCGCCGACCTCGGCAACGTCGTCGATTTCGAGACGATCCGCGGCGCCGGCGTCCGCATGGGCGTCGACCCGCTCGGCGGCGCTGGCGTCCACTACTGGGCCCGGATCGCGGAACACTACAGGGTCGATCTCACGGTCGTCAGCGACGCGGTCGACCCGACCTTTCGCTTCATGACGCTCGACTGGGACGGCCAGATCCGGATGGACCCGTCATCGCCCTACGCGATGCAGCGTCTGCTCGAGATCAAGGACCGCTTCGATGTCGGCTTCGCCTGCGACACCGACCACGACCGGCACGGCATCGTCACGCCGACGGCCGGCCTGCTGCCGCCGAACCACTATCTCTCGCCTGCATCGACTACCTGTTCCGGCACCGGCCCGAGTGGTCGGCGCAAGCCGCGGTCGGCAAGACCGTCGTCAGCACCAGCGTCATCGACATGCTGGCGGCCCGGCTCGGCCGCACGCTTTACGAGGTGCCGGTCGGCTTCAAATGGTTCGCGCCCGGCCTGCTCGACGGCTCGCTCGGCTTCGGCGGCGAGGAAAGCGCCGGCGCCTCGTTCCTGCGCCGCGACGGCACGGTCTGGGCCACCGACAAGGACGGCCTGGTGGCAGCGCTGCTCGCCGCCGAGATGACGGCGCGCACCGGCAGCGATCCGGGCGCGCTCTACGCCGCGCTCGCGGCCGAGTTCGGCACGCCGGTCGCCGACCGCGTCGACGCGCCGGCCAGCGTGCAGCAGAAGAAGCAGCTCGCCGCGCTCACGGCCGATCGGCTCGGCGCCAGGGAGCTGGCCGGCGAAAGGATCGAGCGCGTGCTCGACAAGGCACCGGGCAACGGCGCGGCGATCGGCGGCGTCAAGGTGATCGCGAAAAGCGGCTGGTTCGCGGCCCGGCCATCGGGCACCGAGGACATCTACAAGATCTACGCCGAGAGCTTCGCCGGGCCGGAGCACCTGCAAAAGGTCCTGCAGGAAGCGCAGGCGAGCGTCGATCGGGCGATCGCCTGAGCGATGTCGACGTCTTGCCGCCAGACCCGTCGCGACACGCTGCACCGCGCCCGTCGATGACTGCTGCGGCCGCACCCGTCCTGACGATCAACGGCGGATCGTCGAGCATCAAGTTCGCGCTGTACGGCGCCGGTGCCGACCCCGAGCGGCGGCTCGCCGGCGCGGTCGAACGGATCGGCCGGAGCGGCACGACGTTGAGCGTCGTCGCCCGCGGCCGACGCGAAAGCCGGCCATTGCCGGCCGGCGACCACGGCGCCGCGGCCCACGCCCTTCTCGACTGGCTCGAAGCCGACGGCAGCATCGCGGGCGTCGCCGCGGTCGGCCACCGGGTCGTGCACGGCATGGCCCACAGCGACCCCGAACGGGTCACGCCGGCCCTGCTCGACGAATTGCGCGGCATCGCCGCGATCGATCCCGATCACATGCCGATGGAGATCGCGCTGATCGAGCTGCTGGCGCAACGCCATCCGACGCTGCCGCAGGTCGCCTGCTTCGACACGGCGTTTCACCGCAGCATGCCGCGGGTGGCGCAGCTGTTGCCGATCCCGCGCCGCTACGACGCTCAGGGCATCCGGCGCTACGGCTTCCACGGTCTCTCGTACGCGTACCTGATGGAGGAGCTCGGTCGTGTCGATGGCGCCGTCGCCGCGGGCGGCCGCGTGGTGCTCGCGCATCTCGGCAGCGGATCGAGCATGGCCGCCGTGCGCGACGGCCGCAGCATCGACACCAGCATGGGCTTCACCCCGTCCGCCGGCCTGCCGATGGGCACGCGCTCGGGCGATCTCGATCCTGGCCTGGCCGCTTACCTCGAACGTTCGGAGCATCTGACCGCGGGCCAGTTCTTTGCCATGGCGAGCCGCGAGTCCGGCCTGCTCGGCGTCTCCGAGACCAGTGCCGACCTGCGCGACCTGCTGGCGCAAGAAGCCACCGACGTGCGCGCTGCCGAAGCGGTCGCGCTGTTCTGCTATCGGGCGAAGAAGTGCGTCGGCGCCTACGCCGCCGCGCTCGGCGGCCTCGACACGCTGGTCTTTGCCGGCGGCATCGGCGAGAACGCCGCGGCGGTCCGGGCGCGGATCTGCGATGGTCTCGGTTTCCTCGGCATCGAGCTCGATGCCGCGCGCAACGAAGCGCATGGCGATGTGATCTCGACCGTGGCAAGCCGCGCCACGGTGCGCGTGATCAGGACCGACGAGGAACGAATGATCGCGAGATCGGTCTGTCGCATTCTTCGGCTCGGCGGCTGAACGAGGAGGCATTGCCATTGCATTACCCAGCCCGACGCTCGCACCCGAGTTGCTGCAGCGCATGGACGCGTACTGGCGCGCCGCCAACTACCTGTCGGTCGGGCAGATCTATCTGTTCGACAACCCGCTGCTGAAGCGGCCGCTGGCGCTCGGCGATGTCAAGTCGATGCTGATCGGTCACTGGGGCACGACGCCGGGCCAGAACTTCATCTACGTGCACCTGAACCGGGTCATCAACCAATACGACCTCGACATGGTCTACGTCTCCGGGCCCGGCCACGGCGGCCCGGCGCTGGTCGGCAACACCTACCTCGAGGGCACCTACAGCGAGGTCTATCCGGAGCTCAGCCAGGACGAGGCCGGGCTGCGCAAGCTGTTTCTGCAGTTCTCGTTTCCGGGCGGCATCCCGAGCCACGTCTCGCCCGAATGCCCCGGCTCGATGCACGAGGGCGGCGAGCTCGGCTATTCGCTCAGCCATGCATTCGGCGCGGTGTTCGACAACCCGGAACTCATCGTCGCCTGCGTCGTCGGCGACGGCGAGGCCGAGACCGGGCCGCTGGCCACCGCCTGGCACTCGAACAAGTTTCTCGACCCGGTGCACGACGGCGCGGTGCTGCCGATCCTGCACCTGAACGGCTACAAGATCGCCAACCCGACGTTGCTGGCGCGGATCGGCCGCGACGAGCTGGAGCAGCTCTTGCGCGGCTACGGCTGGACGCCATACTTCGTCGAAGGTCACGAGCCGGGGCCGATGCACGAGGCGATGGCGGCGGCGCTCGATGCGGCCATCGCCGACATCAAGCGATTCCAGCACCAGGCCCGTTCAGACGGCAGGCGCGAGCGGCCGCGCTGGCCGATGATCGTGCTGGCTTCGCCCAAGGGCTGGACCGGGCCGAAGCAGGTCGACGGCGTGGCCATCGAAGGCACCTTCCGTTCGCATCAGGTGCCGCTCGCCGATCCGGCATCGCATCCCGGCCATCTCCAGTTGCTCGAGCAGTGGCTGAAGAGCTATCGGCCGGAGGAGCTGTTCGACGCGCGCGGCCGCCTGATCCCGGAGCTGGCCGCGCTGGCGCCGCGCCCGGGACGGCGCATGGGCGAGAACCCGCACGCCAACGGCGGCATGCTGCTGCGCGATCTGCGCATGCCCGACTTCCGCGACTACGCCTGCGCGGTGCCGGAGCCGGGCAGCCGCGGCATCGGCGACACGCGCGTGCTCGGCCCGTTCCTGCGCGACGTGACCGAGCACAACGAGGCGCAGCGCAACTTCCGCGTCTTCGGACCCGACGAGACGCTGTCGAACGGCCTCGCCGCGCTGTTCGAGGTGACTGCGCGACAGTGGACTGCCGAGACCATCGCCGGCGACGAATTCCTGGCGCCCACCGGCCGCGTCATGGAAATGCTCAGCGAGCACCAGTGCCAGGGCTGGCTCGAGGGCTACCTGCTGACCGGGCGGCACGGCCTCTTCAACTGCTACGAGGCTTTCACGCACATCGTCGATTCGATGTTCAACCAGCACGCCAAGT
>JALYXU010000137.1 GCA_030946925.1 Pseudomonadota bacterium
CTTCAGTACAACTCGTCCGGCAGGACGCTCGGCGCACTCACGGACTTGATCCTCTTGCAGGAGCATCGCCCGGCCAACCACCGCCGAGCGCGCGATACACGGCGACAAGCGCCGTCGCCTGACCCACCCGAGCTTGCACGAGGGCGTCGCGCGTCGTCAGCGCCTGGCGCTGTGCGTCGAGCACCACCAGATAATCGACCGAGCCGACATTGAAGCGAAGCCCGGCCAGGCGCGACGCATCCTCCGCGTCGTGCGCTGCGGCACCCAGCCGCTCGCTCTGCTGCGCGTTGCGGGTGAACTGGCTGAGCGCGCCTTCGGTTTCCTCGAGAGCGACGGCGACGCTTTGCTCGTAGCTGGCGAGTGCCTGATCGGCCCGCGCCTCGCTGGCGGTGATGCGCGAGCGGACTCTGCCGAAGTCGAGCAACGGCCAGGTGAGGCCCGCGCCCAGGGAGTACTGTTGCGAGCCGCTGTTGCCGAGCGACCCCAGATGCAGGCCCGCCAGGCCGATGAGTCCGGTGAGACTTACCCGCGGAAATAGGTCGGCAGTGGCCACGCCGATGTTCGCCGTCGCAGCAGCAAGCTGCCGCTCGGCCTGGACGAGGTCGGGTCGACGACGCAGCAATTGCTCCGGAGTACCAATCGGGAGACCCCCGAGGTCGGTGACGGGTAGAGACGGCAGCCCCTGCGGGCCGGCAGCGAGTTGATCGAGGACAACACGCGGCGCCTGCGCGGTGAGCGTTGCGAGGCGGTAGGCGCTGCGGTCGACGGCGGCCATAAGCGCTGGTAGGGTCGCCTCGGTGCTGCCGAGCAGGCTTCGTGCACGGGCGACATCGAGCCGCGTGCCGCGCCCGAACTCGAGCCGGGCTTCGCTCAGGCGCAGCGTCTCGCGTTGATTGGCGATCGATTCCTCGGCGACCTGCTCGCGCTGTTGCAGGCCGCGCAGCTCGAGGTAATTGCGTGCGACCTCCGCGACGATGGAGGTGCCCACCGCGGCGACGCCGGCCGCGGACGCGTCGACCTGCGCCGCTGCCGACTCGTTGGCGCGGCGGTTGCGCCCGAAGAAATCGAGTTCCCAGTTCGCCGTGAACCCGGCGTCGTAGACCGTCGAAGTGCGCTGGCCGCGCGACGATCCGGGCTGCAGGTAGGCGGGCGCCAGCGATCGGCTGGCACCGCCGGTGGCGTCGACTTCGGGAAACAGCTCGGCGCGAGCGCCTTGCAGAAGTGCCCTCGACTCGCGCAAGCGGGCCTGGGCGATCCGGACGTCGCCATTGGCGGCCAGCGCTCGCTCGATGAGCTGCGTCAGCGCTGCGTCGTCGAAGCCGCGCCAGAACCGGGCGATGTCGGCGCTCGGCGGTGCTGCGTTGATCGACGCACTACCGGCGTGCAGGTAACCGGCGTCCAGAGCGACGGCCGGGGCACGATAGTCGGGTCCGACGGCGCACGCGCCGAGTACGAGGACCATGGCGGCTGCCACCGTGGCCGAAGCGAATCGCTTACTCATTGCCATCCCTCCCGGCCCGCGGCAAAGCTGCGTGCAGAACAGCGCTGCCATCGGCGCCGACCGCGACGGTCGACGCTGCGGCGGGAATCGGCTTTCTTGCCGCCAGCCGCTTGGCTCTTCGCCCGCGCAGCAGCACGTAGAAGACCGGCGTCAGGAAGATGCCGAACAAGGTGACGCCGAGCATCCCGGAGAAGACCGCGATGCCCATGGCCCGGCGCATCTCGCTGCCCGCGCCGCTGCCGAAGATCAGCGGCAGCACGCCGGCGCAAAAGGCGATCGAGGTCATCAGGATCGGCCGCAGGCGCATCCGGCAGGCGTGGATCACGGCGTCCATCAGTTCCTGCCCCTGCTCCTCGAGCTCCTTGGCGAATTCCACGATGAGGATGGCGTTCTTGCACGCCAGGCCGACGAGCACCACGAGCGCGACCTGCGTGAAGATGTTCAGGTCGCCCGGCTGGCCGAAGGGCGGGAAGTGCGAGAGCCAGACGCCGAACAGCGCCGCCAGCACGCACATCGGCACGATGAGGACGATCGCCATCGGCAGGCTCCAGCTCTCGTATTGCGCCGACAGCACGAGGATGACGAGCAGCACGGCGATCATCATCACGGCGGCGAGCACCGGCACCTTGGTGCCGGTTCCGGGCAGGGTGATGTCGCGCGTCAGTCGGTCCTGGTAGGCGAGCTCGGTCCACTCGTACGAGAGGCCGCGGCTCAGCGTGCGCTTGAGCAGCGTCTCGATCTCGGCCTCGGCCTGGCCGGACGAGAAGCCGGGACTGGCGGCGCCGTTGATGTCGGCCGAAGGGTAGCCGTTGTAGCGCGTCACCCGGGTCGGACCGAAGGTGGGCTCGACCTTCATCAGCGCCCCCAGGGGCACCATCTCGCCGGCGCTGTTGCGCGTCTTGAGCGCGGTGATGGCCTCGGCGTCGGCACGGTAGGGGGCGTCGGCCTGCACCACCACCTGATACGTCTTGCCGAACTTGCTGAAGTCGTTGACGTAGAGCGAGCCGAGGTTGACCTGCATCGTGTCGTAGATGTCGCCGAGGGCGACACCCATCTGCTTGGCGCGTTCGCGGTCGACGTTGGCGAAGAGCTGCGGCACGTTGATGTCGTAGGTGGAGTACGGCGTGCCGATGCTTGACTTCGGGTTGCCGTAAACCTGGCCCAGCGTGCCCCAGACGGCGCCGTAGAGCGCCTGTTCGCCCAGGCCTTCGCGGTCCTGCACTTGCAGCTTGAAGCCCCCGGCGTTGCCGAGCCCGTCGACGGCCGGCGGCGGCACGACGAACATCCGCGCGCCCTGAATCTGCTGGATCGCTCCGTTGACCTTGCCGAGGATGGCGAACTTGGACAGGTCGGCCGAGGTGCGCTCCTCGAACGGCTTCAGGCCGAAGAAGACGATGCCTTCGTTCGGCGCCGCCGAAAAGCCGGCGATCGACAGGCCGGGGAAGGCCACCGAGTCGATGATGCCGGGCACCTTGAGCGCGATGTCGCTCATTTGCCGGATGACGGCGTCCGTGCGCTCGAGCGAGGCGCCGGCCGGCAACTGGGCGATGCCGATCAGGTATTGTTTGTCCGGCGCCGGCACGAAGCCTGCGGGCAGGCGTGTGAACAGGAACGCGGTCAGCGCGAGCAGCACCGCGTAGACGACCATCGTGATCGACTTGCGCTGCACGATGCGCGTCACGCCGCGGCCGTAGCCGGCGCTGCGTCGGCCGAACCAGCCGTTGAACCAGCGAAAGAACGGGCCTACACCCCAGTCCATGCCGCGCGTCAGCCAGTCCTTGGGCGCGTCGTGCGGGCGCAGCAGCAGGGCGCTCAGGGCCGGCGAAAGAGTCAGCGAGTTGAAGGCCGAGATCACCGTGCTGATCGCGATGGTGACGGCGAACTGCTTGTAGAACTGGCCGGTGAGGCCAGGCACGAATGCGAGCGGCACGAACACGGCGCAGAGGACGAGAGCGATGGCGATGATCGGCCGCGACACTTCCTGCATCGCCTTGATGGTGGCGTCGTGGGCGCTCAGGCCGCTCTCGATGTTGCGCTCCGCGTTCTCGACCACGACGATGGCGTCGTCGACGACGATGCCGATGGCCAGCACCAGGCCGAACAGGGTCAAGGTGTTGATCGAGTAGCCGAGCAGCAGCAAGAAGGTGAAGGTGCCGACGATCGAGACCGGCACCGCGAGCAGCGGAATGATCGACGCCCGCCACGTCTGCAGGAACAGGATCACGACCAGCACCACCAGGGCCACGGCGATGAAGAGCGTCTCGATCACCTTCTCGATCGAGGTCTGCACGAAGCGCGTCGGGTCGTAGACGATGCTGTAGCCCATGCCCTGCGGGAAGTCGGCCTTCAGCCGCTCCATCGTCGCCCGCACGTTGTTCGAGAGCGCGAGCGCGTTCGAGCCGGGCGACTGGAAGACCGCGATCGCCGCGGCCTCCTTGTTGTTGAGCAGGCTGCGCAGCGAGTACGAGCCGGCCGAGAGCTCGACGCGGCCGAGGTCGCGGATGCGGATCAGCCCGCCGGTGGCCGGCTCGGTTCGCACGATGATGTCGGCGAACTGCTCCTCGGTGGTCAGGCGCCCCTGCGTGTTCACTGCGAGCTGGAACTCGGTGCCGCGCGGCGACGGCGGGGCACCGACCGTGCCAGCGGCGACCTGCGCGTTCTGCTCGCGCACGGCGGCGATCACCTCGCCGGTCGTGATGCTGCGGGCGGCGAGCTTGGCGGGATCGAGCCAGATGCGCATGGCGTAGTCGCCGGCGCCGAACAGGATCACCGAGCCCATGCCCGGAATGCGCAGCAGCTGGTCGCGCACGTTGAGCTGGCCGTAGTTGCGCAGGTAGAGCGCGTCGCGGCTGTTGTCCGGGCTGACCAGGTGCACCACCATGGTCAGGTTCGGGCTCGACTTCTCGGTCGTGACGCCGATCTGCCGGACGATGTCGGGCAGCCGCGGCAAGGCCCGGTTGACGCGGTTCTGCACCGCCGTCTCGGCCACTTCCGGATCGGTGCCGATCTTGAACGTCACCGTCAGCGTCATGCTGCCGTCGGCGGTGGCCTGAGACGCGAAGTACAGCAGGTTCTCGATGCCGTTGACCTGCTCCTCGAGCGGCGTTGCCACGGTGTCGGAGATGACCCGCGGGTTCGCACCCGGGAACTGGGCGCGGACGACGATCTGCGGCGGCGCGACCTCGGGATACTCGGAGACGGGCAGGCGAAAGATCGACAGCAGGCCGAGCAGGAAGATGATGATCGAGAGCACCGCGGCGAAGCGCGGGCGGTCGATGAAGAAGCGCGAAATGTCCATGAGCTCCGCCTTTGGCTTTCAGGCCTTGCTGTCGCGCTTCGCGGCCGGCGGTGGGGCGCCGGCCGGACCGCTGCCGGGCGGCGGAAAGATCGGCATTCCCTTGGCATCGACCGAAAGCACTTGCGGTGCGACAGTCATGCCCGGCTGGATCCGCTGCAGGCCGTCGACCACGACGTGCTCGCCGGCCTTGACGCTGCCCTGGACGACGCGCATGCCGTCGGCCAGGGCGCCCAGCCGCACCTCGCGGAACTGCGGCTTGCCATCGGCCTCGACGACATAGACGAACTTCTTGGTCTGGTCGGTGCCGATCGCGCGTTCGGGGACCAGCACCGCGTCGTACGCGGTCGCGCTTTCCATCCGCAGCCGTGCGCTCAGGCCCGGCGTGAAGCGGCCGGCGGCGTTGTCGAAGCTCACCCGCATGCGGATGGCGCCGGTCTGCGGGTTCAGCCGGTTGTCGATGAAATCGACCTGGCCCTCGTGCGGGAAGCCCTGCTCGTCGAGCAGGGCCATGCGCACCTTCGGCGCCTTGCCCCCGGCCTTCGCGTCCTTCAGGCGCAGATAGGTGCGCTCGCTGCCCTCGAAGTATGCGTAGACCTTGCTCACGCCGGCGATCGTCGTCAGCACCGACTGATCGTTGACGACGTTGCCTGCGGTGACGTTGGCCCGGGAGATCCGCCCGGCGATCGGCGAGCGGACCTGGGCGTATTCGGTGTTCAGGCGGGCGATGCGGAGCGCCGCCTCGGCACCCTGGATGTCGGCCTGCGAGGTGCGCTGGCCCGAGCTGAGCTGGTCGACCTCCTGCCTGGAGACGGCCTGCGAATCGAGCAGCTTCTGCGCGCGGGCCAGCTCGCTCTGGGCGAGCTCGTGACGCGCCCTGGTCGAGGCCAGCAGCGACTGCGCCCGCGCCGCCTCGGCTTCGAACGGCCGCGGATCGATGGAGAACAGCAGATCGCCCTTTCGAACCAGGGCGCCGTCGCTGAAATGCACCTTGTCGATCGTGCCGCTGACGCGCGGCCGGAGCTCGACGTACTCGGCTGCTTCGAGGCGGCCACTGAACTCCTCGCTGTCGGCGACCTGGCGCTGCACCGCGGGAGCGACGCTCACGGGCGGTGCCTGCGGTGGACCGCCCTGGGCGTCGGCCGGGCCGCTGCAGGCGCCGATCAGGGAGAGAGCCGGGCCGATCAAGGCCCACGCCAAACCGTGGCCGATGGCAACGCCGCCGCCAGCTCTGGCGAACCGCGTGCCTCGGCTCGAAATCTCAATCGATGGAGTCGTCATGGACAAGCTCTGCTGTTCGTTTTCGACCGTCGTGTATTAATAGTGAACGCTACGACATCGGCTAGAATGTAGCGATCGGGCCAAGCCCGGTCAAGCTTTTATTAGCAATCACTATGAAAACCAAGGCGAAGCCCGGTAGACCGTCCTGCCCGCCGCCGGCCGTCGATCGCGCGGCGGGTCGCGGGGCAGTGGCGGGTGCGCCGGCGCGGGCCCGCGGCCGGCCGCTTTCCTTCGATCGCGAGAGCGTCCTCGACAAGGCCATGCACGTCTTCTGGGAGCGCGGCTATGAAGCCGCCTCCGTCGCAGACCTGACTGCCGCCATGGGCATCACGCCGCCCAGCCTCTACACGGCATTCGGCGACAAGGAGCATCTGTTCCTGGAGGCCATCGAAGCCTACGGCAAGGGCCCCGGCGGCTTCGGCGCGCGCGCGCTTGCCGAGGAGCCGACCGCACGGCGCGCGGTCCAGCGCCTGCTCGAAGAGGGTGCTGCAGAGCTGACGCAGGACTGCCATCCGCACGGCTGCATGATGGTCATGGCGGCGATCAATTGCTCGATCGCGGCCGAGCACGTGCAGGCTGCGGTCGCGAAGCGGCGAGCGCTCGGCGTCGAGAGCATGCGGGCGCGGATCCGGCGGGGCATCGACGCGGGGGAACTGCCGCCCGACACCGACGCTCGCGCGCTTGCCAACTTCTACGCGACGGTCTATCAGGGCATGTCGATGCAGGCGAGGGACGGCGCGTCGCGCAAAAGCCTGTTGGCCAGCGTCCGGATGGCGATGCTGTCGTGGCCGGAGGCACCGGCGAGCGGCGCTGCTTCGCGCCCGGTGACGTCGGCATCGCGCGTCGCGCGCGCGCCGACGACGAAGGCCGCTGCACGACCGAAGCCGGCCGCCGGCGCGAGGCAGCGTTCCTGACCGGAAGCCGCCAGTCATGACAAGTCTCGTGACCGAGTACGGCCTCATGTTCGTCTTCGCGAACGTGCTCATGACCCAGCTCGGCTTGCCGATCCCGGCCGTGCCGACACTCGTCGTCGCCGGTGCGGCAGCCGCGGCGGGTGCGATGTCTCCGGTCGCCCTGTTTGCGGTGGCGTTCACCGCCTGTGCTCTTGCGGATGCCTCGTGGTACCTCGGCGGCAGGCTGTACGGACGACGGCTCATGAAGCTCCTCTGCCGCGTTTCCCTGTCGCCCGACTCGTGTGTGCGGCAGTCGGAAAGCCGGTTTCAGCGTTGGGGCAGGCTGACGCTCGTCATCGCAAAGTTCGTGCCGGGCCTCGCCACGCTGATGCCGCCGCTGGCCGGGACGATGCGTCTCGACTGGCGCGCCTTCGCGACACTGGATGGGCTCGGTGTCGCGATGTGGGTCGGCGTCGCGGTCAGCCTGGGCATGAGGTTCCACCGGCAGGTGAACGGCGTCCTCGCCGGCCTGCAGCAATTCGGTGCGCTCGTCCTTGTCGGAGTCGGTGTGCTGCTTGCAGCGTTCGTCGCGATCAAATGGTGGCAGCGCCACCTCTTTCATCGAAACCTGCGGATGGCGAGGATCAGTGTCGAAGAGCTGCTGCAGCTGATCGAGAGGGGCGAGCGGCCGATGGTGGTGGACCTGCGCAGTGCCGGTGCGCGCGACGAGGACCGGCGCTCGGTGCCGGGCGCACTGATCATGGACTTCGAAGACGCCGAACGGCGCCTCCACGATTTCCCGGCGGATCGCGACATCATCTTCTATTGCGCCTGTCCGAACGAGGCGGGTGCCGCGCAGGTCGCGAAGAAGCTGATGCGGCTGGGATACACGCGCGTGCGCCCCCTGGCCGGCGGGCTCGAGGCGTGGATCGCCGCCGGCTACGAGGTGGGATCGGGGTCGCCACCCAGCTGGCCAGACGAGCTCGAGCCGTCGCTGCGCTGAGGGCCTGGGCAACCTGATCGATCACTGTGAAAGCGAACCCGCCGATGCCAGGGAACGACATGCCGGACGAGCACGGGCACGGCGACCACGCCCACGCGCCGGAGCAGCACGCCGGCCACGGCGAATCGCACGCCGGCCACGCCCACGGTCACGACCATCACGACGGCCACGGCCACGGCCACGGCCACGCGCACGTGCACGCACCGAAGGACTTCGGGAAAGCATTTCTCATCGGCATCGTCCTGAACGGCGGCTTCGTCGTTGCCGAGGTCGTCTACGGCGTCCTGGGCAATTCACTCGCGCTGCTGGCC
>JALYXU010000171.1 GCA_030946925.1 Pseudomonadota bacterium
GCTGCCGCGCCATGGCGTTGACGACCTCGTCCGGCACCCGCGTCGGCCCGGGCGAATGGAGCAGGCGGATGCCGGGGATGCGCGTGCTCCGTGTCATGTCGGGAGGATGTTATCTGCGCGCGCCCTCCGGGCTTTCGTCGGCGGCGTCAAAATTGATCTCGCGTCATAGTCGCGGTCGGCTGTCCCCACTCAGCGACCCTTCAGCGCGACCTTCATCGCGCATCACATCGAGAACCTCATGTATCCCAACACCCAGCTCTATATCGACGGCGCCTGGAGCGCTGCCGCCGCCGGTCGCACCCACCAGGTCGTCAATCCCGCCACCGGGCTGCCGATCGGCAGCTTCGCCTGGGCCGACCGGTCCGATCTCGACCGCGCGCTCGACGCCGCGGAGAAGGGCTTCGTGGTCTGGCGCAAGGTCTCGGCCTACGAGCGCTCGAAGATCATGCGGAAGGCCGCCAACCTGCTGCGCGAGCGGATCGACCACGTCGCCATGCTGATGTCGATGGAGCAAGGCAAGACGCTCGCCGAAGCGAAGGCCGAGATCCACAACGGCGCCGACACCATCGACTGGTTCGCCGAGGAAGGCCGGCGCACCTATGGCCGGGTCATTCCCGCGCGCGCCGAGGGCGTCTATCAGCTCGTCGTCAAGGAACCGGTCGGCCCGGTCGCGGCATTCACGCCCTGGAACTTCCCGATCAACCAGATCGTGCGCAAGCTCTCGGCAGCACTCGCCGCGGGCTGCTCGATCATCGTCAAGGCGCCCGAAGAGACGCCGGCGTCGCCGGCCGAGCTGATCCGCGCGTTCGCCGACGCCGGCGTGCCGGCCGGCGCGATCGGCCTGGTCTACGGCGACCCGGCCGAGATCTCGTCGTACCTGATCCCGCATCCGGTCATCAGGAAGATCTCGTTCACCGGCTCGACCGTCGTCGGCAAGCAGCTCGCTGCGCTGGCCGGCCAGCACATGAAGCGCGTGACGATGGAGCTCGGCGGCCATGCCCCGGTGATCGTCTTCGACGATGCCGACGTCGCGGTCGCGGCGAAGGTCATGGCGGCGAGCAAGTTTCGCAATGCCGGCCAGGTCTGCATCTCGCCGACGCGGTTCCTGGTGCAGGAAGGCGTCTACGACAGCTTCGTCGAGCAGTTCGTCGCCAACACCAAGCGGCTCAAGGTCGGCGACGGCCTCGAGACCGGCACGACGATGGGCGCGCTTGCCAACCCGCGGCGCAGCAAGTCGATGGAAGCCAACGTCGAGGACGCCGGCAAGCACGGCGCCAAGCTGCGCACCGGCGGCCACGCCATCGGCGAAAAAGGCAATTTCTGGGAGCCGACCGTCGTCACCGAGCTGCCGAACGACGCCAAGGCCATGAACGAGGAGCCGTTCGGACCGCTCGCCATCATCAATCCGTTTCGCAGCTTCGACGACGCGGTCAAGGAGGCCAACCGGCTGCCGTTCGGCCTTGCCGCCTACGCCTGGACGAAGTCGGCGAAGACGGCCAACGCGATCGCCTCGTCGATCGAAACCGGGATGATCTCGATCAACCACGTCGGCCTCGGCATCCCGGAAACGCCGTTCGGCGGCGTCAAGGACTCCGGCTACGGCTCGGAAGGCGGCAGCGAGGCGATCGAGTCGTACATGAACCCGAAATTCATCACTCAGGCCGGCTTGTAGGCGGCGCCTGCCTCAGCCCGAGACGGTGGTCGCCGCCGCCTGACTGCGCCGGGGCCGGGTCGGGCTGGGCAGCCGGGGCAATGTCAGCAAGCCGTCCTTGTCCGTCCCGCGCGGTGATTCGAGATGGCCGCTGATGCGCTTGCCGACCAGGGCTGCCAGCAGATTCGGGCCGCGCTTCGGCACGGCGCCGACGTCGAGACGGCCGTTCGGCAGGACCACGTAGTAGCGGCAGCGTCGGGCCCAGAGATTCTCCACCGCGCGTTGCACGGGCAGCGAGCCGGCCGCGGTCCAGACGTGGCTGATATGCCTCGGCTGGAAGCCACCCTCGAACGACACGGCGATGATCCGCAAATCCGACATGGCAGGACACCGGGCTTCGAACGAAACAAATCGTAATGGGGCGGAGACGAGTCGAGGCACCGCCGGTGCGGGCGATGGCGCAAAGCGTGATTCGTTTCTCTTTTTGCAGGGCTGGCGCGAGGTCGGCCGGGAACCTCTGCGGTCAGGGCCTGGCGCGGAACCGCCTTGCCAGCCCGATCCGACACGCTAAGGTTCGCGCATGACCGCGGCCGAGACCTGGAGCTTCGCACCGGCGTGCGAGCTGCCGCACTGGCCTTTCGTCGCGCCACCCGATCTGGCGACCGCCGACCGGATTCGCTATCCGGTCGTCATCGCCGGCGCCGGCCTGGCCGGCCTGACGCTGGCCTGCGACCTGGCCGCACGCGGCGTCCGCGCCGTGCTGCTCGACGATGACGACAGCGTCGGCGTGAAGGGCGCGTCCTCGCGCGGCATCTGCTATGCGCAAAAGAGCCTCGAGATCTTCGAGCGGCTCGGCATCTACGAGCGGATTCGCGCCAAGGGCATCACCTGGTCGGTCGGTCGCACGTTCTCGGGCGACGATGAGCTCTACGCCTTCGACCTGCAGAACGACAGCGCCTCCGAGCAGCCGCCCTTCATCAACCTGCAGCAGTTCTACCTCGAGTGGTATCTGGTCGACCGCATCGTCGCCCAGGGCGGCACCGACCTGCGCTGGAAGAGCAAGGCGGTGGCCGTGGCCGACGAAGAAGAGGGCGTCGTCGTCGAGGTCGAGACGCCCGCCGGCCGTTACGCGCTCGAGTGCGACTGGTTCGTCGACGCCACCGGCGCGAACAGCCGGATCCGCGATGCGCTCGGCCTCGAGCTCAACGCCTCGCGCAGCACCGATCGCTGGTGCATCACCGACGTCCGCTTCACGGTGCCGTTGCCGGCCGAGCGCTGGATGTGGATCGACGCGCCGTTCAACCAGCGCCGTGCTGCCTTGCAGCACTTGATGGCCGACGACGTCTGGCGGCTCGACTACCAGATGGACGAGCACGCCGACCCGGAAGCGATCAGCCGGCCCGAGGTCGCCGGCGCCCGGCTGCGCCAGCAGCTCGGCCCCGGCGTCGAGTTCTCGTTCGTCTGGATCGGTCCGTACCAGTACCGCGACCACCTGCTCGAGCGCTTCCGCGTCGGCCGCATCTTCTTCATCGGCGACGCCGCGCACGTGGTCTCGCCGTTCGGCGCCCGCGGCGGCAACAACGGCATCCAGGACGCAGCCAACCTCGGCTGGAAGCTGGCCCTGGTGCTCGACGGCACCGCCGGCGAGGACCTGCTCGACAGCTATCACGCAGAGCGCCACGCGGCCGCTGTCGACAACCTCGTCGTCGCCAAGCGTACGACCCGCTTCCTGGCGCCGCGAAGCGCCGCCGAGCACCGCATCCGCCGCGCCGTCGCGGCGCTCGCCCGTCGCTACCCGTTCGCGCGTGCCCTGGTCAACACCGGTCGGATGGCACAGGCCAATCCGTACCCAGCGTCGCGATGGGCTGGCGCCGGCGCGCGGTCGCTGCAGAACGTCGCCTTCGACGGCACGACGCTGATGCGCTGTCTCGCCGACGGCACCCGCTTCCTCGGCCTGGCGATCGGCGCCGACGGCGCGGCGCTGCAGCGCCTGGAGCCGTTGCGAACGCGCTGGCCGGTCGACTTTCGCGGCCTCGATGCGGCCAGCCCGCTGGCGGCCCATCTCGGCGTGGCGGCGGGCAGCTTCGTGCTGGTCCGCCCCGATGCCTACATCGCCGCGACCTTGGCCGACGCGTCGCCGGCCGGCGTCGAAGCGGCGCTGCGCGCTGCGCTCGCGAGGCCATGA
>JALYXU010000057.1 GCA_030946925.1 Pseudomonadota bacterium
AAAACCTGATCGACGACTACATCGTCTGGTTCTACACGCCGATGGCTCTGCCGTTGCTCGGCGATCTGGAGCCGCGCGCCGTGGTCTACGACTGCATGGACGAGCTTGCCGCTTTCAAGAATGCGCCTCGGCAGATGCGGCAACGCGAGACCGCGCTGCTGAAGAGCGCCGACCTCGTCCTGACCGGCGGGCCGCGTCTCTACGAGGCGAAACGGCACTCGAATCGCAACGTGCTGTGCCTGCCCAGCGCGGTCGACGCGGCTCACTACGCAGCGAAACGGGCCACCGCGGACACCTCGGCCATGCAGCGCGCGGCGGCGCTGCAGGACCATGTCCCACGGCCGCGGCTCGGCTTTTTCGGCGTCATCGACGAGCGCATCGACCTGCAGCTGGTCGCAAGCGTCGCCGACGCCGAGCCGTCATGGCAGATCGTCATGGTCGGACCGGTCGTGAAGATCGACGCGGCTGGTCTGCCGCATCGGCCGAACCTGCATTGGCTCGGCCAGCAGCCTTACGAGCTGCTGCCACAGCTCGTGGCCGGCTGGGACCTTTGCCTGATGCCGTTCGCCCTCAACGAATCGACCGCCTTCATCAGCCCGACCAAGACGCTCGAGTACATGGCCGCCGGCAAGCCGGTCGTTTCGACCCCGGTCCACGACGTCAAGGTGCTCTTCAGCGATGTCGTCGCGATTGCCGAGACCTGCGAAGCGTTCGTCGGCGCCTGCCGGGCCGCACTGGCCGAGACGACCTTGCGCTCGGCCGACCGCAAGTTGCGCATGCAGCAGTGCGTCAGGCGTTATTCGTGGGACGAAACGGCCGCGACCGTCTCGGCGGCGCTCGAGGCAGCGTTGTCGCGCGCACCATCGGCCGAGGCATCGGCTATGGTTGCGGACAGCAACGCCGAAGCCGCCTCGAATGACCTCAGCACGCCCATCGACAAGAAGCGCATCTCCGCTGCCTGAGGCAACCGTCGGGGGGCCTTCGCAGCCGCCGCCCGCGTCCGAATCGATCGGTCCGCCTTTCACCGGCGCGGCTGAATTGTCGGTCTCGCACCCGCGGCCGCAGCTCCGCCGCGCCGGCTGGATTTCGCTCGACGGACCGTGGCGGTTCGTCTACGACGACGACCGCCGGTTCCAGCATCCCTCGGACATTTCGGAGTGGCCGCTGCAGATCGAGGTGCCGTTTCCGCCCGAGTCGTCGGCAAGCGGAATCGGCGACCGGGGCTTTCACAGCTGCTGCTGGTACGAGCGCGACTTCGAGGTCAAGGCTGCCGGCGGGCGCGTGATCCTTCGTTTCGGCGCCGTCGATTATTCGGCCAAGGTCTGGGTCAATGGCGAGCTCTCGCTCGGCCACGAGGGCGGCCACACGCCCTTCTCGGCCGACATCACCCATTTTCTGAATCCGGGCGGGCGGCAGACGGTGAGCGTGATGGTCATCGACGATCCGCACGACCTGACCAAGCCGCGCGGCAAGCAGGACTGGCAGCTCGAGCCGCACGCGATCTGGTATCCGCGCACCACCGGCATCTGGCAGAGCGTCTGGCTCGAACCGGTCGGCCTGACCTACGTCGACAAGATTCGCTGGACACCGCACGTCGACAGCTACGCGCTCGGCTTCGAGGCCCGCGTCGCCGGCGATCTGGCCGGCGATCTGGCGATCGAGATCACGCTCTGCCACGGCAGCCGGGTGCTGGCCCGCGACCGCTACCAGGTCATCGATCGCGAGGCCGATCGGATCATCATCCTGGCGGATCCCGGCATCGACGACTTCCGCAACGAGCTGCTCTGGAGCCCGGAGCGACCGACCCTGCTCGACGCCACCGTCCGCCTGCTCTGCGACGGTCGGATCGTCGACGAATTCGCGTCGTACACGGCGCTTCGCTCGGTCTCGCTCCTGCGCGACCGCTTCATGCTGAACGGCCGCCCCTACATGCTGCGCATGGTGCTCGACCAGGGCTACTGGCCGGAGACCTTGCTCGCCGCGCCCGACGACGCGGCCTTGCGCCGCGACGTCGAGCTGGCCAAGGCGATGGGCTTCAACGGCGTGCGCAAGCACCAGAAGATCGAGGACCCCCGCTACCTCTACTGGGCCGACCGGCTCGGCCTGCTGGTCTGGGAAGAAATGCCTTCGGCGTACCGCTTCACCCGCACCGCCATCCGCCGCACCATCCGCGAGTGGGGCGAGGCGATCGAGCGCGACTACAGCCACCCCTGCGTCGTGGCCTGGATTCCCTTCAACGAGTCCTGGGGCGTTCCCGAGCTCACCGCGATGCAGATGCAGCGCCATGCGGTGGAGGCGCTCTATCACCTGACGAAGACGCTCGACTCGACCCGGCCGGTGATCGGCAACGACGGCTGGGAGAGCGGCGCCACCGACATCATCGGCATCCACGACTACGACGCCAACATCGAGCATCTGCGCCAGCGCTACGGACCGGAGATCAAGACCGAGCAGCTGTTCGACCGGCGCCGGCCCGGCGGTCGCGTCCTGACGCTGGACGGCTATCCGCATCGCGGCCAGCCGATCATGCTGACGGAATTCGGTGGCATCGCCCTGCGCGCCGCTGGCGACACGGCTGTGGTGGCGAAGACATGGGGCTACAGCACCGCCGCCGATGCCGACGAGTTCGCGACGATGTTCGAGCGCCTGGTCCAGACGGTCGTGCACACGGCACTTTTCAGCGGCTTCTGCTACACCCAGTTCGCCGACACGTTCCAGGAGGCGAACGGCCTGCTCTATGCCGACCGGACCCCGAAGATCCCTCTCGAGCGGATCGCCAAGGCGACCCGGGAATCGCGGACCCATATTCCCGGCGGCGTCTGATGCACGCAGTCCAGCTGCGAAAGGTCGATGGCCGCGCTCTGACCTTGTACGCGCGACAACCGATGGCGGCAACGGACCCGGTCGCGCCGAGCCCGTTCAGCGAACCCTTGCGCGGCCACGCCCATCTGCGCTGGCATCCCCTGCGCGGCGAATGGGTCACCTACGCAGCACACCGCCAGGACCGCACTTTTCTGCCACCCCCCGAGTACGACCCGCTGGCGGCCACCGTCGCAGGCGCGGCGCCGACCGAGCTGCCGGGTGGCGACTGGGACGTCGCCGTTTTCGACAATCGCTTCCCGGCCCTCGGTGGCCGCGACCGGCCCGAGGACCGGGCGAGCGACGTGGCCGGACTGCCGCAGCTCGAGGTGCCGACCGCATTGGCAGGCGGCCATTGCGAAGTCGTCGTCTACACACCCGACCGGCTCGGCTCGCTCGGCACGCTGGCGCTCGATCACCTGGAGCTGATCCTGTCGGTATGGGCCGACCGCACGCGCCGGCTCGCCGCGCGAGACGATGTCGCCTACGTGTTCCCGTTCGAGAACCGCGGCGCCGAGGTCGGTGCCACGCTGTCGCATCCGCACGGCCAGATCTACGCCTATCCGGTGGTACCGCCGGTGCCGGCTCGCATCGCCGAGCAGTCGCTGGCATCGCTGGCGGCGCACGGCCGAGGCGCGCTCGACCTCATGGTCGAGGCCGAGCGGCGAAGCGGCCAGCGGCTTGTCTACGACGGGCCGCATGCGGTCGCCTTCGTGCCGGTCTGCGCCCGTTATCCGTACGAAGCCTGGGTCGCCCCGATCGTGCCGGTGGCCCGGTTCTCCGATCTCGATCCGGCGCAGCGAGCCGACCTCGCCCGAGCCCTCAAGACTGTCCTGATGAAGTACGACGGGCTCTGGCAAAGGCCGATGCCCTACCTGATGGTCTGGTACCAGGCGCCGACCGATGGTCTCGCGCATCCGGAAGCGCACCTGCATGCCCAGTTCTACCCGTCCTATCGCAGCCGCGACCGACTCAAGTACCTCGCTGGAACAGAGATCGGCGCCGGCTTCTTCGCCATGGATGTGCTGCCGGAAGACACCGCGCGGGAACTCCAGGCGGTTCCGGTGAGCCTGGATTGACGGCGACGTTCTCGGAGGTCTTCGGGCGAGCTCCGGAGGCCGTCGCCCGGGCTCCCGGCCGGGTCAACCTGCTCGGCGAGCACACCGATTACAACGACGGCTTCGTCTTGCCGCTGGCGCTGCACCAGCAGACCACGGTCAGCCTCGGTCGCGCCGACGGCGAGGTCTGCACGCTGCATTCGGCAGACCTCTGCAGGAGCGTCCGCTTCGGGCTCGACCAGCGCCCCGACGAGTTGTTCGGGCGCTATGTGTTCGGCTGCCTGCACGAGGCCGGTCGCGCGGGGCAGGCCGTGCCGGCCCTCGATATCCACGTGTCCTCCGAGGTGCCGATCGGCGTCGGCCTGTCGTCGAGCGCAGCGCTCGAGGTCGCGACGCTGCGCGCCCTCGACCTTCTGCTCGGCAGCGGCTTCGGCGCCGTCGCGATCGCGCAGATGGCGCAGCGCGCCGAGATCGAATACGCCGGGGTGCAGTGCGGAATCATGGATCAGATGGCGGCCAGCCTCGGCGACGAGGACCACGCGCTCTTCCTCGACACCCGCAGCCTGAGGACGAAGCAGGTCGAGCTGCCTGCCGGCTCCGCCGTGCTGGTCCTCGACTCGGGCGTGCCCCGCTCGCTTGCCGCGAGCCCGTTCAATCAAAGACGCCGTGAGTGCGCGGAGGCCTGCCAGCGGCTCGGCGTCGGCAGCCTTCGCGACGTCGACGACCCGAAGCTGGTCGAGTCGCTCCCTGAGCCATGGCGGCGGCGGGCGCGCCACGTGGTCCGGGAAAACGCACGGGTGCTGCAGGCCCTGGCCGCCAGCTCGGCGGCGGAATTCGGCGCCCTCATGGATGCGTCGCACGCGAGCCTGCGCGACGACTTCGAGGTCTCGGTGCCGCAGCTCGATCAGCTGGTGGCCCTGCTGCAGGCGCACCCGGCGGTCTATGGCGCGCGCCTCACCGGCGCCGGCTTCGGCGGCGCCTGCGTGAGCCTATGCGCGGGTGCGGCCATCGCTGCGGTGAGCGACAGCGTTCTGGCGGCCTATCACCGGCTCGGGCAGTCGGGACGCGAGTTGGCGCGATGCCCGCAACACGGCTCGCCCGCCTCGGCCGAAGGCGACAGAAACGTCAGGGAAGGGCCAGAGCCATCTTGAGATGTTCCTGCAAGTCTGGAAGCGTCTTTGCCGCAAAGGCCTTCAGCTCCGGGTCCTTGCCCTTTGCGCCTCGTCGCGGAACAGCGCAACGGTTGCCTTGTGATCCGCGACCATCTGCATCTTGTAGGCCCGATCGAAACCCGCACCCGACTTGCCTTGCAGCATGGCACTGGCCTTCTTGTGGCTGGCGTCCGGAGCTGCCGGGAGCGTCATGCCGCCGGCCGCTGCCTTGCTCACGAAGAGAGCGATAAGGGGATGCCTCTACAGGAGAAGCTTTGGTGATGGCAACCGACGTGCCTTTGCCGCCAGTCGGCTTGGGAACGTCGAATGCCAGACGACCGATCGCTCCTCTTGCTGCTTCGCATGACCGCACACCCACAAACGACCAGCTTCCATCCTGACCCGATCGCTCCCGGACCCGAGCCGAGCAGCGTCGATCGCCCGGCCTCGGACATCGCGGAGTTCCTGAGTCCGGAAAGCATGGGCCTGCGCCGTCGCTTCGCCTTCGATCTTCCGCCTGCGTTACCCTCCGTGCTGCTGTTGGCGGCGATTGCCTCGCTGGTGGTCTCGGCCTTTCTCAATTGACCTGAACGCCCTGAATCGGAAACCTATGACAACGAGACGAAACTTCTTGCGCGCGGTTCCTGCCGCCGGCGCTGCCTTGATCGGCGGCCCAGTCCGCGCACAGACGGCTGCAGCAGTCCTCGACGAAAAAGACCCGCAGGCCGTCGCGCTCGGCTACGTCGCCGACGCCAAGCGCGTGGACAAGGCGAAATTCCCCAAGTACGCGCCGCCGCAGCGTTGCGCGGCCTGTCAGTTCTATCAAGGTGCGGCGACGCTACCGACTGCACCCTGCACGATCTTTGGCGGCAAGCGCGTGGCCGGCCCGGGCTGGTGCAGCGCCTACGTGGTCAAACCGGCCTGAGCATCGACCGCAGTGCTAATTCCGTGGCCGGCCCTAAGGGCTGCGCGACGGACTATTCGCAGCGCCACGACGCGGCAGGCCGCTGAACTCGGCTGAGAAGTAGCCGTTGCGCAGATCGAGCAGGAAGGCCTGCAGCCAACGGCGGTTTCGGTCGACCGAGTAGATCCGCGTCTCCTGCGTCGACACGCGCTTGACGCGACGCAGGGTGCCAACCATTCCGGACATGCCGAAAGCCGATACGGAGTCGTCTTCCTCGACGACGAAGTCCTGTGCCGCCAAGCCTTCCTCGCGGACCAGGCGGCGCAGGGTCTGCGCTTCGGCAGCGAGCTGCAGAGACACCGGCGGCGTTGTCCGGACGTGCATATCGAACATGGAATCAGTGGGGCATGGAGCGTGCCTGCGCTCGCGCGGTTCGCGGGGTTCGATCGCCGCGAAGGAGCAATCTCAGACCTCGGGCGCGGGAATCGATCGCCGAAGCATGCCGGCTGGCATGGTGGTTGCCGAGTTGCATGTGGCGCAGCAGGACGCGGCGAATCAAGTTCAGGAGCGATCCATGAAGGCTTTGTGTTGGCACGGCAAGCACGACATTCGTTGGGACACCGTTCCCGACCCGGAGATCGAGCATCCTCGCGATGCCATCATCAAAGTCACAAGTTGCGCCATCTGCGGCTCCGACCTGCATTTCTACGACGGTTTCATGCCGGGCATGAAGTCCGGCGACATCGTCGGTCATGAGTTCATGGGCGAGGTGGTCGAGGTCGGTTCCGAGAATCGCAAGCTGAAGGTCGGCGATCGCGTGGTCGTCCCGTTCACGATCTGCTGCGGCGACTGCGAGCAGTGCCGGCGCGGCAACTGGTCCGTGTGCGAACGGTCGAACCGCAAGAAGGATCTCGGCGACCTCACCTTCGGCCACGCCACGGCCGGGCTGTTCGGCTACACCCACCTGACTGGCGGCTACTCCGGCGGACAGGCCGAGTACGTGCGCGTGCCTTATGCGGACGTCACGCCGGTCAAGATCCCGGACGGCCTGACCGACGAGCAGGTGCTTTTCCTTGGCGACATTTTCCCGACAGGCTGGCAGGCGGCCGTCCAGTGCGACATCAAGCCGACCGACACGGTCGCGGTGTGGGGCGCGGGGCCGGTCGGCCAGTTCGCGGTGCGCAGCGCCCTGATGCTCGGCGCCGAGCAGGTGGTCTGCATCGACAACGTTCCCGAGCGTCTCGAGATGGCCCGCGCCGGTGGTGCCGTGACGATCGACTTCGACCACGAGAGCGTGCTGGACCGGCTGCAGGAATTGACCAGCGCCAAGGGCCCGGAGAAATGCATCGATGCGGTCGGCATGGAGGCGCACTCGCTTCGCTCCGTCGACTCCATGCTCGACCGCGTCAAGCAGTCGGTGATGATCGAGAGCGATCGGCCGCACGTGCTGCGCGAGATGATGTACGTCTGCCGACCGGCAGGGACCATCTCGGTCGCCGGCGTCTACGGCGGTCTGATCGACAACATTCCGTTCGGCGCCTTCATGAACAAGGGCCTGACGATGCGAACCGGCCAGACCCACGTCAACCGCTGGACCGACGATCTGCTGTCGCGGATCGAGAGCGGTCAGATCGATCCGTCGTTCGTCGTCACGCACACCGTCCCGCTCCAGCAGGGGCCCGAGATGTACAAGACCTTTCGCGACAAGGAGGACGGCTGCATCAAGGTCGTCATGAAGCCATGAGCACGAGCACCCTGCACCCTCTCTCCAAATTCCTGCCGAAGCGGCCGATCGGGCCGATGCGCGCGCCGGCGCGGGTCCTCGGCTGGTTCAGCATCGGCCTCGGCCTGGCGGGGCTGGCGATGCCGCGGGCGGTGGCCCGGTTCGCCGGCATGCCGACCAGTGCGGCCCTGATCCGCGCTTATGGCGTGCGCGAGATCGGCGTGGGCGTCGGCATGCTGACGTCGAAGGATCCGTCGCCCTGGCTCTGGGGCCGGGTCGCCGGCGATGCCCTCGACATCGGGACCGTCGCCACCGGGCTGGCCTACGGACGGAGCAGCCCGCTTCGCGCCGTGAGCTCGCTTGCCGTCCTCGCGGGGATCGCCTGGGTCGACGCGCAATGTGCCCTTGCCGCAGCGCCACAAAGGAAGGCCGCCAAGTCGGTCGGGCACGACTACAGCGGCCGCTCCGGCTTTCCCCAAGGCGTTCAAGTGGCTCGCGGGATCGCCGCGAAGGTCGCGGCCTGACGAAAAAGCCCTGCGGCACGCCGCAGGGCTTTCATCGACTGCCTCGTTGCCGCTTACGCGGTTTCGGCCATCAGCTCCGTCTTGCGCTCGGCGAGCTGCGCCGCGAGAGCTGCCAGGTCCATGCCGGCGCGGCGACACTTCGGAAACATCTCTCCTTCTTCCTCGCCGACGTGATGGGCGATGTATTCGCCGAGCACCGTCACCTTGGCGTCGTAGAGGTCGTCATCGGGACCCATCGACTGGATCTGGGCGATCAGCGCCTTTGCCGACGCGTGTTCGACGTCGGCTTCGTCGAGCAGGTCGTCATCGACCTCGGCTTCGCGGGCGGCCGGATAGAAGATCTCTTCCTCGATCGTCGCGTGGACAGTCAGGAGCATGCAGATCTGCTCCGCCAGGTCCTGCCGCTCCGATCCGTCAGCGTCCGAGTCGACCAGCTTCTTGTACTGCTTGAAGAGGCCGTTGACCTCCTTGTGGTCGCGCTGCAGCAGGATCGTCGCGTCTTTTTTCGCTGCCGCCGCCGTGGCGGGCGGCGCTTTCTTGGTGGCTGTGGCCATGCGTGCTCCTCGTTGATGTGATTCGGTTGCCACGCCTAGCAATCCATGTGCCTCGAAAGCTTTCGGCCGGCGCTTTCCGCCGGCGCTTTCCCTCACCCCATGTAGCGCTTGAACTCCTCTTGATAACGCCGCGTCAACCGCCCCTGCCCGGCCGTGTCCACCTCTTTCAGCAGCTGCGGGAACCAGTTGCTTTCTTCCTCGTAGATATGGTGAAAAACCGCGGCGCGCAGGTGCTCGAGCTTGTCGAGATAGTCCTTGGTCATCGGCTCCAGCTCCTCGAGCGCAGCAGCCTGCACCTTCGCCGCGCTTTGCTGCGTGTAGGCGGCACCGGAGTGGACCTTCTGATCCGACAGGGCCATCGCCGGATAGAGAACCGCCTCTTCGGCGTTCGAATGCCCGGTGAGCAGCGTCGCGAGTTCCTTTTGTGCGCTCCGTCGCGCACCGGCGCTGGCCGCGGCCTTGAGCGCCGCGAATCCTTCTTCGATTTCGACATGGTGGTCGAGCGCCATCGCCAGCCAGCTGTTGGGGCCGGCCGAAGCGCGCGCCTTCTGGCGGGCCTCGGCGCGCTTTTCGTCGCTGGCCTCGGGCGTGACGGCGGCGACCATCTTGTCCAGAACACTCATGGCATCTCCTTCGGGCGGTAGGGCCGGAGATCGGCATTCTGCGTACCCGATGCGGAGGCAACGGGTCAGCGCCGCACGACGCGGCGGCGATCCTTCAGGCGGTCGCGGCCTTCTTTGCTTTCGGCGCCGGCGCCTCCACCGGCGCGACCGGCGTGGCCTCGATCAGGGCCGCTGCAGCGAGGGCCTTGGCAAGCGCACGCTCGGCTTGACGCAGCGCGAACTCGACACGTGGCCGCCAGGTAGGCGCGAGCGCGTTGTTGCCGAGCGAGTTCTTCGCCGAGCCGATGTAGCTCTCGAGCGCACCGACGGAAAGCAGCTCCAGCCGGTCGGTCAAGCCCGCTTCTTCATCGGAAGTGAAGGGCTCCATGGGTGTCGCGACGACGTCTTTGTTCATCGTCCCAGCTTAGTCCCATTTCTGGGCGAAACCCCGGGCCCGGCAAAAAGAGCTGCTTCGCCGCTGCGCCCCGGGTGAAGAGGTGCTGGCGACGACCGGCGTCGCGGTACGTTATCGTCGCCTCGCCGATCAGGAGACCACCGTGATTCGAATCGCCCGCCTGCTTGCCTTGTCGCTCCTCTGCACTGGATTCGGGGGTCTCGTGCGTGCCGCCGACTACCCGGTCAAGCCGGTCAGATGGGTGGTGCCCTACGCGCCGGCCGGCACGACCGACGTGCTGGCGCGCATCGTCGCGCAGTGGCTCACCGAGAAGATGGGCCAGCCGTTCTTCATCGACAACAAGCCTGGAGCCGGCAACAACATGGGCGTCGACGCGGTGGTGAATGCGCCGCCCGACGGCTACACGATGCTTCTCGTGAATCCGGCCAACGGCATCAACGCGACGCTGTACAAGAACCTGACCTTCAACTTCATCCGCGACATCGCGCCCGTCGCCGGCCTGGTTCGCACGCCCAACGTGATGGAGGTGACCAACGGGTTGCCGGTCAAGACCGTGGCCGAATTCATCGCCTATTGCAAGGCCCATCCGGGCAAGCTGAACATGGCCTCCTCGGGCAGCGGCACCTCGGTGCACCTGTCGGGTGAGCTGTTCAAGTCGATGACGGGCTGCGACATGCTGCACGTGCCCTACAAAGGCGCCGGGCCGGCGCTGATCGACCTGATCGGTGGCCAGGTCCAGGTCCTGTTCGACAACCTGCCGTCTTCGGTCGGCCACATCAAGGGCGGCAAGATCCGCGCCCTGGCGGTCACGTCGGAGCAGCGCGAGCCGTCGATGCCGAATTTGCCGACCGTCGGCGAAACGGTGCCGGGTTACGAAGCGACCGCCTGGTTCGGCATCGGCATGCCCAAGGGAACGCCGCGCGACATCATCGACAAGGTGAACGCAGAGGTGAACCGGGCGCTCGCCGACCCGAAGATGCGCGACCGGCTGGCCGAGCTTGGCGGCAAGCCGATCGCCGGAACGCCCGAGGATTTCGGCAAGATCATTGCTGCCGAAACAGCCAAGTGGGAGAAGGTGGTGATCTCCTCGGGAGCCAAGGTCGAGTAGTGTCAGTGGATGCGGCCTCCCTGCGCAGTGCCGCGGCCTTCGCGCAGGCCCATGAAATCGCTTGGCCGCGGGAGCCCGCAGCCGAGCTGGAGCCGGGCCAGCTACCCTGGGGCGTGCATCACGACGACCCGCCGCCGTACGATCGTTTGCGTGGTCCCGTCCACGTCCGCGGACCGCAATCCGGGGTGGTCTGGCAGCACGGCCGCGAGCTCGCCGCCTGGGGCGAACCGGATCGCCCCGACCTGACCTTCAGCGTCGCCAAGAGCTATCTCGCGCTGCTGGCCGGAGTCGCTTGTGGCCAGGGTCTGCTGCCTGACGAAGACAGCGTTGTCACGGCGCGACTGCCCGGCATCGGCTTCGACAGCGAGCACAACCGGGCGATCACCTGGGCCCACCTGCTGACGCAAACGAGCGAATGGGAGGGCAGCTGCTTCGGCCTGCCGGACACCGTGGACCGCTGGCGCAAGGTCGCCCAGGATCCGCACCCCGCCGGCGGCCCGAAAGGCGGTGACCGACCCCTGCAGACTCCCGGCACCTACTGGGAATACAACGACGTCCGCATCAATCAGCTTGCGCTGGCGCTGTTGCACCTGTTCGGTCGGCCTCTACCGGAGGTGTTTCTCGAGCATGTGCTTGGGCCTCTTGGCGGCGGCGACGGATTTGCCTGGCGCGGCTACGACGACTCGTGGGTCGAGCTGCCGGGTGCCGGCCGCGTGCAATCGGTGCCGGGTGGCAGCCACTGGGGCGGCGGCGTGTCGATCGGCGCGCGTGATCAGGCACGCATCGGCCAGCTCCTTCTCGACGGCGGCATCGGCGGCGGCCGTCAGCTCGTGCCGCGCGACTGGCTCGAGCGCATGAGGCTGCCGTGCTCGGTGGCGCCGTTCTACGGCCGTCTGCTCTGGCTGAACCGGGACAGCGAGCTTTTCCCAGGCACCTCGACAGAGGCCGTTGCCATGCTCGGAGCCGGCGGCCATGTCGTGTGGGTCGACCCGAGCCTTGATGCCGTGATCGTGTTGCGGTGGCTCGACCCTGCCCATGCGCCGACGACGATCAGGCGTCTGGCCGCTGCGCTCGAGACGGGCTGAGAGCGGCCCCGGACGCCGAGGCGCATAAGCCCTACATCCGTAGCGGCTGCCGTCCGACCACCGGCGCGTCCCGGCAGGGCCAGAATTCGGGGACTTCAACGACCCGGTAAAAGCCATGACAGTTCGAATCCGCCTCGCCGCACCGCTCTTCGTCGTCGCGGCGTTGGCAAGTGCCTGCGCCTCGCAGTCCAACCTCGCGACCGCCACCGGCGACACCCGGCCGCAGCCCGTAGTCGTTCAGGTGCCCGTCCAGGTGACGAGCACGGCGCTCGAGTCGGGCTGCTGGGTCCAGTTCTACGACGAGCGCGACTTCAAGGGCGCGATGATGACCCTCGACGGCCCAGCCTCGCTCGAGAGCGAAGACAAGCTGACGGGCAGGAAGCTGAAGCGCCATATCGACAGCCTCGTCACCGGCTCGAAAGCGACCTTGCGCATCTACGAGCATGCGATGTTCAAGGACCGCTCCGTCAGCTTCGGACCGAACAGCCGTGAAGCAGGCTTGCTGACTCGGCTCGGGTTCGGCGGCGAGATCCAGTCGATGCAACTCGAGTGCAGCAACTGAGGTCGCATCGACCTTTCAGCCTGCTGACATTGTTCGGCATCCATCCAGGTGGCTCAGGCGCTCTGCCACCGGCTGGAAGCGGGCGTTCTGGCGGCGGAGATCGTTCCCGAGATCGGCGGCTCGGTCGCTGCATTCTTCTCTCCTGACACGCCGACCCGCAAACGCCTCGACTGGTTTCGCGCCGCCGATGCGGTGGCCCTGGACTCACGAGCGCCGACCGGGCTGGCGAGCTTTCCGTTGCTGCCCTGGTGCAATCGCATTCGCGATGGCCGGTTCACATGGCGCGGCCGGGTCGTCCAGTTGGCGCCCAATGTCCCGGACTCGCCGCACACGATCCACGGCATCGGCTGGCAGTCGGCCTGGACCGTCGAGTACAGCGACGCGCAGCGCATCTTCCTCGCTCTCGTCGAGGCGGGCGAAGGTGCATGGCCCTATCCGTTTCGCGCCGAATTGACGTATCGGCTGGACCCCGCCGGTCTGAGCATCGACATCGTTTTGCAGAACACCGGAACCCAGACGATGCCGGCAGGCCTCGGCAATCACCCCTATTTCCCGCATCTGCGCGACGGCAGCGGCACCCGGGTGACGGCGTTCGTCGATGCGATCTGGCAATCCGACAACGAGGCGATGCCGACCACGCTGTCGTCTTCGCGGCCGGAGATCGCCGCCTTGCAGACCGGGCTCCGGCTCTCGGACCACGTCCTCGACAACAACTTCACGGGCTATCGGCGGACCGCCCGAATCGACTGGCCCGATGGCCGGGCACTGCGCATCATCGCCAGTGCGCCGCTCGACTTCATGGTCCTCTATTCACCGCCGAAGCAGGATCTCTTCGTGCTCGAGGCGGTGTCCAACTGCACCGACTGGATCAACCTGCTCGATGCCAACGCCGCCGACGCGACGCCGGCAACCGTCGGCGGCAGTGCCCTCGATCCCGGCGAGACGATTCAGGCGACGACGCGCTTCGAGCCTGAGATCGGCGGCTAGCCTTTAATGCCCTTGGGCGAAGACGAGCCGCGCAGCGCAAGCCGCGGGCAGCGCTAATCGCAGGTGAAGAGAACTTCCGCCTCGGGCCAGCCGCCGAACGGTCTGGCCTGGGTTTCCTTGACGTCGATCACGCGGACCCTGCCTCGCGAGCGCTGGCAATATTCGCTCGCCTCCTGGATGCCTTGTGCCTTGAGGTCGGAAGTCGGGATCCAGGGGCCTGCACCTTGACGGGTGACCTTCGCGAGCCCCTCCGACAACTGCACGACACCGGTGGTCGGCGTGGCGCATCCCACGGCGCCAACCACAGCAGCACAAACCGCCGCAAGTCGAAATTTCCAGTTCATGGAGTAAGCCCCCGGACCGTGACCTGCGTCATGCTACCCAAGTCGAAGTTCTGCTGCTGAGGGCCCGGGCAAGCCCCCGGACGGCTGCGGTCTCGCCGTCCGTGCCGGTCAGACGGTTGCCGCGGCGGTTTGAGCCGGCTGGATGCCGGCGATGGCCCACTCCCGGCTGCCGTCGACGGGTCTGACGACATGCCAGATCTCGTCGAACGCTTCGGCGGCTGCATCGGCACGCTCCCGAATCAAGCCATGGAAGCGGACGCTGACGATCTGCCGCTCGGCCTCCGTCGCGACGTCGATGACTTCGGCATCGACCCGAACCACGTCGGTTTGCTGAGCCATGCCGGCGCGCTCCTGAATCTCGAGTCGGGCCGACGCGAACATCTCGGGCGTCGTGAAGCTGCGCAGATCGTTCAAGTCGGCGGCGTCATTGGCGGCCTGCATGCGAATGAAGATCATCTTCGCGATGCGCTCGAACGCCGGTACATCGAAACCGGCAGGGATCTGCGGGCCGAGGCTGGCCGCCACCGGTGTCGACACGGAAGCGGAGCCGATGAACGACGGCTGCGGCGCCTGCTGGAACGGGGCGCCGGCGCCTGCCGGCTGCATCCTCTGCATCGGCCCGGCAGGCCCGAAGCGTCGCATGAGAAATCGAATGACGGCGAAGGCGGCCACGGCCAGCAGCAGCATCATCAGGATGTTGCCGAACGCCGCGCCCAAACCGAAGTGGCTCATCAGCGCGGCGATCCCCAGTCCTGCCGCGAGCCCCGCGATCGGACCCAGCCACGAACGCTTCGGCGCGATGGCCGGCGCCGCCGCCGTCGCCGGTGCGACCGGCTGCGCCGTGGGGGCGGCCGGCTTTGCAGGAATAGCTTGAGGGGCGGCACGAGGTGGCAGGCTGCGCTGCATTCCGGCGGCTCCACCGCCTCCGAAGCGGCGAGCAGCTGCGTCGTCGGGCAGTGTTGCAGCGATCAGAACGACGGCAAGCGCGATCACGAGTGATTTCATACGGACTCCGAAAGAAGCAGGCAGTGAGTGCCATGGGCATCGGCAACCGCACATATGCGGCCACCATGCGCCGACACAAGCGCAGCGCCGGGCACGCGCGCCGGCTGACTCTAACCCGATCACCAGCGTCGAGGCTGGATGCCGAGATCACGCTCTGCCCGCCCAGCCTGGGAGGGCGGACCCGCTCGAGCTCGGAGCTGGTTTTGTACACGTCGATCCTCTGCGATGCATCATCCGCGCACCGTGCTGGCACTATCGAACAATGCGTGAACTGTTAAGCGACTATGGCTACCTCGCCATTTTTCTGGGCAGCTTGCTGGAAGGCGAAGTCATCCTCGTCCTTGCCGGCTACGCCGCGCACCAGGGCTACCTCTCCTTGCCCTTGGTGATGCTGATCGCCTGCTGCGGAGGAACGTTGGGCGATCAGATCTTCTTTTTCACCGGCCGCCGCTGGGGCACGTTCTTCCTGCACAAGCTGCCGGGCTCGTTGCAAACGCGGGCGAAGCGGGTCAATGGCCTCCTGCTTCGATACGACGCGTGGCTGATCGTCGCCGTCCGCTTCATGTACGGGCTGAGAATTGCAGGGCCGATCGTGATCGGAATGAGCACTGTCTCCGCGCATCGCTTTCTCCGCTTCAACGTGCTTGGCGCGGCGATCTGGGCAATCCTGATTCCCGGCGTCGGTTTTGTGTTCGGCGAGTCGATGCAGCGGCTGCTGGGTCCTGGTGCGCGGCTCGAGGAATATGGCGCACTGCTCGTGATGACCATCATCGCGGTTGTCCTGGTCGTGCATCGTCTGCGTGGCAACAGGAAAGACAAGCCTTGAACGAATCTTCAAAGTCGATTCGCTGGTTCAGCGAGGCGCAGCGCAGCGCTCTGACCGGCCGCATCCTCGATATCGGCGCCGGGTCGGACCCGGTCGTGCCGGACGCGATCGTTTTCGACCGTGCACAGGGCGACGCCAACCACGTCAGCGCGTTCGCGCCCGGTAGCTTCGACTGCGTGTATTCGTCGCACTGTCTCGAACACGTTTATGACCCGGTGGACACCTTGATGAACTGGTGGTCGCTGGTCAAGCGAGGCGGCACGCTTTTCCTGATCGTGCCTGATGAGGACCTGTACGAGCAGGGCGTATTTCCGAGCCGGTTCAACAGCGATCACAAGAGCACCTTCACGCTCGCGAAGAAGCAAAGCTGGTCGCCTCGATCGTTCAATGTGTTCGACCTGTGCTCGGCCCTTCCCGGCGCGCGCATCGAAACTCTTTGTCTGAACGACATCGGGTATGACCGCTCGGCGGCGTTTCACGGGCCGCCACGCCGCGGCCTGCGTCGACGGCTGCGGCGTCTCTACGACAGCCTTCGCAAACGCGGTTTGCTTGCCCGGAACGCCGGCTTCGAGGAACGAACAGCGAGTGCAGTCGTTCGCGATCAAAGCATGGGCGAGGCGATGGCGCAGATCGAAGTCACCGTCCGCAAGTCATAGCCGTCGGAAGCCTTGTGCAGCCCGACTCGCCTCGAGTCGCAGGCCGGACAGTCGGAGGTCATCGCGAATCGCACGCGGCCAGAAACGCTGCGGCAACCGTGTCAGCCGAGAGATCGGCCATCGTCGGATCTCCCACCAAGGATCGCATGGGGACCCCGGCGGCCAGGCGCATGCTCGGGTCGATCTGGGTGAAGAGGGCGAGGCCAGGTTTGCCCAACGCCGCCGCGATGTGCATCAGCCCGCCGTCTGTTCCGAGGAAGGCGGCGCAGTCGCGAACCGCGTGCGCGGCTTCGGTCAGAGTCGTCCCGGCGACGAGGTCTTCACTACGCTCCCGGACCGCCTCCGAGAGCGTTGCCAGCTCGGCCGAGGCGTTCGCGCTTCCAAGCAGCCGGAAGCGGAGCGGCGGTCCGGCGTTCGGCCAACACGCCAGGATTTTTCGAAGAGTCGCGTTCCAGTGCGGAAAGGCGCGCCGCGAATCGCGCGCACCCAAAGCGACCGCGACGTCGAACGTCTCTCCCGAACTTGCAGACGGTTCACCGAGGTTCAAGCTCGGCGTCGGCGCGGGGGCTTGAGGTTGCTGGAACAGGTGGCGCACTCGGGCATCGACGAAGGCTGCGCGGGCGAAGTGCTCGCCCATGCTGTAGTTGAGAACCGGAGCGAACGGCACGCGCCGCAGGTGCCGGCGCTTTCCGATCAGCGACTCCGTGGAAAGGGCGTGCACCAGCACGAAGTCGTAATCTCGATCGCAGTCGGCGAGGTGCTCGAAGACACGGCCGAAGCGCAGGTCGGAGCGATACAACTCCGCGAGCGGCGCGGCGATGCAAAGGTCGAGCCGAATCGCTGCAGGGATGCTGAATCGGGCCGACAGGTCCATGACCGAGTCGCCGAGCGTGCTCCAGTTGTAGAACCAAAGCACCTTGCGCGTGCCGTCCGGAACACGCTCGACGCAAAGGCCAGCTTGCCCGATGCCGAGCATCAGCAGATCTCTCTGCAGCACCTTGCGCATGCTTCCGAAGCGCCGAGCCAATGCCATGGCCCGCCATTCGTCGCCGAGCTGGTTCGGGACGACTGCTTCGAAGGGCAGGCCGTGGACCGGATGCCGTCCTCGACGCCACATTCGGATTCCGTGCATTCCGTGTTGCCTCACTGATCTACCGACGCTCCGCGCGTCACGGACCTGGCAGTTTCTATCGGATCCGCCAAACCGGATCGATGAAGCTGGTTGCCTGCGCCGGGGACGATTTCCGGCTCGAACATCGAGCACGCGCTCTGCGAGATTTTGGGTGCGCCAGAATGGGCCCGTTCGAAGCCAGGGCGTCTGCTGATGAAGAAACGGCGCCGATCATCAACAGCGGCTGAACCACATTGGAGCGGAGGATGCGCGCTTATCGGATGCACGAGTCCCTTGGCCAGTTGCAGTTGGAGCTGCAGGACGTACCGCGCCCCGAGCCGGGACCGGGCCAATTGCTGGTGCGCGTGCGCGCGGCGGGACTCAATCGCGGTGAGTTCATTGCCGGTCACGGCCTGCACGCACGCGGAGGCGGGGCCAAGCCGGTCGGCATGGAGGCCGCAGGCGAGGTTCTGGCGATCGGTGCGGGCATTCAGGGTTGGCGCGCGGGCCAGCGGGTCATGGGCCGCTGCCCGGGTGCCTTTGCCGAATTCGCGATCATGGATGTGCGCGAGGCCATCGCCGTCCCCGCCGCATTGGCCTGGGAGAAGGCGGCCGCCATCCCCCTCGTTTTCATGGTCGTCTACGACATGCTGGTGCTGCAGGGCCGATTGCGCGCCGGCGAGACGGTGCTCGTGGCTGGCGTCAGCTCGGGTGTAGGCGTCGCCGCCCTGCAAGCGGCAAAAGCCATGGGTGCCAAGGTGCTCGGCACGTCGGGAAGCGCGGCCAAGCTTGCCCGGCTCCAGGCCGAGGGCCTCGATCTGGGTCTGCACACGCGCGGCCCCGACTTCCTCGATGCCGTGCTGGGGGCCACCGACAAGCGGGGCGCCGATCTGGTGATCAACACGGTCGGTGGCTCGGTGTTTGCGGAATGCGTTCGCGCGCTTGCGTTTCAAGGTCGCCTGGCAATGGTCGGATACGTCGATGGCGTGCTTCGCAGCGAGCTCGACCTCGAAGCCTTGCATGCAAAGCGACTGCACCTCTTCGGGGTCTCCAACAAGCTGCGCACGCCCGAGCAACGTGCGCAGCCGGTGCCCGGTTTCCAGGCCGACTGGATGCCGCTCTTCGCGAGCGGGCAACTGAGGCCATTGATCGATCGCGTCGTCCCTTTCGAGCAGCTGGCCGAGGCCAGACGCTTCATGGAAGCCGGAGCGCACGTCGGCAAGATCGTCCTGGCCGGCAGCACCGAGCCTTGACCGTCGGCTTCTGATGCACCGCCGGCTCTCGCCAGGAACCAGAGCCATGGTCCGAACCTCTGCAAGGCTGCTCATCGGGTTGACGTCGGTGCTGACCGGCGCAGCGGCGCTTGCCCAGACCTACCCCGAGCGCCCGATCCACTTCGTGGTCGGCTTCGCACCCGGCGGTGCGGCCGATATCGTCGCTCGCGCCATGAGCGAAGCGTTGAGCAAGAGCATCGGCCAGACCGTGCTCGTGGAAAACCGAGCTGGTGCCGGATCGAGCATCGCCGCGCAATACGTGGCCAAGGCCGCTCCCGATGGCTACACCATCCTGCTCGCCAGCCCGAGCAGCATTTCCGTCAATCCCGCGCTCAACCCGCAGCTTGGCTACAAGTTCAGCGACCTGGAACCGGTGCTCAAGGTGACCACCTCGCCGCTGGTGATCGCCGTCAATCCGAACAGCGCAATTCAATCGCTCAAGGACCTGACGGCGGCTGCGAAGAAGGCGCCGGGCAGCATCAACTACGCGACCTCCGGCATCGGCTCGGCACCGCACCTCGGTGCCGCGCTGTACGCCCAGGTCGCCGGCGTCCTGATGGTCCACGTTCCGTTCAAGGGCGGCGCACCGGCCGTGCAGTCGGTGGTGGCCGGGGACACCCAGGTGACCTTTGCCACGGCCCCGTCCGTGTTGGCGTTGGTGCAAGGCGGTCGACTGCGCGCTCTTGCTGTGACTTCGCGGGAGCGCTCGCCGTTGATGCCCGACTTGCCTGGGACTTCGGAGTCCGGCATGCCGAACTATGCGATCGAGTTCTGGTACGGGATTTTCGTGCCCGCGCACACGCCCCGCGCAATCACCCGCAAGCTTTTCGATGCTGTGACGGTCGCGATGCAACAGGCGACCGTCAAGCAGGTGCTGGCGAAGGACGGCACCGACGTTTCCCTCTCCCCATCACCGGCGGCCTTTGCCACCTTCCTGGCCTCGGACAACAAGTTCTGGGCAAAGCTGGCGAAGGATGCCGGCGTCGACAAGGAATGACTGGATTCAGCAGCCCGCCAAGCACTTCGCCGCGGCATCGAACTCCATGGTTCTTCCGGACAGCGGAACATGCACCGGGACCTTGCTGGCCCTGATGAAGACATCCGTCTTGGTCCCTGCTCGCACCTGCCCACCGGAAGTCGCAGCTTCGTTGGCGTGCGAAGCAATCACGGCGGCCGGCTTGACAAGATCGTTGATGACGTAGGCCGCCTCGGCAGGACCCGTGGTGAAGCCATCGCCGATGTTCATGACCGCGAGCTGCGCGTGGTAGAGGTCACGCACGACCCGCTGCTGATCGGCGGTCACGCCCGTGTCCCCCGAGAGATAGACCGTGAGGCCGTTGCTGAATCTCAAGACATAGCCGGTCGCCAGGCCGACGTCGCCCCAAATGCCGGCGTCCTTCATCGCTTTGCCCATGTCGCCGGGGATGTAGTCGGGGTCGAGCCCGTTGCTGTGCATGGCCGTCACGGTCGCGATGCGCACCCCGCCGACGGTCACGCTGCCGCCGAACCGGGCAAGCATCGAGTCGGCGGGGTTGCCGCCGTTCGCGCGAAGCTTCGCAGCGAAGAACGAAGGCATGTCGCTGCCCGTCACGATCTTCGACTTCTTGGCGATGGCGATATTGACGGCGAGGGAATTCGGGATCGCCGACACGGACACGTCCGGACTGGCGCAGGTGCCTGCATTCACGGACTTCGTGTGGGCGTTGCCGACATGGTCGCCGTGCACATGGGACACCAGGATGATGTCGATCTTGCCAAGCCGTGCATCGTTCGCGCCGACGACGGATCGGCCCGGGTCGTACAAGACCCGCGTGCCGTTCGGGTCCTCGAATACGAGGGCGCGGTCCTGGGCGCAGAACTCCCCGTCGAAGCCGCCGAGAGGCGTGACTTTCACCCTTTCCGTCGATGACGACGTCGCAGCGGGCACTTGCGTGTTGGCGCACCCGGCCAGCACGGCGAGCGTGGAAAGGCAGATCAGCGCATGCAGTCGGTTCATAAGGGTTCTCGTCTTGGATCAGCGTCGTTAGGTGAACGGCGTCCGATCATGACCGCTTCCTGTGGACCCGGCTTGGTCGCCAAAGGCTGGGCCATCACGGTTGCAAGGCAAAAAAA
>JALYXU010000195.1 GCA_030946925.1 Pseudomonadota bacterium
TCGAGATCATCGATGGCATCGGCGCCACCGAGATGTTCCACATCTTCATCGCCGCCGACGAGACGCACGCGCGGCCCGGCGCGACCGGCACCGCCGTACCGGGGTACCGCGCGCGCGTCGTCGACGAGCGCGGCAACGACGTTCCCGCCGGCACGATCGGCCGCCTCGCAGTGCAGGGCCCCACGGGCTGCCGCTACCTGAGCGACCCGCGCCAGGCCGACTACGTGAAGTGCGGCTGGAACTACACGGGTGACGCTTACGTGCAGGACGCCGACGGCTACTTCCTCTACCAGTCGCGCACCGACGACATGATCATCTCGGCCGGCTACAACATCGCCGCAATCGAGGTGGAAGACGTGCTGCTGCGGCACGAGGCCGTCGCTGAGTGCGCGGTGATCGGCCACCCGGACCAGGAGCGCGGGCAGATCGTCAAGGCGTTCGTCGTGCTGCGCGCGCCGCACCGCGGCGACGAGGCGATGGTGAAGGCACTGCAGGAGTTCGTGAAGGCGACGGTGGCGCCGTACAAGTATCCGCGGGCGGTGGAGTTCCGGGAGGCGTTGCCGCGGACGGAGACTGGGAAGCTGCAGCGGTTTCGCCTTCGCGGATAGCGCGCCTCGCAGGCTGAATACCGTTACGCGGGCGCCGTCCTGGGAATCGGGGGTGGCCGCTTCGTACTCGCCCCGTCGTTATTCATTTTGCTTCCAGACGTACTGAACCTTGAGGCCGTTTAGATGCGTCCACGGAAGGAACCTGTCAAATTGCAACCTGCCAACAACTACGCCAGCAGAAACACCTTGCTGGTCTGCAAAGCTTCGCACCCTACTTACAGAGAAGATCACGTCCTTTACGAACTTTTTGTAATCCGCCATGGGCAGCAAGAAGTCTCGCGCGAAAGCGTTAGCTTCTTGCTCTTCGTCGTCTGACAAGCCATCCTCTCCCAAGATGTCGAGGAAGGTGAGCCGCTTTCCATGCTTTAGGAGGTGTGCTGCTTCATGGAAGAAGGTAAACCAAAGCTTGTCGTCAGACCTTCCTCGTACGCTCAGCAGAATGAGCGCGCGCGTCGGTGATAGCCACTTTGTGGCTCCGTTTACCGGACAGCCTTTGGGCGCCGGAGCAACTACTACAGCGACTCCCGCCTGTCGACATACATCGGAAAGGCGCGGAAGAAATTCAGTTGGCTTGCGTTCCCTTGTCAGACTTCTGGCTACAACAAGTGCAGCCTCAAACTTCTCTTGATCAAAGTCTTCACACTCCAGCATCGCCGCTCGGCGTTCACCTTCTCTGAGCCAAACGGAGACTGCCGCCGGTGTTCGCCGCAGCGTCGCCGCCGCGCGATAGGCTGCAACCGGCTGTTCATATTGAGCGCGCCACGCGCTCACGCTGGAGACGGCAAAGTACCGGAGGCATTCGTCGACCTGATGCGCCTTTTCTCTAGCCTTCTTTATCCATTTGAACCGAATCATGTCCGCGAGCGGAAGCTCATCCAGCCAGCCCACCTCAGCGCCCAGGCGGCTCATCTCTTCCTTTCGTCCGAGTTGCTCCCGGTACTGAGCTTCTAAGGCAAGCCAGAAGCGAGCTGAACTACCCAGAACTTTTTCGAGCTTGAGGGCCGTATCTTCCGTAATCGGCGCCTCGCCTTTGACCAATTGGTTGATGTGCTTCCTCGTAAATCCCGTGCGCAACGCAAGTTCGGCTTGAGTCCAGCCCCGCTCCTCTAGCAAATCGGCGATCGAGTCTCCAGGCGTCGCGACCCAGTCCGGAGCGAACTCGGAGAGCGACGTATACGACTGAGCTGTGTTCCTATTCATGGTAGTCACCGACCTCAATGATCATGATCTCCGTCACAGCCGACCAGTTGATCGAGCCGTCCGCTTTCACAGGAATCGGTTCTTGCACTGAGCGGAAGACGAGCCTATGACCCGCGTGAAGGGACAAGGCGAAGTCCCCTTTTCGATCCCCGGTCAAGGGATGAGGCTTGCCGACGATCAACTCACCTACGTTCTTTGCGCTGAACAGCTCCGCGAGCCGCGTTTGAAGCTTCTTGGCAGAGAGCGGGCCGAGCTTCCTGACAGCCTGCTTCGAATTCCTGCAAAGCGACTCCAAGTCTGCGCCGACAAACGAGATTTTCACGCGCGTCGATGTTTAGTATACCGAATCGGTATACGATACCATGGCTCCTGGAAATGACCTTACGTTTGTCGAGCGGTGGCCAGAATGGCGGTGGCATGTCGCTGCGGCCGAGCCGAGCTGAGCCGGTTCCAACGTAGTTGAGCAAGCCGCCGAGCATCTAAAAGTCGCAGCAATGGATCAACTGACTGTGATTGATTTGCGCGCAAAGGCCGACGAGGTGTCGCACGGCATCGGCGACGCCTGCCGAGCCGACGGCTTCTTCTACATCGTGAACCACGGCATCGACGAGTCCCCCGGCCAGCGCCTCGAATACCTGAGCGACCGTTTCTTCGCCCTCCCCGAATCCACCAAGTCCCGCTACGCGATGTCTCTCGGTGGCTGAGCCTGGCGCGGCTGGTTCCCGCTCGGCGGCAAGCTGACCTCGGGCCGGCCCGACTGGAGGAGGGCCTGTATCTCGGCACCGAGCTCGACGATTCGCATCCGCGCGTGGCGGCGGGCGTGCCGCTTCACGGCAAGAACCTCCTCCCCGGCGACGACGTGCTCCCGGGCTTTCGCCAGACGATCCTCGACTGGATGGCCGAGGTCACTGCGCTGAGGCACCGCGTCATGCAAAGCATCGCCCGGTCGCCCGATCTGCCGGCCGACTACTTCGCGCGCCGCTACACCGCCGACCCGCTCATCCTGTCTCGCATCTTCAACTACCCCGAGCCGGCCAATCCCGGCGGGGCTCGACGTGCGCCACGCCGTCGGCGAGCGCATCGACTACGGCTTCCTCACGCTCCTGCGCCAGGATGACGTCGGCGGCCTGCAGGTGCACACGCGTGAGGGCTGGATGGAGGCGCCGCCCGTGCCGGAATCGTTCGTCTGCAACATCGGCGACATGCTCGATCGCATGACCGGCGGCCTGTATCGGAGCACGCCGTATCGCGTGCGCCTCAACACCAGCGGCCGCCACCGGCCCTCCTTCCCGCTCTTCTTCGACCCCGACTTCGACGCCCGCATCGACCCGCTCCGCAGGTGACCGCCGTTTCCGCAGTTGCGTCGCCGTCGTCTCAGCCGGCCTCGACTCGCGCGAAGTAGCTGTCGATCGTCCGCTTCCAGGCCGGGCGGGCGAAGCATCGATCGCGATAGCTCGCGACGCGGGCGTAAGGCTCGATAAAGCTCCGGTCCTTGATCTCCTCGAGCGCGTGCGCCATCAGGATGTCTGCGACGGTGAAAGCCGGCGTCGCGATGAACTCCCGGCCGTCGAGCCAGCGGTCCAGGCTGCCGAGGTGTCGCTTCGCCCAGCCAACCGTGAAGTCGCGGTAGGTTGACGGGTCCTTGTCCTTCTTCGTCACGAAGTCGAGGAGCAGGAGCGTCAAAAGCGGCAGCTCGACCGTGTTCATGGCCGCGAAGCACCAGCGCACCACCTGCGCCTCGCCGGCCACGTCGGGCGGGATGAGCTTGCCGGCCTTCTTCGCCAGGTAGATCAGGATCGCCGCCGATTCGGACAGCACCACGCCATCGTCGTCGATGGCAGGGAGCTGCTCGAAGGGGCTGAGACGGCGATAGGCGTCGGTGTTCAACTCGTGCGCGGGATGATCCAGGCCGACAAGCTCGAACGGCATCTGCATCTCTTCGAGTGCCCAGAGCACGCGGAGATCGCGCGTGTTCCCCCGCGCGAAGGCATTGACCTTCGAAAAACCGTAGACCTTCAGCATGGCGGCTCGCTATCTCTTGAGATGGCTGTTCATGAACGTGCCGATCTCGGTGAACGCCTCGCGCACCTCCGGAATCCGATCGTCCCGACCGTACTGCGCATGCGATTGCCCCTCGTAGACCTGGAGGAAGGAATCGATGCCGAGGTTGCGCAGCTTGCGATGCACGCGCACCGTGTTGCTGAGCAGCAGGTCGCGCGTGCCGGAGGTGAGGATGGTCGGCGGGAAGCCGCTCATGTCGCCGTAGATCGGCGAGATCAACGGGTCCTTGAGGTCGTGCCCCTTGGCGTAGAACGCGGCGGCGGCGTCGCAGAAGCCTTCGGTCGAAACGAGGACGTTGTCGAGCATGGCGTTCGTGTAGAACGTGTCGCCGGTCTTGGTGCTGTCGGACATCGGCGTTCCGGAGGCGATCGCTCCCGGCAGCGGCAAGCCCAGCTGCTTGGCGCGCAAGCCCATCTCGAGCACCAGCGCGCCGCCCGCCGACGTGCCGATGAGGCCGACGCGCTTGGGATCCGTCTTGGCGATGACTGCCTTGTAGACCGCCATCGCATCGTCGAGCGCGGCCGGGAAGTAGGCCTCGGGCGGCATGCGGTAGTCGACCGCGATGACCTTGTAGCCGCCGATGGCAGAGATGAGCATCGCCTCGGGCAGCGCCGCCTCGGCGGGGTTCAGCACGTAGCAGCCGCCGTGGATCTGCACCAGCACGCGATCGCCGTTTTCCGGAAGGATCTTTTCCGGCGTCACGGTGTAGATCTTCACGCCGGCCATGGTGCCGGGCTCGACCTTCACCTTCAATCGCTGGCGCATCGCCTCGACGTTGGGTGCCGCCGTGGCCCGAATGGACTCCGCCAGCTGCCTCCAGCCTTCGGGTGTGGAGGGCGGGGTGTTCCAGGCCGTGCGCAGCGGCTGGGCAATGATCACTTGCAGCTCCGGGCTGACGGTGTTCGGCACCGGGATGGTCTTGGCTGGAACCTCGCGTGGCGCCAGTGGCGCAGGCTGGGCCAATGCGGCCGCGCCGGCGAGCTGAAAGGCGGCGACCGCGACGGCGCGGCAGATGACGCTCGAGAACATGGTGCGCTCCGTTTCTTCGAAGATCTTGTCAGTCCACCAGACTACGATCTTTTCGCGGCGGGAGTATCGACCGCTGCTAAGGCCGTCGGGGCCGCCCCAGCCGGATCGGGCCGCCGCGCGACAGCGCATCGACTTCCTTCCCGCGGCGTGTCACCGAGAGCCGCCCTTGCTGCGCGAGCTCGGCGGCCGCCGTTCGCACCGCTGCCATCAGCGGTCGCCATGGCCCGTCGTCGCCGGCCAGGGCACGTGCCACTTCGGAGGGGCACACGGTCCCATCCGCCACCCGCGCATCGACGAGCGTTTCGATGGCAGCGGCGATGTCGACGGTGTTCATGGCCCGTGGCAGCATAGCGGCGTCAAGGAGAAACGACATGGCCAGCAAGAGCACGATCTGCCTGTGGTACGAGCACACGGCCGAAGACGCGGCGAAGTTTTACGCCGCCACCTTTCCCGACAGCGCGGTGGGTGCCGTTCTCCGCGCACCCGCCGACTACCCCGGTGGCAAGAAAGGCGATGTCCTCACCGTCGAGTTCACCGTGGCCGGCATCCCCTGCATCGGCCTCAACGGCGGGCCGATCTTCAAGCACAGCGAGGCGTTCTCGTTCCAGATCGCGACCGACGATCAGG
>JALYXU010000204.1 GCA_030946925.1 Pseudomonadota bacterium
GACCGGCTGCGCAACGACTGGCTGCTCGAGCTCGGACGGCGCCGCGACTGGGCCAACTTCGCGGCCGAGTACCCGCGCTTCCGGATGAACGACGACCGCGAGGTCAGCTGCTACGCCGTGCTCGCCGAGCAGGCGGCCGGCAAGGCCGTCAAGGACGCCGGGCTGGAGGCCTGGATGGCGCAGAAGGAGGCCGACGACGGCTGCGCGCTGCTTGCCGCGACGCTCTTCGAGACGAAGCAATTGGCGACGGCGGAGGTCTGGAAGAAGGTTCGGCTCGGCATCGATGCCAACCGGCCACGCGCCGCCCGCCAGGCCGCTGTCCTGCTCGGCCCTGGCATCGCCGCCAGCGTCGGCGAGCTGCTCGACAGCCCGGCCCGTTACCTCGCCAGGAAGGCGAGCGCGACGACCCGGAGCGATGCCGAGCTCGCCGTCCTGGCGTTGATGCGGCTGGCCGCCAGCGACAGCGAATCGGCGGCGGCGCTGCTGGCCGACCGCTGGCAGCGCGCCCTCCCCGACGACCTCGCCGCGTGGGCCTGGGCCAGCGTGGCCCGGCAGAGCGCGGTCAAGCTGCAGCCCGAGGCCGCCGATCAGTTCCTGCGCGCCGAACGGGCCAACCGCAAGGGCGGCCACGAGATCGATCCGACCGACGAGATGTTGGCCTGGAAGGTCCGCTCGGCCTTGCGCGCCGACAACGGCCGGCCGCGCTGGCAGCAGCTCATGCAGGCCATCAACGCGATGACGCCGGGCGAGCAAAAAGACGCCGCCTGGGTCTACTGGAAGGCGCGGGCCCTGCAGGCGCTGGCCAAGGATTCGCAGGACGGCGAGGCACTGCGCACGACCAGCCGCGACCTCCTCGCGGGCATCGCCGGGCAGCTTAATTTCTACGGTCAGCTCGCCGCCGAGGAGCTCGGCCAGCCGCAGGTGCTGCCGGCCCGGCCGGCACCGCTGAGCGACGCCGAGCGCGCCGCCGCTGCCGCCCAGCCGGGCTTCGTGCGGGCCTTGACTCTGATCTCGATCGGCCTGCGCAACGAAGGCGTGCGCGAATGGAACTACACGATCCGCGGCCTCGGCGATCGCGAGCTGCTGGCGGCGGCGCAGCTGGCCTGCGACCGCGAGGTCTGGGATCGCTGCATCAACACCAGCGACAAGACCCGCGCCGAGATCGACATGGAGCAGCGCTTCCCGACGCCGCTGCGCGGCGAGGTCGCCGCCCGCGCCAGGGAGATCGGCCTCGATCCGGCGTTCGTCTACGGGCTGATTCGCCAGGAGTCGCGCTTCATCATGGATGCCCGCTCCGGCGTCGGCGCCAGCGGCCTGATGCAACTGATGCCGAGCACCGCCAGGTGGACGGCACGCAAGATCGGCCTGCCTTACTCGCCGTCCCTCATCACCGATCGAGACACCAACTTGCGGCTCGGCAGCGCCTACCTGAAGCTGGTCCTCGACGACATGAACGGCTCGCAGGCGATGGCAGCTGCGGCCTACAACGCCGGCCCGGGCCGGCCGCGCCAGTGGCGGAACGGCCCCGTGCTCGAGACCGCGATCTGGGCCGAGAACATTCCCTTCCCGGAGACGCGCGACTACGTCAAGAAGGTGCTGAGCAACTCCACCTATTACGCAACGCTGCTGGGCAGCAAGGGAGCGACGATCCGCTCGCGCCTGGGCAGCCCCGTCGGGCCGGCGGATCCGAACGCACCGGCGCTCGACAAGGAGCTGCCCTGAGGCTCGACGCGCGGCTCGCCGACAATCGACACTCGCCGGCGACGACATCCCGGCGCTACGTTGACCAATCCAACAAATGCTGCGCAACATCCTGATCCTCGGCGGCACCGGCTTCGTCGGCCGCAGCGTCTGCGAGAAGCTGGTCGAACGCTCGGGCGGCGCCGACGGCCGGATCCGCGTCGCGACCCGGCGCTTCCTCCGGGCCCGGCATCTTCAGCTGCTGCCGACCGTCGAGATCGCCTGCGGCGATGTCCACGACGAGGCGGTGCTGGCGCGGATGCTGCGCGACACCGACGCCGTCATCAATCTGGTGGCGATCCTGCACGGCAGCGAAGCGGAATTCGAGCGCGTCCACGTCCGCCTGCCGGCGCAACTCGCCGCCGCCTGTGCGGCGACCGGCGTGCGCCGGATCGTCCATGTCAGCGCCCTCGGCGCAGCCGCCGACGCACCGAGCCGGTATCAGCGCTCGAAGGCGCGCGGCGAGCAGGCCCTGAAGGCCTCGGAACTCGATGTGACCGTGCTTCGGCCCTCGGTCGTGTTCGGCGAGCGCGACCGCTTCCTCAACCTCTTCGCCTCGCTGCAATCGATCTTTCCGGTGTTGCCGCTGGCGAGCGCCGATGCGAAATTCCAGCCGGTGTGGGTCGACGACCTGGCCAGTGCGATCGTTCGCTCGCTCGACGACCCGAGCACCATCGGCCTGACCATCGAGTGCTGCGGGCCGCGCGTCTACAGCCTCGGCGATCTGGTCCGTGCCGCCGGCGAATGGTCGGGCTCGCGGCGACCGGTGCTGGCCCTGCCGGCGCTGTTCGGCCGGCTGCAGGCGCTGTGCATGGAGATGCTGCCGGGGCCGACGCTGATGTCGCGCGACAACGTCGATTCGATGCGCGTCGCCAATGTCGCGAGCGGCAAGATGCCGGGCCTCGAGCGCCTCGGCATCGAGCCGACGCCGCTCGAAGCGGTGGCACCGCGCTACCTCGGCCACGTGTCCGGCGAGAAACGCCTCGAGATCTGGCGTTCGCGGGCCCGCCGTGGCTAGGGCCTGTCACCCATGCAGCTCTACATCGGCAACAAGAACTACTCGTCCTGGTCGCTCCGGCCGTGGCTGCTGATGCGCGAGGCCGGCATCCCGTTCGAGGAGAAGCGGCTTCGCCTGTCGTGGCAGGACGACTCGGCCTTCAAGACGACGCTGCTGTCGATGGCGCCGACCGGCCGGGTGCCTCTGCTGGTCGACGACGGCTTCGCGGTCTGGGACAGCCTGGCGATCGCCGAATACCTGGCCGAACGGTTTCCGGAAAAACAGCTTTGGCCGGTCGACCCGCGAGCCCGAGCGCGCGCCCGCTGCGTCTGTGCCGAGATGCATTCGGGCTTCGCCGAACTGCGCAACGTCTTCGGCATGAACATCGAGGCATCGCTTCCGGACATCGGCGCGCGCATGCTGCACGACAACGCCGCGGTGCGCGGCGATCTGCAACGGATCGACGCGCTGTTCACGCAGGCACTCGAAGCCGGCGGCGGCCCGTTCCTGTTCGGCGCCAGGTTCGGAATCGCCGACGCCTACTTCGCGCCCGTCTGCACGCGCATCCGCACCTACGCGCTGCCGGTCGGACCGGCCGCGCAAGCCTACGTCGACCGGATCCTCGCGCTGCCGTCGTTTCGCGAGTGGGAAGCCGCGGCGCTGGCCGAGCACGACTTCGTCGCCGAGGACGAGCTCTACCGGAAGCGCTGAGCGGCGATGCAGGCCGTGCGTTGCGCCGCCGGATCGATCGCAGCCGCGTTGCCGTGAACGCGTACATCGTCGGCGGCGCGGTCCGTGATCGTCTGCTCGGCTTGCCGGTCAAGGACCGCGACTGGGTCGTCGTCGGCGCCACGCCCGAGCAGTTGCTCGAGCTCGGCTACACGCCGGTCGGCGCCGACTTTCCGGTCTTCCTGCATCCCGAGACCAGGGAGGAATACGCGCTGGCCCGGACCGAGCGCAAGACCGCGCCCGGCTACCGCGGCTTCGCCTTCGACGCCGCTCCCGACGTCACGCTCGAAGCCGACCTGCAGCGCCGCGACCTGAGCATCAACGCGATGGCCGAGATGGCCGACGGCACGCTGGTCGACCCCTGGGGCGGCGCACGCGACCTCGAGGCGCGCCTGCTTCGCCACGTCGCCCCGGCGTTCGCGGAAGACCCGGTGCGGATTCTTCGTGTCGCCCGGTTCGCTGCCCGCTTCGCCGACTTCCAGGTCGCGCCCGAGACCGCGGCGCTGATGCGCACGATGGTCGAGAGCGGCGAGGTCGACGCGCTGGTGCCGGAGCGGGTCTGGCGCGAGCTCTCGCGCGGCCTGATGGAAGCGCGCCCCTCGCGAATGATCGAGGTGCTGCGCGGCTGCGGTGCGCTCGAGCGGGTGCTGCCCGAGGTCGCGCATCTGTTCGGCGTGCCGCAGCGCGCCGACTTCCACCCCGAGGTCGACACCGGCGTGCACTTGCTGATGGTGCTCGACATGGCGGCGCACCTGCAGGCCAGCCTGCCCGTCCGCTACGCTTGCCTCGGCCACGATCTCGGCAAGGCGACCACGCCGACCGAGGTTCTGCCGCGCCATCTCGGCCACGAGCAGCGCAGCGTCAAGCTGGCCCGTGCCTTGAGCGACCGGCTGCGCGTCGACAACGCCTGCCGCGCTCTCGCGGACGTGGTCGC
>JALYXU010000216.1 GCA_030946925.1 Pseudomonadota bacterium
CTGTTCGATGCCGCCGCGCGCGGCCGCTACGCGACCGATGCGTCGATCTACCAGGTGATGCCGGTCGGCGTCTTCGTGCCGCGCAGCCACGCCGACATCGCAACCGCGATCGACATCGGCCGCGACCTCGGCACGCCGCTGCTCGCCCGCGGCGCTGGCACCTTCGCAAAGCGGCCAGAGGACCGGCGCCGGGCGTCATCGACACCAGCATTACCTGCGCAAGCTGATCGCGTTCGACAAGGAAACGCAGACCGCCGTGGTCGAGCCCGGCATCGTGCTCGACACATTAAACGCGCAGCTGAAGCCCCACGGCCTCTGGTTTCCGGTCGACGTCTCGACCAGCGCGCAGGCGACGATCGGCGGCATGGCCGGCAACAACTCGTGCGGCTCGCGCAGCATCGCCTACGGCAACATGGTGCACAACGTGATCGGCATCGACGCCTGGCTCAGCGACGGCAGCAGCGTCGCGTTCGGCCCGGTCGCCACGCTCGGCCGAAGGAGCGGGCGATCGCCGACTTCGTCGGCGGCCTCGCCGAGCGCAACCACGCCGAGATCGAGGCGCGCCGGCCGAAGGTGCTGCGTCGCGTCGCCGGCTACAACCTCGACATCTTCGCGCCGCAAAGCGAGCGCCCGTACACGAGCGACGGCAGCGTCAACCTCGCCCACCTGTTGGTCGGCAGCGAAGGCACGCTTGCGCTCTCCAAGAGCCTCGCGTTGAGGCTCAGCCCGCTGGCGCGCGGCAAGGTACTCGGCGTCGTCAACTTCCCGACGTTTCGCGCGGCGATGGCGTCGGCCGAGCACATCGTCAAACTCGGCCCGACCGCGGTCGAGCTCGTCGACCGGACGATGCTCGACGCGCGCCAACCCGGCGTTTCGGCCGACGATCGAAGCCGCGCTGACCGACGACGGCGGCAAGAAAACGCCGGCGGCGATCCTGCTGGTCGAATTCAGCGGCGATGACCGCGCGGTGCTGCTGCGCCGGCTCGCCGCGCTGGTCGAGCTGATCGGCGATTCGGCCTGCCCGGCGCCGTCGTCGAGATGCCCGATGAGGCCGCCCAAAAGGCGCTCTGGGAGATCCGCAAGGCCAGCCTCAACATCATGATGAGCTTGAAGGGCGACGGCAAACCCGTCAGCTTCATCGAGGACTGTGCGGTGCCGCCCGAGCACCTCGCCGACTACACCGATGCGCTGACCGAGGTCTTCGCGCGCCACTGCACACGCGGCACTGACGTCTCCCCCGTTTCCGGTCAGTTCTAAGTTGGAGACGGGCGGCCTTTCGGCGGTTGGCTTGACCTTGTTTTGGCGAACTCGCTCGGGGTCAAGTGACCGAGCGATCCGTGTGGCCGACGCGTGTTGTAGTCGTCCTTCCACGCCATCAGTCTCTCAAGGACGTCTTGCATCGTGACGAACTCGTGAGTGTTCAGGAACTCGTCGCGCAACCTTCCGTTGAATGACTCGATCAGCCCGTTGTCGGTGGGCTTGCCAGGCCGCGTGTAATCGAGCTTGACACCGCGCCGGGTAGGCCCATTCGTCGAGCGCCTTTGAGGTGAACTCGGTCCCGTTGTCGACGGTGATCGCCGCCTGGTCCAAGGCGTGGCCGACGCACCGGCCCGTCAGGCTGAAGCCGGGCTCTAGAGACACACTCTCGCACTCCACTGATCGATCACCGTGAGGATGCGGAATTTGCGGCCATCGAGCATCTGGTCGTGGACGAAGTCCATGCTCCAGTGCTGATTCGGCCCTGTCGCCGGCGACACATGACCGCGCTGCAGGCTGATGCGTTTGCGCCGCTTGTCTTCATGCGCAGTTGCAGGCCATCGAGGCGATACAGCCGCCAGACGCGCTTCTTGTTGATGGCCCAGCCTTCCCTGCGCAGCATCACGTGCACGCGCAGATAACCGAATCTTGGTCGACTCATGGCGATCTCCCGAATCCGAAGCCGCAGGGCGCTTCGATCGCGTGCCTGGCTCTTGGCGTACCAGACCGATCGACGCAGCAGGGCCAGGCGACACGACCGTTGCACACTTACCTGGAAGCGCTCTTGCATCCAGGCTGCCAGCTCGCGCCGCTTGGCAGCCTTCAGAGCTTTTTTCGGACGACCTCCTGCAGGATCTGTTTGTCGAGCGTCAAATCGGCCACGATCCGCTTCAAGCGCGAGTTCTCGTCCTCGAGCATCTTCAGCCGTCGCAACTCGCTCACGCCCAGGTCCGCGTACTTCTTCTTCCACGTGTAGTACGTCGCTTCGGACACGCCGATCTGGCGGCAAACATCGACGACCGGCGTTCCTGATTCGGCCAGCCGTAGCACGTACGCGATCTGCTCCTCGCTGAACCTTGATCTCTTCATCGCTTCTCCATCCGTCCCTTGCGGGACAGCCGAGAAGCCACCTTAGCTCCAGTTTTGAACTGACCACGGATTTGGGGGAGACGTCATCCAGTAGACCGCGGCATGCGCTTCCCAGAGCCCACCGCTCGGACCGCGATAGCCCGCCTCGGTGACGCTCGTGTCGTGCCCGCAGCGGCCGAATATCTTGAACCCCTGCTCGGTCGTCAGCCACGCGGCCAGCGCCGTGCTGCTGGAGCCAGCCGGAAACTTGTCGTTGAGCCGGGCGTGAATCTCGGGCGAGACGGCAAAGGGCATCGTCTGCTGGAAGCGGCTTTCGCCGGGACAGGCCGAGCCATAGCCACTGGTGGCGTGCGCGCCGCGAATCAGGGGCGGCGCCTGGGACGCGCATCCCACGAGACAGGCCGAGACCAGCATCGCCATCGCGACGCGCATGGCGCCGCCTGAGCGAAAGATATTCGCCTCACATTCGAGCCAGAATGAACTTCCCATTCAACGCCAGAGTGCCATGAACGAAGAGACCCTGAACCTCAGTATTCGCAAATTCCTGAAGATCGTCGGCGTCAGCTCGCAACGCGAGATCGAGCAGGCTGTCGACAAGGCAGTCGCCGCTGGACACGAGGGAACGAGCGAGGCTTTCCCTGCAACGATGACACTCGAGATCCCTGGATTGAAGCTCCGTGTCACCTTCGAGGGAGAGATTCTTCTCGGTTGAGCGGAACAGCGTCGCTTCGTCGCTTCTTGACAGGAGGGCGCCGGGCCGGCCCGGCCGGCGGTGTCCATCCGTGTGACGCTCTCGTCGGCGATCGGCCAGGTCGGCGCTTCGTCCGACGCACTCTGCACTTCGTCGCAAGATGCTGGGGGACTCGGCTCGGCGCTCCTAGAGTCGACCCGTTCCAATGTGGGAGACACGCAAGTGAGCATCACCGACGACCTCGAACGCATCGCCGAGCTGCACCGCAGCGGCGCCCTTTCCGACGCCGAGTTCAGCAGCGCGAAAGTCCGTGTCCTCGGCGCCACGTCGCCCGGCGATACGAACGCGATGGTGCATTGGCTCCATGCGCTGCGCCGTAGCCGCACCGATCGCTGGCTCGGCGGCGTGTGCGGCGGCCTGGCACCCGCGACCGGGCTGCCGTCGTGGCTGTGGCGCCTGATTTTCGTTTCGCTCGTCGTATGCGGCGGCACCGGCTTGCTGGTCTATCTGCTGTGCTGGATCCTGGTCCCCAAGGAAGACGTCGGTCTGAATCTCGGGACGGGTTCGTTTCGTTCGACATGAGGGCCGTCATGAGAACGCTGTTCGGGCTCGTGTTGTGGTGTCTCTTGTTCGTGCTCTGCTGGCCGGTGGCGGTAGCCGTGCTTGTGCTGTGGCCGGTGGTCTGGATCCTGACGTTGCCGTTCCGCCTGGTCGGCATTGCGTTCGATGCGCTGTTCGCGGCGCTGCGCGCGTTGCTGTTACTGCCGGCGCGTTTGCTCGGGGGCGGGCGAAGGACAGCGGGGTGAAGCTCCGGCAGGTAGGCGGCGTGGCGGCGACGGCTTGATATTCTCTGGCGGTGTCGCCTGAGGAACAGCTGCTCCAAGCAAGCATTTCCGCCCTAGAAGCGCAGCGCCCGGTATTGGGGGACGCGACCGTCGACTGTCTGCTCGCGGCCGCCCGCGCAAGGCTCGCTGCCATCTGCGCTGCGACGGCCGAGTCCATCGAAGTCGCGCCGACGCAAAGTCTCAGACAGGTCAGCATCCTCTTTCTCGACGTCGTCGGCTCGACCGCTCTGTCGCAGCACCTCGACCCCGAAGAGATCGGCGGCGTCATGGACGACGCGCTGTCCCGCGCGACGCGAATCGTCCAGGCAAAGGGCGGAGCGGTGCTGCAATACGCCGGAGACAGCCTCCTTGCCGTCTTCGGCGTCAATGCCGCCAACGAGGACGACGCCGAGAGAGCCGTGCGCTGCGGCCTCGACCTGCTTCAGTTCGCCGGCGCCTTGGGCGCCGAGGTCCGGTCGG
>JALYXU010000226.1 GCA_030946925.1 Pseudomonadota bacterium
CGCCAGAGCAGCCCGTCGACCTTCAGCCGGGCGCCGCTGCAGACCGGGCATGGCGTGTAGCTGCGGTACTTCGACAGCAGCACGCGGATGTGCATCTTGTAGGCCTTCGACTCGAGATAGCCGAAGAAGCGCTTGACGCCGTACCACTGGTGGTTCCACTTGCCGGTCCAGTTCGACGAGCCCTCGACCACCCACTCGCGCTGCGCCTCGGTCAGTTGCGACCACGGCGTGTCGCGTGGAATGCCGGCCTCGCCCGCGTACTTCATCAGGTCGTCCTGGTTCTCCTTCCAGGCCGGCGTCTGCAGCGTCTTGATGGCGCCGGAGCGCAGGGTCTTGCGCGGGTCGGGGATGACCAGGCCGAAGTCGACACCGATGACACGACCGAAGCCGCGGCATGTCTCGCAGGCGCCGTAGGCGGAATTGAACGAGAACAGTCCTGGCTGCGGATCGGCGTAGCGAAGATCGCTGTCCGGGCAGTGCAGCCCGGTCGAGAAGCGCCACAGCTCCTCGCCGCCTTCGAGCGCCGCGTAGACGTTGACACGGCCGCTGCCGCGCTTCAGCGCCGTCTCGATCGCCTCGATCGCGCGCACCTTTTCCGTCGTGCCGATCCGGAACCGGTCGGCGACCACGTCGAGCAGCTTGCGCGGCCCGCTCGGCGACGCGACCTCGCGCTCGGCATGGACCCGCGTGAAGCCGCTGGCGAGCAGCCACTGCTCGACTTCGGAGGCGGTCGTCGCGGCCGGCAGCTCGACCGGGAAGGTGACGACCAGGCGCGGCTCCTGCAGCGCCGGCGCGGCAGCGTCGCTTGCATCTGCAAGATCGGCCTCGGCGACGGCGCTCGCGTCGACCCGTTTCGCCGCCGCAGCGCGGGCAAGCAGCTCGGCGTAGATGGTTTCCGGCGAATCGTGGCGGACCCGTTGCGCGGTCTGCCTGTCGAAGAGCTGTGCGGCGCGCGCGAACAGCAATTTCAGGTGGTCGTTCAGCTCGGTCATCGTCCCGACCGTCGAGCGCGAGCTGCGCACCGGGTTGGTCTGGTCGATCGCGATCGCCGGCGGCACGCCTTCGACCTTGTCGACCGCCGGTCGGTCCATGCGCTCGAGAAACTGGCGCGCGTAGGCACTGAAGGTCTCGACGTAGCGGCGCTGGCCTTCGGCATAGAGCGTGTCGAAGACGAGGCTCGATTTGCCCGAGCCGCTCGGACCCGTCACGACCGTCATTTCGCCGGTGCGCAGGTCGAGATCGAGGTTCTTGAGGTTGTGTTGTCGGGCGCCGCGAATGCGGATCACGCCGGAGCTCATCGGAAGGTCTTTCGCCGTGGAAGGCGGGCATTCTAGGGAGGCCCGACCGGCGCGGCCGATGGCCTTGGAAACCAGCCGGGGTTCCGGCGGCGCGTCGCTCGCTAGACTGCTGGCTTTCGATGGATGAGTGCTTCGCCATGAAGATCGATTTCGTCTCCGATGTCGCCTGTCCGTGGTGTGCGGTCGGCCTCTATTCCCTCGAGCAGGCGCTCGAGAAGATCGGTCCGGCAGTTCCGGTCGAGCTGCACTTCGAGCCTTTCGAGCTCAACCCCGACATGCCCTCCGAAGGCGAGGACGCGATCGAGCACCTGTCTCGAAAGTACGGCGCCGCACCGGCGCAACTGGCGACGTCGCGGGCAGCCCTGCGTGAACGCGGCGCCGCGGTCGGTTTTCGCTTCGGCGAGCGGCTGCGCGTCTGGAACACCTTCGATGCGCATCGCCTGCTGTACTGGGCCGGCGAGCAGGGCGCGGAGCGGCAACGTGCCTTGAAGCACGCGTTCCTGACGGCCTACCACGGCAACGCCGAGAACATCGGCGCGGCCGACGTGATGCTGCGGCTGGTCGCCGACGCCGGCCTGGACGTTGAACGGGCGCGGGCCATCCTCGATGGCGATACTTACGCGGAAGAAGTGCGCGAGCGCGAGCGTTACTGGCAGGGGCTCGGCATCCAGTCGGTTCCCGCGATCGTCATCGACGGTCGCCATCTGATCTCCGGCGGCCAGCCGCCCGAAGTCTTCGAAAAAGCCATTCGGCAGATCGCTGCGACTGCCGGCTGAGGTTGCATCGCGCTGCGCGCCTCAGCGCTCTCCCTGATAGGGACAACGAGGATGCCGGATTCGTCCGATATTGACCCCCGTCAAGATTTTTGCGGCCGAAGCCTCGGACAGTTGAGGCTGGATTCACGCCCCTTCGACACAGACAAGGACCGACCAGAATGAACCGCCAATCCGTCGCCGTTCCGAGCCCGGGCGCGACCTCTCCGATCGACGCCGTGGCACGGCCCACGTCGCATCGATGGGTCCAGCTCGTGCTGGGCATCGTCTGCATGGCGATGGTCGCCAATCTGCAGTACGGCTGGACTCTCTTCGTCTCGCCCATGGAGGCGAAGAACCATTGGGGCCTGACCGGCGTCCAGCTCGCGTTCTCAATCTTCGTCGTCGTCGAGACCTGGCTTGTGCCCTTGGAAGGCTGGCTGGTCGACCGCTTCGGGCCGCGCCCGGTCATCGCCGCGGGCGGCATCCTGGCCGCCCTCGGCTGGGTCATCAATTCCTTCGCCACGTCCCTGCCGGAGTTGTATGCCGGCGCCGTCGTCTCGGGACTGGGCGCAGGCTGCGTCTACGGGACCTGTGTCGGCAACGCCTTGAAGTGGTTCCCGGACAAGCGCGGCCTGGCCGCCGGGCTGACCGCCGCCGGCTTCGGCGCCGGCGCGGCGCTCACGGTGATTCCGATCGCCAGCATGATCCAGTCGTCGGGCTACGAGCAGACCTTTCTCTTCTTCGGTCTGCTGCAAGGCGTAGTGATCTTCGTCATCGCCATGTTCATGGTCAAGCCGACAGCGCCGACCGGCGTCGTCGTGCCGCCGCGGATCGTCATGAGCAAGGTCGACTACACGCCGACGCAGATGCTGCGGACGCCGGTGTTCTGGCTGACCTACCTGCTGTTCGTCGCCGTTGCGGCCGGCGGCCTCGTTGCCACGGCGCAGATCGGGCCGATCGCCAAGGATTACGGCCTGAGCAAGCTGCCGATCAACTTCGCCGGCCTGACCTTGCCCCTGCTGACGCTGACGCTGGCGATCGACAACCTCTGCAACGGTTTCACCCGGCCACTCTGCGGATTCATCTCCGACCGGATCGGCCGCGAAAACACGATGCTGATCGTCTTCATCGGCGAAGGCCTGGCTTTGCTCGGCCTGATGAAGTTCGGCCACAACCCCTACGCCTTCCTGACCTTTGCACCGCTCGTGTTCCTGTTCTGGGGCGAGATCTACTCGATCTTCCCGGCGCTGTGCGCCGACACCTTCGGCGTGAAGAACGCGGCCGCGAATGCGGGAACGCTGTACACGGCAAAGGGCACCGCATCGCTGGTCGTGCCGCTCGGTTCGCTGCTCGTCGCCGGCGGCAACTGGGATCGGGTGTTCATCGTCACCGCGGGGATCGCGATCGCCGCCGGGATCGCGGCCAAGTTCGTGCTGGCGCCGATGCGCCGACGGACCATCGAACGGGCCAATGCCGACCCGTCGGTGATCGGGCGCTGAGCACAGGCTGGCATTGCCGCCGCCGGGCGGCGTCCCCGACCCTCAGAACATTCCGCTGTGCATCAATCGGCTCAAGGTCTCCGCCGACAGGTTCAGGTAGGCGGCGAGTTCCTTCTGGGGAATGCGGTCGAGCAATTGCGGCTGCTTGCGCAGGAATCGCTTGACGCGCCCCGGCGCATCGAGCAGATGCAGCGTGATGGTGTGGGCCATGACCTCGCTCATCACCCGCATGACGCAGTGCTCGAAGACCTGCTTGGTGGCGGCGCGCCGCTCGAGGAACGCGACCCAGGCCTCGAGCGGCATCCGGGCGACGCGCGCCTTCGTGACGCAGACGATGCCGTAGGGCGTCGGGGTGCCCAGGCGCCACGCCGCGTAGCTGGTCTCCATTTCGCCACCGTCGGCAAAGCGCAGGATCATCTCCCTGCCTTCCTTGTTGGCGACGACCCGCTTGAGGATGCCGTCGAGGATGAAGTACTGCTCCATCTCGCGCACGCCCTGGTGCACCAGCACGTCGCCCTTGCTGCCGTCGCAGATCGTCAGGTGCGGCTCGAGCTCGGCCCGGTCATCCTCCTCGAGGTCCTTCAGGATGTGGTTGTGCTTCAGTTGAAGCCGGATGACCTTGTGCTCCCTGTGGTTGCCTACGCTGGTCATCGTCGAGGTGCATATTCGTGAAACTTGACCACGGTCATTCCGGGCGTCGGCCGAGCCCATCATAGTCTGCGGCTCGCAGCGCCGCGGCCGGTCAGTCAGCCGGCTCGAAGGCGCGAGAAACATGCGACCCGCCAGCAAGCACGAAGGAAAACCATGTCCTCTGTCATCGAAAACCGCGCCCCTCTTCAAGACACGGCAAAGCCGCAGAGCATCGCCGAGACGATCGACGGCTTCCACCTCGTCATCGAGGCACTCAAGCTCAACGACATCGACACCATCTTCGGCTTGCCCGGCATTCCCATCACCGACCTCACGCGCAAGGCGCAGGCAGCCGGCATGCGGGTGATCTCGTTTCGCCATGAGCAGCATGCCGGCAATGCCGCTGCGGCCGCCGGTTTCCTGACGCAAAAGGCCGGCATCTGCCTCACCGTCTCGGCGCCCGGCTTCCTCAATGGCCTGACCGCGCTCGCCAACGCCACCACCAATTGCTTCCCGATGATCCTCGTCAGCGGCTCGTCCGAGCGCGAGATCGTCGATCTGCAACAGGGCGACTACGAGGAGATGGACCAGCTGGCGATCGCCAAGCCGCTCTGCAAGGCTGCATATCGGGTGCTACATGCCGAAGACATCGGCGTGGGCATCGCCCGGGCCATCCGCGCGGCGCTGTCGGGCCGTCCGGGCGGCGTCTACCTCGACCTGCCGGCCAAGCTGTTCGCGCAGACGATGGACGCCGCGGCGGGCAGGAAGTCGTTGATCAAGGTCGTCGATCCGGCGCCGAAACAGATTCCTGCGCCCGACGCGGTCGAGCGCGCGCTCGGGCTGCTCAGGAACGCGAAGAAGCCGCTGATCCTGCTCGGCAAGGGCGCGGCCTACGCGCAGGCCGACGCCGAGATCCGCGCCCTGGTCGAGAAGAGCGGCATTCCCTACCTGCCGATGTCGATGGCCAAGGGCCTGCTCCCCGACACCCATCCGCAATCGGCTTCGGCCACCCGCTCGCACGTGCTCGCCGAGGCCGACGTCGTGATGCTGGTCGGGGCGCGGCTGAACTGGCTGCTGTCGCACGGCAAGGGCAAGACCTGGGGCGCCGACAAGGGCGCCAAGCAGTTCATCCAGATCGACATCTCGCCGACCGAGATCGACAGCAACGTCGCGATCGCGGCGCCGCTGATCGGCGACATCGGCTCCTGCGTCTCGGCGCTCCTGGCCGGCATGGGCGCCGGCTGGGCCAAGCCGCCTGCCGAGTGGACGGCGGGCATCGCCGAACGGCGCGACAAGAACGTCTCGAAGATGGCGGCGACGCTGGCGGCACGGCCGTCGCCGATGAGCTTCCAGAGCGCGCTCAGCGTCATCCGCGATCAGGTCAAGACGCGTCCCGATGCGATCGTCGTCAACGAAGGCGCGAACACCCTCGACTTCGCGCGCTCGATCGTCGACATGTACGAGCCGCGCAAGCGCCTCGACGTCGGCACCTGGGGAATCATGGGCATCGGCATGGGCTTCGCGGTGGCCGCCGCGGTGGTCACCGGCAAGCCGGTGATCGCCATCGAGGGCGACAGCGCGTTCGGCTTCAGCGGCATGGAAGTCGAGACCATCTGCCGCTACAACCTGCCCATCTGCGTCGTCGTCTTCAACAACAACGGCGTCTACAAGGGCACCGACGTCAACACATCGGGATCCGGCGACGTCGCGCCGACCGTGTTCGTGAAGAACGCGCGCTACGACAAGCTGATGGAAGCGTTCGGCGGCGTCGGCGTCCATGCGACCACCGTCGACGAATTGCAGAAGGCGCTGACCGAAGCCGTCGCCTCGGGCCGGCCGACGCTCATCAACGCCGTCATCGACGAAACCGCGGGCACCGAAAGCGGTCGAATCACCAGTCTCAATCCGCAAAGCGCGGCGGCGAAGAAGTAATCGGACCGTCGGACATTCACCTGGAATAAGGCAGACCATGAGCAAGGCACTCGACGGGGTTCGCATCCTCGACTTCACCCACGTCCAATCGGGCCCCACCTGCACCCAGCTGCTGGCCTGGCTCGGCGCCGATGTGATCAAGCTCGAGAAGGCGGGCGAAGGCGACGCCACCCGCGGCCAGCTGCGCGACATTCCGAATGTCGACAGCCTGTATTTCACGATGCTCAATCACAACAAGCGATCGATCACGGTCAACACCAAGGACGCCAAGGGCAAGGAAATCGTCGACCGGCTGATCAAGACCTGCGACGTCCTGGTCGAGAACTTCGCTCCCGGAGCGCTCGACCGCATGGGCTTCACGTGGGAGCACATCCAGGAGCTCAACCCGCGGATGATCGTCGCCTCGGTCAAGGGCTTCGGGCCCGGGCCGTACGAGGATTGCAAGGTCTACGAGAACGTCGCGCAGTGCGCCGGCGGAGCCGCCTCGACGACCGGCTTCGACGACGGCCCGCCGCTCGTGACGGGCGCGCAGATCGGCGACAGCGGCACCGGCCTGCACCTCGCGCTCGGCATCGTCGCCGCGCTCTACCAGCGCAACACCACCGGCCGCGGCCAGAAGGTCCTGGCAGCGATGCAGGACGGCGTCCTCAACCTCTGCCGCGTCAAGCTGCGCGACCAGCAGCGGCTCGAGCGCACCGGCGTGATGAGCGAATATCCGCAGTACCCGGACACGCCCTTCGGCGATGCGGTGCCGCGCGCCGGCAACGCCTCCGGCGGTGGCCAGCCGGGCTGGATCCTGAAGTGCAAGGGCTGGGAGAAGGATGCCAACGCCTACATCTACTTCATCACCCAGGCGCCGGTCTGGGCGGCGATCTGCAAGGTCATCGGCGAGGAAGGATGGATCACCGATCCGGCCTACGCGACCCCGCCGGCCCGCCTGCCGCATCTGAAGGCGATCTTCGCCCGCATCGAGCAGTGGACGATGACGAAGACGAAGTTCGAGGCGATGGACATCCTCAACGAGTTCGACATTCCGTGCGGGCCGATCCTGTCGATGAAGGAGATCGCCGAGGAACCGTCGTTGCGGGCGACCGGCACCATCGTCGAAGTCGATCATCCGGCGCGCGGCAAGTACCTGACCGTCGGCAACCCGATCAAGCTGTCCGACAGCAAGACCGACGTGACCCGGTCGCCCTTGCTCGGCGAGCACACCGAGGAAGTCCTGCAGCAGCTCGGCTACCAGGCCGATGCCATCGCCAGCCTGCGCGCAGCGCGGATCATCTGACCCGTTCGGAGAACGACATGAACAACGACAAGAGCAAAGTCCGCCAGGTCCTCGATCAAGTCAAGGCTGCGGGTCGCGATTCGCTGACCGCCCCCGAAGGCAAGCTGGTCTGCGACGCCTACGGCATCTCGGTGCCCCAGGAAGGCGTTGCCGGGAGCGCGGCCGAGGCCCAGAAGCTGGCGTCGGCGATGGGCTTTCCGGTCGTCATGAAGATCGTCTCGCCGCAGATCCTGCACAAGACCGAAGCCGGTGGCGTGATCGTCGGCGTCAAGAGCGCCGAAGACGCGGCCAAGGCCTACGACACCATCGTCGGCAACGCGAAGAAGTACAAGGCGGACGCGCAAATCCTCGGCGTCCAGGTCCAGCAGATGCTGAAGGGCGGCCAGGAAGTCATCATCGGCGCGGTGACCGACGACAGCTTCGGCAAGCTGGTGGCATTCGGGCTCGGCGGCGTCCTCGTCGAGGTGCTCAAGGACATCACCTTCCGGCTCGCGCCGGCGAGCCGCGACGATGCCCTGTCGATGCTCGACGGCATCCAGGCCGCCGAGATGCTGAAGGGCGTCCGCGGCAGCGACCCGGTCGATCGCGAAGCGCTCGCCAAGCTGATCGTCGGGGTGAGCACCCTGGTCACCGACTTCCCGGAGATCTCCGAGCTCGACCTGAACCCGGTCTTCGCCTCGAAGAGCGGCGCCATCGCCGCCGACGTGCGCATCGTCGTCGACTTCGCGCCGAAGACGCCGCGCTACCGGCCGGAAGAAAAGGACGTCCTGACGGCGATGAACCGGATCATGCAGCCACGCGCCGTGGCGGTGATCGGCGCCTCGGCAGAAGAGGGCAAGATCGGCAACTCCGTGATGAAGAACCTCATCAACGGCGGCTACAAGGGCGATATCTATCCGATCCATCCCAAGGCCACGGAGATCCTCGGCTACAAGGCCTTCAAGGGCGTCAAGGACGTGCCGGGCGAGATCGATACCGCGGTCTTTGCGATTCCCGCCAAGCTGGTCGCCGGCGCCTTGATCGAATGCGGCGAGAAGAAGATCGCCGGGGCGGTCCTGATCCCGTCGGGCTTCGCCGAGACCGGCGAGCACGAGATGCAGGACGAGCTGGTCCGGATCGGCCGCAAGTACAACATCCGGCTGATGGGGCCGAACATCTACGGCTTCTACTACACGCCGGCCAACCTCTGCGCCACCTTCTGCACGGCCTACGACGTCAAGGGCAGCGCCGCCCTGTCATCGCAATCGGGCGGCATCGGCATGGCCATCATCGGCTTCTCGCGCTCGGCCAAGATGGGCGTCTCGGCGATCGTCGGTCTCGGCAACAAGTCGGACATCGATGAAGACGACCTGCTCATCTTCTTCGAGAGCGACCCCAACACCAAGGTCATCGCCCAGCACTGCGAAGACCTGAAGGACGGTCGGGCCTTCGCCGAGGTGGCGCGTCGCGTCTCGAAGAAGAAGCCGGTGATCGTGCTGAAGGCGGGCCGCACGGCGGCCGGCGCCAAGGCGGCCAGCTCGCACACCGGCGCCCTCGCCGGCAACGACAAGATCTACGAAGACGTCTTCAAGCAATGCGGCGTGATCCGCGCCCGCAGCCTCCGCGACCTGCTCGATTTCGCGCGTGGCGTGCCGGTGCTGCCGACGCCGAAGGGCGAGAACGTCGTCATCATCACCGGCGCCGGCGGCTCGGGCGTCCTGCTGTCCGACGCCTGCGTCGACAACAAGCTGACGCTGATGCCGATGCCGGACGATCTGGACAAGGCCTTCCGCAAGTTCATCCCGCCGTTCGGCGCCGCCGGCAACCCGGTGGACATCACCGGCGGCGAGCCGCCGCAGACCTACAAGAACACGGTGCTGCTCGGCCTTTCCGACGACCGCATCCACGCCCTCATCCTCGGCTACTGGCACACCATCGTCACGCCACCGATGGTGTTCGCGCGGATCATGGTCGAGGCGCGCGACGAGATGCGAGCCAAGGGCATCGACAAGCCGATCGTCGCCTCGCTGGCCGGCGACGTGCAGGTCGAGGAAGCCGCCCAGTACCTCTACGAGCACGGCATTCCCGCTTATGCCTACTCGACCGAGATTCCGGTCGCGGTGCTCGGCGCGAAGTACCAGTGGGCGCGCGGCGCCGGGCTGTTGTAGGCACGGGCGATCGCCATCGCCGGGCGTGGAGAACGTGGTCGGCCCCCGCGATCCGGCTGACGCTGGCCACGATCGCGAGGCGCTCGAGCTGCACGCCTACAACGCCGCGTTCCACGCGCTCGGTCTGCGCTGGCACTGGGACCGGGCCACCTACGCCGGCTTGATGAAAGACGTCCGGTCCCCTGCCGACGGGCTGCGCCTCTACCTCTCGAAGCACCAGCCGCATCTGCTGCGTGCTTACGATGCCGAGTTCCTGATCGCCGCGATCGAGGCGAAAAAGGCGAGCTGTGTCGACACCTTGCAAGCCGCCGGCAAGGGCGCATGCGGGTTCGACTGGGCCGAGTCGTGCGACGGCGAGCTGGGCGCCTGAGCGGCGCCCAGGTCCGACCCCGTTCGAAACACCCAACGGCTCGGCGGCGCGGGCGATGCCTGGCATCGACCTTGCTCGGTAGCGACCCGATTGCCGCATCCGCCGCCGGCCCATAGGATCGCCGGCAGTGGCACTGCTTGCCCGGGTCGAGACACATCGAGGAGCTTGTCATGAAAGAGCGTCAACTGCGTGCGCTGATCGAGTCGGTGCGTTCCGGGCAGCTGCCGCGGCGAAGCTTCATCGAGCGGTTGATCGGGCTCGGTCTGAGCGCACCGATGGCCTCGATGCTGCTGGTCCACGCCGGCATCGCCCAGGCGCAGCCGTCGCCCGTCTACAAGCCGACCAAGCGCGGCGGCGGCGGTGTCCTCAAGGTGCTCTGGTGGCAGGGCCCGACTCTGCTACAGCCGCACTTCGCGAACGGCACCAAGGACCAGGAAGGCTCGCGCATGTTCTACGAGCCGCTCGGCGTCTGGGACAACGATGGCAACCTGGTCCCGGTCCTGGCCGCCGAGGTGCCCAGCCGCGAGAACGGCGGCATCGCCGCCGACGGCAAGTCGGTGATCTGGAAACTGAAGCGCAACGTGACGTGGCACGACGGCAAGCCATTCACCGCCGACGACTGCGTCTTCACCTGGGAGTACGCCAGGGATCCGGCGACCGCAGCGGTGACGATCGGCGTCTACAAGGATGTCGTGGTCGAGAAGATCGATGCCTTCACGATCCGCATCGTCTTCGCCAAGCCGACGCCGTTCTGGGCGACCGCCTTCTGCGCGGCCGAAGGCATGGTCATCCCGAAGCACCTGTTCGGTCCCTACGCCGGCGCCAAGTCGCGCGACGCGCCGAACAACCTGAAGCCGGTCGGCACCGGGCCCTACAAGTTCGTCGACTTCAAGCCCGGCGACAGCCTGCGCGGCGAGCTCTACGCCGGCTATCACATGCCGAACCGGCCGCACTTCGATGCCATCGAGCTGAAAGGCGGCGGCGACGCGACCTCGGCCGCGCGCGCCGTGCTGCAGACCGGCGAGTACGACTACGCCTGGAACCTGCAGGTCGAAGACGAAGTGCTGCAGCGCATGGAGGCCGGCGGCAAGGGCAAGGTCCACGTCGTTCCGGGCGGCGACATCGAGTTCATCCAGCTCAATCCGACCGACCCGTTCAACGAGGTCGACGGCGAGCGCGCCAGCATCAAGAGCAAGCACTTCGCGTTCGCCGATCCGGCGGTGCGCCAGGCGATGGCCCTGCTCTGCGACCGAAAGGGGATCCAGGACTACATCTACGGCCGCACCGGCACGGCGACCGCGAACTTCATGAACAACCCGCCCCGCTTCCGCTCGCCGAACACGAAGTGGGAGTTCAACGTCGACAAGGCCAATGCGCTGCTCGATGGCGCCGGCTGGAAGCGCGGTGCCGACGGCATCCGCGAAAAGGCCGGCAAGAAGATGAAGTTGGTCTACCAGACTTCCATCAACGGCACCCGGCAGAAAGAGCAGGCGATCGTCAAGCAGTCGTGCCAGAAAGCCGGCATCGACCTCGAGCTGAAGTCGGTGACGGCGTCGGTGTTCTTTTCGTCCGACTTCGCCAACCCCGATACCTTCGGCAAGTTCTTCGCCGACATGCAGATGTACACGACGACCATGACCGCGCCCGATGCCGAGCGCTTCATGGACCAGTACCGCACCAGCGAGCTCTCGCAGAAGGCCAACAAGTGGCAAGGCCGAAACATCAGCCGCTGGAGCAACCCCGAGTACGACAAGCTGTTCGATGCCGCGGCCTCGGAGCTCGACCCGGTCAAGCGGGCCGCGCTCTACATCCGCATGAACGACATGGTCGTCACCGACAACCACATCATTCCGCTGATCAGCCGGCCCCGCGTGCGCGGCGGCAACCTGAAGCTGGTGACGACGCTGTCGGGCTGGGACCTCGACTT
>JALYXU010000241.1 GCA_030946925.1 Pseudomonadota bacterium
CCGCGGGCGCGGCCGGCGGCCTCGGCTGCAGCCGCGTCGGCCAGCCCGGCAGGCGCGAGGCGAGGGCCCACAAGGCGGCGACGAGCAGGGCCAGGCCACCGAGGCGAAACACCACCGTGCCGGCCGGCGGCAAGAGATAGAGCACGATGTTCTGTGCGCTCTGCACCGGCCCCTGCCAGAGCAGGCGGTGCGCGTTCCACTGCCACGCCGGCAGGCCCGGGCCCGTCTGCACCTTGACCCGCGGATCGATCTCGTTGAGCGCCTGCTTGTTGACGGCCTTGCCATAGGCCTGCGTCGACGTGCTCGACGATCCGGCACCGCTCCGGTCGAGCTCGGACGGCGTGCTCGACAAGCGGTCGGCACGGCCCGCTTCCAGCTCTTCCTGGCGCAGCTCCGGCGCGGCCATCGCGGCCGGCGCCGGCTCGGGGACCGTCGCGGCGTTGATCTGACTGCGCATGCGCTGGTCGAACTGCGAGCCGTTGGCCACCGACGCGCCGCCACCGGCCTGCAACCACGGATGCTCCAGGGCCGGATAGAACGACAGGCGAATCTGCTGCACGGCGAAAGGCACCAGCCAGAGGGCGATCACGGCGACGCAGAGCTCGCTCGCGCGGCCCGCGACCATTCGCCAGCGGGGCACCGGCAAGACCCGCTGCAAGGCGATCAGCGCCAGCAGGAACAGCCAGACGAAGTGCGGCGCGAACGGCACGTGCCACGTCAGCACGAGGGCGCCGGCGAGCACGGCCGCCGCCTTTCGGCCGAGCAGCTTCGCGGCACCGAGGACCGTCAGCAGGATGAAGAAGAAATCCCACAGCGACCAGCGTGCCAGCCACGAGCCTTCGGCCCGGTCGACACCACCGGCGTGCAACAGGCGCCAGCCCGGCGGCAGGTTGAGCTGCGCCGACGCGGCGCTGAAATCGGCGGCCCAGCCGGTGGCCGACAAGGTGCGCGCGCTGCTGTCGAGCCGGCTGTCGGCGGTCAGCGCGAGGGCGCCGTGGCGCAGCTCGACGCCGTCGGCAGGAGCACCGGCGCGGCGCGTGATCGGCTGATCCACGCCGTTCGCCGAAGCCCGGCCGAGCACGTCGGCCGGAGCGACCTCGAGCCGCCACGAGCGCGACAGAGTGCCGGTGATGGCGTCTTGCATGGTGTAGCCGCCGCCGTCGAAGTCGAGCCAGATCTGCCGTGCCAGCGTCAGGCGATCGGCCGCCGGCTGTGGATTGCCGCGTCGCGATTCGGCGAGCTTCATGGCCTGGCCAGCCTTCACTTGGTAGGCCGGAAAGGCACGCCAGGCTTCAGGGATCGGCACCTGCTTCGGGTCGACCGAGGGCACGCCTTCGACCGTCACCAGGCGCAGGTCGTTGTGCGCAGAGAACGACCAGATCTCGTCGGCCTGGCCGGCCGGCAGGAGCAATGAATTGGTCGGCGCCATCAGGCGGCCGCCGATGTCGATCGTCCAGTTGCCGGGCCGGCCCTGAACGCGCAGCAGGCCCTGCTCCTGCAGCCGAACCGGCAACTGGCTCTCGAGACTGTCCGCAACGAAGCCGGGCAACAGTGCCGCCGGCAGCTGGATCTCGCGCGGCTTGCCCGAGATGGCGATGTCGTAGTGAGTCGTCACGTGCAGCGGGATGCCGTCGTCGATCAGGCGCGAGACGCGCACCGTGATGGCGTCCGAGGCCTGCGCTTCTCGCTGCGACCGCTCCAGCAGGATCCGGCCGTCGGCATCGGGCACACGGTCGACGACTTTGCCGCCGAGGCTCACGCGCAAGCTGCCTGTCTCCTTGGGCAGGAGCAGGTCCTCCGGGATCTCTTGCCAGCGCAGCGCACCGGTGACGACGTGGCTGCCCGCGGCGAGCTCCGCCAGCGGCCGACTTTCGCCCGCGACGACGGCGAGCGGCCGGCCGTCGAGCTTCACGTCCTGTGGCCAGCGCCCCGGCTCGCCCGGCAGCTCGACGCGCGCCGGGGCGCCGAAGACCTCCACCTCATAGCGAAAGGTTGCGCCGGCGGCACTGACCTGCAGCTCGAGATGCGAAGGCCAGACGCACGTGTGGCCATCGCTGCTGTCACGGTCGCGGTTGTACGGAGCAGGGCAGAGGAGCACCTCGTGGCCCTGCATCACCCAGGGCACCCACGTCTTCAGCGGATCGGGGACCGACGTTGCCGGCAGGGGCGCCGCAGCGGTGGTGCTGGCCGCACCGGCGATGAGAGTCGCGAGCAGAAAGGCGTTGGCGTGTCTCATGCGTCGGGTCCCCTTGCGTGGCTTGCAGGGTTGTACGCGACCAGAGACGGATCAGGGTGAGCCGTTCGGGTACTTTGAACG
>JALYXU010000245.1 GCA_030946925.1 Pseudomonadota bacterium
GCTTCGTCACCCGGGACGCGTGTAGCGGAGGCAGGACGTGCCCGTGGGCCGGCCATTCGCTCGGTCTGCCGCCTCCACACAGGTAAGTCACCCTGCCCTCGATGAACAGCTCGCCGCTGTGGCGAGCCGCATAGAGCAGCTCGGCTTTCGTCAGCTTCTTTCCGGCGGCGCGCAAACAAACGACGACGACTCGCATACTGTACGTTTATAAGGGGTATCCACTTAGCTCCAGCAGCAGTGGAATATACTGGATAAATATACAGCCTAGTGGCCATGTCCAGTCAACCCTACCCGCGCACGTGGACCGAGTTCCTCGAGGAGTTCTCGACCGAGGACGCGTGCCTGGCGTACCTGGAAGAGCTGCGTTGGCCCAATGGCTTCATCTGCCCGAGCTGTGGCGTGGCGAGCGTGCCGTACCGTGCCAGCCGCATCCGCATGATGTGCAGGGACTGCGGGCACCAGAGCACTGTCACGGCCGGGACGATCTTCGACAAGACCCGAACGCCGCTGCGGGTCTGGCTGGCCGCGGCCTGGTACTTGACCAACCAGAAGCAGGGCGTCAGCGCCCTGGGGCTGCAGCGGGTGCTCGGGTTGGGCAGCTACCAGACGGCTTGGGCGATCCTGCATCGCTTGCGCCGGGCGATGGTGCGACCTGACCGGGATCGGCTGCGCGGCACGGTCGAGATCGACGAGACTTACTTGGCCATCACCGACCGGGAGGAGCCGCAAAGCGCCCAAGGCAGGAAGAACAACACCAGCAAGGTCCTGGTGGCGCTTGCGGTCGAGGTTCTCGAGCCGAAGGGGTTCGGCCGCATCCGGCTGCGCCGCATCGCGGCGGACTCGCAGGAGTTCGTCGTGCCGTTCGTGCAGGCCTCGGTCGAGCCGGGCACTCAGCTCAGAACCGACGGGTCGGCCGCCTACCGCTCGCTGGCGGGGCTGGGCTACGACCACCGGCGCAGCGTCATGCTCGGCGCCGACGACCCCGCCCACGTCACCCTGGCGGGCGTGCACCGGGTGGCCTCGCTCATCAAGCGCTGGATCCTCGGCACGCACCACGGCGCCGTGCAGCCGGAGCATCTGGACGCCTACCTTGACGAGTTCGTCTTCCGCTTCAACCGGCGCACTTCGAGCTCGCGCGGCATGCTCTTCTACCGATTGCTCCAGCAGGCCGTCGTCACCGACCCCGTGACCTACGCCGACATCATCTTGCCCGAGAAGGAACAGGGTGTACCTGCTTAGTGGAGCTAAGTGGATACCCCTTACGTCTATACAGTCCATCGACGCAAGCAGTGGAACTCCCGTTGCGGCCTTTCAAAGTTCGTTTCGCACGGCCGGCCGCCTGAAGGCCGGGCCGCGCAATCGGGGCGGAGGCAGATCGGCCGGGGCCGTGAATTCCTGGGTTGCGCTCAAGCCGGTCGCGAGGCCCAGGCGAGCGGCGAGCTTCGCCGCGTCGTACGGGGCGTGCACCTTCACGTCGTTGTCGAAGTAGCAGTAGACATCGCGTCTGGCGCGGCTTGCAGCGGCCCGCGGCGACGCCAGCCGTGCCGCCTCGACTTGCCGCCCGGTTCGCCAGACCGCGATCCTTGCCGCCCAGTCGTCGAGCGCGGCAGCGCCGTAGCCGCTTGCGTAGAGTTCCTTGTCGCCGTGCAGGCGCAGATAGACGAAGTCGGCAGTCAGATCCTCGAGCAGCGGCCAGCGGCCGGCCGTGTCGGCGACCACCAGCGCGATCCGGTGCTTGCGCAGCAAGGCCACGAATTCGGCGCTGACGAAGCTCGGATGGCGGACCTCGACCGCGTGACGCAACGGCCGCCTGCGATCGATCGCCAGCTCGGTCCGGCCTTGCAGGCGCCCGTCGTGCTCCCGGGCCAGCGCCAGCGCCGCTTCGCTGTCGCGAGGCAGCAGCGCAAAGAAGGCAGCGAAGCGCTCCGCGTCGAACGCCATCTGCGGCGGAAATTGCCAGAGGATGGGTCCCATCTTTTCGGCCAGCCGAAGCAAGCCCGAGGCGAAGAAGTTCGCCAGCGGCACACGCACGTTCTTCAGCTTCAGCATGTGCGTGATGTAGCGCGAGCCCTTGACGGCGAAGACGAAGCCGGCCGGCGTGTCCTCGTACCACTGCGCATAGAGCTCGGGCCGCTGCAGCGAATAGAACGAGCCGTTGATCTCGATCGTCGGCAGCATCCGCGACGCGAACGACAGTTCGCGGTGCTGCGCCAGCTTGGGCGGATAGAACACGCCGCGCCAGGGCGGATAGCGCCAGCCGGAGATGCCGATGAAAACGCCGCCGGGCGCCCCGCGCCGGCTCTTGGCGACGCCGGCCTCGGCGCGATCAGGCCGGGTCGAGGCCGCCGTATTCGCTGCGCGCAAACTCGAGCGCCGCCTCGCGCGAGTCGAAGACGCGGTGGCCCAGGCTTTTTGCCGGACGGTCGCCGCGCGGGTCGTCGGCCCGGACCAGAACCCCGGCTCGCCAGCCGCGATCCCCCCAGCATTCGGCAATGGCGAGCGCCTGGTAGTCCGCGGGCGCGTCCCGACTCGACCGATTTGCCTCAGACATCCGCAGCCTCCCTGCCCGCGTCGCGGCTGGCGACGACGCCAGCCAGGGCCGTCTCGACCGGAATCATCTGGTCGGCGATCCGGTCGATGTGCTCGCTGTCCCAGACCGGGGCTGCATAGGCGGCGTCCAGCTGCCGGCGCAGGTGTTCGTATCTGTCGTGAAGGTCTTCAGCGTCCATGCTGTCTCTTTGTGATCGCAAGGCGGGGGCAAGCGTCATGCCAGCCAACCCCCAAAGGCGAGGCGTTGCCGAGCCCGCCGAGGCGCGCGACCGGCCTGGTCGTCCGGGGGCCGCCGCCCGCGCACCGCTGGGTCAGGCGGCCCCGCTCGATGGCGCGGCGCCAACGCAGCACCGGGTACGCAACCTGCCGACAAGCACCGGATGACAATGAAGCGGGCATCGCCCATCCTGAACAACGATCCGACCTTGCCGCGCTGTCGCGAGGCGGGTGCGCAAGCGTTCGCGGCCGGCGTGCGGCGTGCCGACAATCCGTTCGTCCGCCTTCTCAAGGTGCCCGCGGTCAGCGGCCTGCCTTTCGAGGTCTGGGCGATCCGATCTGCGGCGTGGGAGCGGGGCTGGGACGGCGCGTTCGAAGAGCGCCGTGCCAGCAGCGGATTACCGGTGTCGGATGGCTGAGCGCTAGGGGTCCGGCGCCGGACCGCGAACACCTGAGCTTCGCGACGACCATTGCAACCCCCGCCCGCCCGTGCTGCAGTTGGCAGTCCCGTGAAGGTGCACCGACGCAGACGGCGGACGGCGTGGCACAGTGGCCGCAGCGTCCACTCGCGCATGCGCCGTGACCCCAACCGAACTCGCCGTCTACGCCGGGGAAATGAAGATCCTGATGACCGGCCTGGCGTCGCTGGCCGCATTGTTCTTCGCCGCTGCATTGCTGTTTGCGTTCTTCTTCGGGACGGTCAGTCCTCGGTTGAAGCGGGCGCAGCGCCTCAGCAAGCGACTGAGGGCCGAAGTGGAAAGCCTGCGCGCGACCAACAAGAGCCTCAAGTCCGATTTCGCAAGCGACGCGGCCAAGCTGCTCGGGCTCGAAAAGTCTGCGGCAGCATTGAAAAAGGAAGTGCAGCGCCTCGACAATATTCGAAAGCGCACCGACACGTCCCTGATCGAAACCAAGGCGCTGCTCGAGCGGCTGCAGACGGCCGACACCCCGTAGGCAGGCCGGTCGCCGGCGCCGGCGCGCGCCGGCGTCTCGGGCCGGCGTCGGCGATACTTTCAGCCCCGCCGAACGGAGCTGAAGATGAACGCACCGACCGAACTTTCGCGCATGATCACCAGCCTCGAGGACCGCGTGTCGCCCGAGGAATGGCAGACCCGGGTCGATCTCGCCGCGGCCTACCGACTGGTCGCCATGTTTCGCTGGGACGATCTCGTCTTCACGCACATCACGGCCAAGATTCCGGGCACCGAGCACTACCTGATCAACCCGTACGGCCTGATGTTCGACGAGATCACCGCCTCGAGCCTGGTCAAGATCGACATCGAGGGCAAGGTGCTCCAGGAAACGCCGTTCCCGATCAACCCGGCCGGCTTCGTCATCCACAGCGCCGTCCACGCGGCACGCCACGATATCCAGTGCGTCATGCACACCCATACCCTGAATGGCGTCGCCGTCTCGGCACAGAAGCGCGGCCTGCTGCCGATCTCGCAGTTCTCGATCTTCGTTCTGGCCAGCCTCGGCTATCACGACTATGAAGGCGTTGCCTTGCGCGACGAAGAGAAGCCGCGCCTGGTCAGGGATCTGGGCCAGAACACCTTCCTGATGCTGCGCAACCATGGCCTGCTCACCGTCGGCAAGACGATCGCGGCTGCGTTCCAGGCGATGTATGCCTTCGAGACCACCTGCGCCGTGCAGGTCCGGGCGCAGGCCGCGGGAACGATGGACAGCGGCGACCTGATCGAGATCAGCCCGGCCATCGTCAGCACGAGCATGGAGCAGGCGCGCCTCGCGACGCTCGGCGCCGGCCCGGGCGCCCTGATCTGGCCAGGCCTGCTCCGCAGGCTCGACCGGACCGACGACAGCTGGCGTCATTGATGGCGACGCGCCGCGCGCCGGCCCGCAGCACCACCGATCTCGTCAAGAAGCGCCACGCCGCGCTACCGCGACCGGCCGTGTCGGCCAAGCGCAAGGCAGCTGCCGCGCACGAGGAATGCATCCTCGTGCTCCAGGGTGGCGGTGCGCTGGGCGCCTACCAGGCCGGCGTGTTCGAGGCGCTTTCGGCGATGCAGCAGGCGCCCGACTGGGTCGCCGGGATGTCGATCGGCGCAATCAACGCGGCGTTGATCGCCGGCAACGCACCCGAGAGGCGGGTCGACCGGCTGCGCGAATTCTGGGAGGGCGTGTCGTCGTCGCCCTTCGCAACGCCCGCCTTGCCGGCCAACCTGCACCGGCTCGATGGCGCCCGCGACGCCGTGAATGAAAGCAGTGCGACCATGGCGATGCTGTTCGGCGTGGCCGGGTTCTTCGTGCCGCGGATTCCGGCAGCGCCGTTCCAGGCGCCCGGGACGCTCGCCGCGATCAGCTACTACGACACCGCGCCGCTGCAGGCAACGCTCGAGCGGCTGATCGATTTCGACCTGCTCAATTCGGGCAGGGTCCGGCTCTCGGTAGGCGCCGTGAATGTGACGCAAGGCAACTTCAAGTACTTCGACACCGCCGACCGCCGACACCCGCTCGATACCCGGCACATCATGGCGAGCGGCGCCCTGCCGCCGGGCTTTCCGCCGATCGAGATCGATGGCGAGTTCTACTGGGATGGCGGCATCGTCTCCAACACGCCGCTGCAGTACGTGCTCGATCAACCCGGCCGGCGCGAGCGCCTGATCTTCCAGGTCGACCTGTTTGCTGCGAAGGGGGCGATGCCTGCAAACCTGGCCGAGGCGAACGAGCGCGAGAAAGACATCCGATTCTCGAGTCGGACCCGCCTCAACACGAGCTTCGAGCTGCGCCGACAGGCGACGCTGCAGGCGGCGAAGCGGCTGGTCGCGAAGCTGCCGGCGAACCTGCGCGACGATCCCGATGCCAGGGCGCTGGCCGCCCTGCCCGCCGAGGCGGCGGTATCGGTCGTGCACCTGATCTACCGCAGCAAGCACTACGAGAGCCAGTCGAAGGACTACGAGTTCTCGCGCGCCTCGATGCTCGAGCACTGGTCCGCCGGCATGGCCGACACGCAGGCGACGCTCGAAGATCCGCGCTGGCTGCGCCGGCCGTTGCCCGAGCACGGCGTGCACGTGTACGACTTCCTGTCAGGCTCGGGCGCCGCCGAAAAGACAGTCACTCCGACCACCATCTCCAGGACTCTCGCCACATGAGCAGCAAGCTTCGCGACAAGATCGCCATCGTCACCGGCGCCGCCAGCGGCATCGGCAAGGAAATCGCCGCTGTCTATGCCCGGGAAGGCGCCAAGGTCGCCATCGCCGACATGAACATGGCCGCGGCACAGGCCACCGCCGACGAGCTGAAAGCAACCGGTGCCAGCGCGATGGCGGTGGCAGCCGACGTGACCGACGAAGCACAGGTCAACGCCGCCGTCGCCGCGGTGGTGCAGGCGTGGGGCGGCGTCGACATCCTGGTCAGCAACGCCGGCATCCAGATCGTGCACCCGCTCGAGGAATTCCCGTTTGCCGAGTGGAAGAAGATGCTGGCGATCCATCTCGACGGCGCCTTCCTCACGACCAAGGCGTGCCTGCCGCACATGTACGGCTCCGGCCGCGGCGGCTCGATCATCTACATGGGCTCGGTGCACTCCAAGGAAGCATCGATGCTGAAAGCGCCTTACGTCACCGCCAAGCATGGCCTGATCGGCCTGGCCAAGACGGTTGCCAAGGAAGGCGCCAAGCACAAGGTCCGGGCCAACGTGATCTGCCCGGGCTTCGTCCGCACGCCGCTGGTCGACAGGCAGATCCCGGAGCAGGCCAAGGTGCTCGGGATCAGCGAGGACGAGGTCATCAAGAACGTGATGCTGAAAGAGACCATCGACGGCGAGTTCACGACCGTCGCCGACGTCGCCGAGATCGCGCTGCTGTTCGCGAGCTTTCCTAGCGGCGCGCTGAGCGGCCAGTCGATTGTCGTGAGCCACGGCTGGTTCATGCAGTAAAGCGCTCGGCGATGGACAGCCTTGATCTCGAGGTGCTCGCCCAGGCACGCGACTGGTGCCGCGAAGGCCGTGGCGTCTGCCTGGTCACCGTGCTCGAGACCTGGGGGTCGGCACCGCGTCCGCCCGGCGCCTTGCTGGCGATGCGCGACGACGGCCTGGTGGTCGGCTCGGTTTCCGGCGGTTGCGTGGAGGACGATCTGATCGATCGGGTCCGCCGCGGCGAGCGCGTCGGCAAGCCCTCGCTGATCGCCTACGGCGTCAGCAAGGACGAGGCCGCGCGGTTCGGCCTGCCCTGCGGCGGCAACCTGCGGCTGGTGCAAGAGCCGGTCCAGGGCACCGGCTGGATCGACGATGTCCTCGAGCGGACCGCACGCCACGAGCTGGCGGCTCGAACTGTCGATCTCTCATCCGGCCAGGTCCGGGTCGAATCGGCGACCCGCGGCGACGTGTTTTCCTTCGATGGCCAGCAGATGCGCGCCGTCTATGGACCGCGTTGGCGGATGCTCGTCGTCGGCGCCGGCCAGCTGTCGCGGGCGCTGGCGCAGATGGCGCTCGGCTTGGACTTCGAGGTGATCGTCTGCGATCCGCGCGAGGAATACCACCTCACCTGGGACGTTCCTGGCACGATCTTCAGCAAGGCCATGCCGGACGACCTTGCACTCGAGCTCCAGCTCGACCCGCACACGGCCGTCGTCGCCGTGACCCACGACCCGAAGCTCGACGACCTCGTGCTGCTCGAGGCACTCAAGTCGCCGGCCTTCTACGTCGGTGCGCTCGGCTCGCGCGGAAACACGGCCAAGCGCAAGGAGCGGCTGCTGCTGTTCGACCTGAGCGCGGCCGAGATCGACCGGCTGCATGGACCGATCGGATTGGACATCGGCAGTCGGACGCCGGCCGAGATCGCCGTCTCGATCCTGGCGGAAATCGTCGCCGTGCGAAACGGTGTCGCCCTGAGGCAGAAAAAACCGGTCCCCGCGACGCTGTGAGCGAGCCGGAGTGATCCGCTGGCTGCAGCGGGCCGACGACCCATTGCCGAACGCACGCGAGGCCCTCGGCGCCGGAAGCGAAGCCCCGGGGCTGGTCGCGGCCGGCGGCGGCCTCGGTGTCGCCCGCCTGGCCGAGGCCTATGGCAAAGGCATCTTCCCCTGGTACAGCCGCGGCCAGCCGATCCTCTGGTGGTCGCCCGACCCGCGGATGGTGCTGCTGCCGGAAGAATTCAAGGTGGCACGTTCGCTGCGAAAGACACTGCAGCGCTTCGTCACGACCCCCGGCTGCGAGCTGCGCGTCGACCGAAACTTCAGCGCCGTCATCACGGCCTGCGCGACCTCGCCCCGCGGCGGCGAGGCCGGGACCTGGATCGTCCCGGAGATGATCGCGGCCTATTGCCGCTGGCACGAGGCCGGTTGCGCGCACAGCTTCGAGACGTGGATCGACGGCGAGCTGGCGGGCGGGCTCTACGGGGTGTCGCTCGGCCGGATGTTCTTCGGCGAATCGATGTTCACGCGTCGCACCGATGCATCGAAGATCGCCCTTGCCGGGCTGGTCGCCTTCTGCCGCAGCAACCAGATCCAGACCATCGATTGCCAGCAGCGAACCAGCCACCTCGCCTCGTTCGGCGGCCGCGAGTTTCCGCGCGACTGTTTCCTGGGTCGACTCGAGGCGGCGCTGGCGCTGCAGCCCGTGACCGATTGGACCTATGATTTCAAGATGTGGACGGAGATCGGTATCGACCAGACCTCGGCCGGCGGTCGCGCATCGCGATGACCTATCCCAACGAACTCCCGCTCGCGTCGCTGCAGTTCTACGCAACGGCACCTTATCCGTGCAGCTACATCCCGGGACGGATGGCGCGGTCGCAGGTGGCAACGCCCAGCCACCTGATCCACGCCGACGCCTATTCCGGTCTGGTCGCGAACGGCTTTCGTCGCAGTGGCATGTTCACCTATCGCCCGTATTGCGACGGCTGCCGCGCCTGCCTGCCGTTGCGGGTCCCGGTCGCAACGTTCCGGCCGACGCGCAGTCAGCGGCGCGCACAGCGTGCGCATGGCGGCCTCGAGGCGCGGGTGCTGCGCCTCGGCTTCGTGCCCGAGCACTACCAGCTCTATCTTCGTTATCAGGCCGGCCGGCACATCGGCGGCGGCATGGACCACGACTCGATTGACCAATACACCCAGTTCCTGCTGCAAAGCCGCGTCAATTCGCGCCTGGTCGAGTTTCGGGAAGCCGCTGCCGACGGTCTCGGCGCGCTGAAGATGGTCTCCATTCTGGATGTCCTGAACGACGGCCTGTCCGCTGTCTACACCTTCTTCGAGCCCGAGCCGAAGATGAGCTACGGCACCTACAACGTGCTTTGGCAGATCGAGCAGACCAGGCAGCTCGGTCTGGCGCACGTGTATCTGGGCTACTGGATCGATCGCAGCGGCAAGATGGCCTACAAGGCCCAGTTCGGACCGCACCAGCTGCTTGTCAATGGCGAGTGGCAAGAGGCTTGAGGCCGGCGCGATGGACTTCAACGTGACCCGCGAGCAGTGGATCGACCGGTTCGTGATGCGCCTTGCCAAGCTGCAGGCCGGCGCCGAGCCGGCGGGGTTCCTCGCCGCCGCCAATCGGCTTTGGCCCAGCCGCGGCCAGGTCGCCCCGGAAGCCGCTGCCGATTCGGAATTCGCGTCGGCTGTCGCCGGCGCCTATGAAGCGGACGCCTCGCCCCGCATCGGCGGCAGCCAGCGGTTTGAGAAAACCGAGCGCCTTCCCGCCGAGCGCACCCAGGAAAGCGCCGACTACGTGCGCGACACCGATGAATGGATCGCTCGCTGTCTTGCCCGCGTCCTTCAGCTCGACCCGATCATCAAGGCCGACGAGGCGCGTTCCTCCGTCGGCGGCTTGGCTGAGCTCGAGCGCTGGCGCCTCATGAAGCCGGAGGCCGCGGCCGAGCAGCTCTACACGCCGATCAAGTCGCGACCCGCCTGAGGCGGCGTAGCGCAGCGCCGGGACTATTTGGGCAGCAGCCTTTGCAGCTGAGCCGGGTCGACCGGCTTTTGCAGATAGTGATCGACCAGCACGAACGTCGGCGCGACGCGCGCATCGCTGCTGGCACGCCCGGTGATCGCGACGAGAACGATGTCGTCGCCGTAGCGCTCGCGCAAGCGCTCGGTCAGCTCGGCGCCATCCATTCCCGGCATGCCGACGTCCAGGAGCACGCAGTGCGGCTGGCGCTCCTCGACGAGCTGCAGGGCTTGAGCGCCACCGTAGGCGACGGCCACGTCGTAGCCATTCATCCGCAACAGCTCACCGAGCATGTCGGCGCTGTCGCGGTCGTCGTCGACGACGATGATGCGGACCGCGTCGTCGCTCATGAAGCGGTGCAGAAACGACGGCCACGGCTCATCATGGATTTCAGGTGTCTCTTGATGCTGCGTCGGTCACGGCGGACGCCTCGAAGAGACGCCAGGAGTCGATGAGGTTAGCGTAGAGGCGGTCGACCTTCCGTGCCAGCGACACCTTCACCGCCCATTGTCGCGGCGGCAGGCCCATCGGCGTGATGAGCGCCTCGTGCAATTCCTCGCAGGCGCGCAGCCACTCGTGGGTGACTGCCGCACGCTCGGCCGCGCTGCGAGAGGGTGCGGGGGGACGAGTTGCCACGAAAACGCTTTGCGATGCGCACGCCGGTCGTGCCGGGCAGCGGAGCAATCGGCGTGCCCCGCTGAGCGCCGCGCCTTCGGCCCGGGTTGGGTCGGCAACGGCACGCAACCGCGAAGCGGTCGATGGTGGGCGGTGAGGGTTTCGAACCCCCGACCCCGACAGTGTGAATGTCGTGCTCTACCCCTGAGCTAACCGCCCGTACGGCGCGTTCGGCGGACGGCGTACCCGCACATTTTATCTTGCCTCCGTTTCGGCGGCGAGCTCGCGCCAGACGGCATGACCACCACTGGCCTTGTCGATCGCGGCCATCACTGCGGCATGCGCGGCCTCCTCGGCAGGGTCGGGCTCGATCACGACCAGCAGCAGGCCGCTGAAATCGACCGGGCGGGCCGCGAACTCGGCGGCAAGCGCGTCGGCAGCATCGATGACCAGCGAATGCTGGCCGCGCGTCATGCGCACATAAACCTCGGCCAGCAGGCCTGCGTCGAGCAGGGCGCCGTGCAGGCTGCGGCCGGCGGTGCTCACCTCGAAGCGCTTGCAGAGCGCGTCGAGCGAGTTCGATTTGCCGGGGAAGGAATCGCGGGCCATCGACAGGCTGTCGACGATGCGAACGTCGTGGCTGACGAAGGGGGGCCGGCCGATCCGACGCAGCTCGACATCGAGGAAGCCGAGGTCGAAGGCAGCGTTGTGGATGATGATCTCGGCGCCGCGGACGAATTCGATCAGCTCTTCGACGATGTGCGCGAAGAGCGGCTTGTCGGCGAGGAATTCGTCCGACAGGCCGTGGACCTTGAGCGCGTCGTCGTGGCTGCGCCGCTCGGGGTTGACGTAGAAGTGGAGGTTCCGTCCGGTCAGGCGCCGGTTCACCAGCTCGACGCAGCCGATCTCGATCACGCGGTCACCCGACTCGGGGCTGAGGCCGGTCGTCTCGGTGTCGAGAACGATCTGGCGAATCGCCATCCCTCAGGCCCGCATCGCTTGCGCCGACAGATCGGCGGCGTCGCCCGGACGGCGACCACGGCCCCAGAGCCACAAGCCGATGCCGGCGCCGATCATCGGCACGCACAACCACTGGCCCATGCTCATGTTCAGCGCCAGGAGGCCAAGGAAATTGTCGGGCTCGCGGAAGAACTCGGCGATGAAACGCAGCACGCCGTAGCCGATCAAAAAAGCACCGGAAACCTGGCCGAGGCCGCGTGCTTTCTTGCCGTAGAGCCACAGGAAGACGAAGAGCAGCAGGCCTTCGAGAGCGAACTGATAAAGCTGCGAGGGGTGACGGGGCAGCGCCGACCCGGACTGCGGAAAGACCATGCCCCACGGAAGATCGGCACTCGCGAAGCGCCCCCACAGTTCGCCGTTGATGAAGTTGCCGATGCGGCCCGCCGCGAATCCGGTTGGCACGCACGGTGCGACCAGATCGGTGACGTCGAGAAAGCGGCGCTTGCGCAGCCGCGCGAACAGCGCGATCGCGACGATGACCCCGAGCAGGCCGCCGTGAAATGCCATGCCCCCCTTCCAGACGGCGAAGATCTCGAGCGGATGGCTGGCATAAAAGCCGGGCTTGTAGAAGAGCACGTAGCCCAGCCGCCCACCGATCACGGTGCCGAGGACGCCGAAGAAAAGGAGATCCTCGACGTCGCGCCGGGTCCATCCGGCGGCAACGAACTGCGGCAGCCGCGAGCGACGCACGGCGAGAAACAGGAACAGCGCGAAGGCGACGAGATACGTCAGACCGTACCAATGGATCGCGAGCGGCAGGCCGATCTTGGAGAGGTCGAGCGCGATCGGGTTGAACTGCGGATGAACGAGCATGCGGCGAATGATACGGTCGGCCTTCGCGCTGGAGGCACGTGGGGCGGGCGGTCGGGCCGGGCCAGACGCGCTCCGCGCAGACGGTTGCGCCGTATAGTTCCAGCGACCCGCCAGACGAGACCCGCGATGCCGATCAACCGCCGCTCCCGCCACATCACCGAAGGCACGGCGCGGGCGCCCAACCGCTCGATGTACTACGCACTCGGCTACGAGGCCGGCGATTTCGGCAAGCCGATGATCGGCGTCGCCAACGGCCACTCGACCATCACGCCGTGCAACTCAGGCCTGCAAAAGCTCGCGGACGCGGCGGTCGAAGGGATCGAGGAGGCCGGCGGCAACGCCCA
>JALYXU010000255.1 GCA_030946925.1 Pseudomonadota bacterium
AGGCGCAGGCCCGGCCGATCCGCCTGATCGTTCCCTACCCGCCCGGCGGGCCGCTCGACATCGTCGCCCGGGCCCTGGCCGACGCGGTCAAGGACAGCCTCGGCGCCGTCTTCGTCGACAACCGGCCCGGCGCCGGCGGCAACCTGGGCGCCGACGTCGCGGCCAGGGCCGTTCCCGACGGCAACACCCTTGTCATGGGCGCGGTCGCCACCCACGCCATCAATCGCTGGCTCTACGCCAGGCTGCCATACGACCCGATCCGCGACTTCACGCCGATCACCGGCGTGGCCAGGGTAGCGAACGTGCTCGTGATGAGCCCCGAGGTGGCGGCACGGATGGGCATCGCGGGCGTCGCCGATCTGGTCGCCTACGCGAAGAGGAATCCGGGCAAGCTGAATTACGGTTCGGGCGGCAACGGCAGCGCCGGCCATCTCGCCGGCGAGATGTTCAAGCAGCAGGCCGGCGTCTTCATGGTTCACATCCCGTATGCCGGCGGCAGCCCGGCGCAGCTGGCGCTGCTCTCGGGTCAGGTCGACCTGTCCTTCGACAACCTGGCCTCGGCGTCGGCCAACATCAAGGCCGGCAGGCTGAAGGCGCTGGCGGTGACGACCGCGCGCCGCGCCAGCGCCATCCCCGACGTGCCGACGATCGCCGAGGCCGGCGCCCGGCTCGGCCTGGCGCGCTTCGACATCGACACCTGGTTCGGCCTGTTCGGGCCTGCCCGCATGGCGCAAGACACGACCGCGCGCCTGAACGCCGCGTTCGTCGAGGCGATCGACTCGCCCGGACCGAAGGCGCGGCTGGCCAGCCTGTTCGCCGAGCCGATGCCGATGTCGCCGTCGCAATTCGCGTCCTTCGTCGCCGCTGAGCTGGCCAAGTACGAGCGTGTCGTCAAGGCGTCAGGCGCGCGCGTTGAGTAAGGTCTCGGACGGGGCTGTTTGCTAGACTCGTTCGACTCCGCGGCCAGCGCGCTGCCTCTCATTTGCTCGCTCCAAGAACAACCATGGCTCTGGCTCATACCGATCTGCAAGCCGAGGTCGCCGGCCTTCTGGTCGAAGCGCTCAACCTCGACATCGCCCCCGAAGCGATCGATCCCGACGCGCCCCTCTACGGCGAAGGCCTCGGCCTCGATTCGATCGACATCCTCGAGGTCGCCCTGGTGGTCTCGCAACGCTACGGATTCCAGCTCAAGTCCGACGACGAGGACAACGTCCGCATCTTCAAGTCGCTGGCGAGCCTGACCGATCACATCGCCAGCCATCGCCAGAGCTGAACCCATGCGTGGCCGTGCCGTCGCGGTCGCCCTCTCGGTCGTCGCCTATGTCGTGGCCTGCCACTGGTTGATGACGAGGGCGCCGGAGTGGCGGTGGAATGGCGCCGTCATCGTCGGGCCGATGCTGCTGCTGCTCTCGGTCCACCTGTGGCAACGCCGGCAGCGCGTCCTGGCGACGCTCTGCGCGGTCGGCCTGGCCGCGTTGCTCGCCCAGGCGTGGCGTGGCGGCGGCATCGCACCGCGGTTGCTCTACCTGCTGCAACATGCCGGGGTCCACGCCGGCCTGGCGGTTCTCTTCGTGATGACGCTCCGGCCCGGCCAAGAGCCCTTGATCACGGCCCTGGCCCGACGCGTCCACCGCGGCCTGACGCCGGCCATGGAAGCCTACTCGCGGCGCGTCACCATCGCCTGGGCGGTCTACTTCGCGGCGATGGCGGGGGTCTCGGTCTGCCTGTTCGTGGCCGCGCCTTTCGAGATCTGGGCGACCTTCGCCAACTTCGCCACGCCGCTGGTGATCGCAGCGCTGTTCGTCGCCGAGCACACGCTGCGCTATCGCCTGCATCCGGAATTCGAGCGGGCCACGCTGAGCGCTGCCATGAGCGCCTACGCGCATCGCAACGGCGCGCCATGAGCCTGCTGCTGGTGGCCGGGGCGCTCGATCTGCCGCTGGCCGTTCGCGACGGCGTGCCGATCTCGAGGCGCTCCTATCTGGCCGACGCGACGGCGCTCGCCGAGCGCCTGCCAGCGGCCGGGTCGATGCTCAATCTCTCCGGCGATCGCTATCGCTTCGCGGTCGGCCTCGGCGCCGCGTTGCTGCGCGGCCAGAGCAGCCTGCTGCCGCCGAACCGCACGCCGGACACGATCGCTCGCCTGCGCGCCCGCTTCACCGCCGCCTATGCCCTGGTCGAACCCGGCGACAACAGCGCCCATGGCCTGCCGGTGGTCGTCCATGCGGCGCAGCAGGGCTCGACCGGCATCGCCGCCAGCCCGTCGATCCCGGACGATCTGATCGCCGCCCATGTCCTGACCTCCGGCTCGACCGGCGAGCCGGTGCCGCACGCCAAGCCGTGGCCGCTCCTGGTCCGCAGCGCCTGGGCCGAGTCGACACGGCTCGCCCAGGCGATCGGCCGCGAGACGCTGGCCGGCGTGACGCTGGTCGCGACCGTCCCCGCGCAGCACATGTACGGCTTCGAATCCAGCGTCCTGATCGCCATGCACGGCGGCGCCGCGTTCGATGCGGCGCGGCCGTTCTACCCGGTCGACATCGTTGCCGCGCTCGAGCGCGCAAGCCGGCCGCGGATGCTGGTGACGACGCCGTTTCATCTTCGTTCGCTGCTCGAATCGGGCCTGGCGCTGCCTCGCCTCGATCTGGTCCTCTGTGCCACCGCCCCGCTGGCGCCGCAACCGGCGGCACGTGCCGAGCAGGCTTTCGGCGCGCCGCTGCTCGAGATCTACGGCTGCACCGAAGCCGGCCAGGTCGCCACCCGGCGAACCACCGACGGCCCGGAGTGGCGCAGCTTCGACGGCCTGACGCTGCAAGGCGACGGCGACGCGAGCAGCGTCAGCGGCGGCCACGTGCCGCAACCGACACCGCTCGCCGACATCCTCGAGGTCCTGAGCCCGACCACGTTTCGCCTGCTCGGCCGCGCCAACGACCTCGTCAACATCGCCGGCAAGCGCAGCTCGATCGGCCACCTCGACTTCCACCTCAACGCCGTCGACGGCGTTCGCGACGGCGCCTTCTGGATGCCGCCCGAGCAGATCGACGCGGCGGGCACCGCGCGGCTGGTCGCCTTCGTGGTCGCTCCCGGCCTCGGCCGCGAACAGATCCGCAACGCGCTCCGCCTCCGCCTGGACGCGGCGTTCCTGCCGCGGCGCATCGTCCATGTCGAGGCCCTGCCGCGCGAGGCGACCGGCAAGCTGACGGCGGCACGGCTTTCCGAGCTGGCGGCCAGCCACAGCGCAGCATGAGCGCGGCACGGGGTCCGATCGCCGGCGATTCGACGCGGCACGTTTTCATCGGCGGCGAGTCGACGCGGCATGTCGTCATCGCTGCCGACCATCCCGCCTTCGCCGGTCATTTTCCGGGTCGACCGATCCTGCCCGGCGTCGCCCTGCTTGCCGAGGTGATGGAAGCCGCACGCGATGCGCCGGGGCTGGCCGCGCTGATCGGCATCGCCCCGTGCATCGCCGTCGTCAAATTCACGGCGCCGGTGTTGCCCGGATCGCGCATCGACATCGTCTTCTCGCGCGATGCGTCGGCTCTTGCCTTCGAAGTGCGGCAAGGTGCGCGCGTCGCAGCGAGCGGCCGTTTCGCGGCGGCGCC
>JALYXU010000267.1 GCA_030946925.1 Pseudomonadota bacterium
GCATGAACACGATCAAGCTCGGCCGGACCGGCCTCGACGTCTCGCGGATCTGCCTCGGCTGCATGAGCTACGGCGAGCCGCAGCGCGGCAACCACGCCTGGACCCTGACCGAGCCGGTCAGCCAGCCGTTCTTCAAGAAGGCGCTCGACCTCGGCATCAATTTCTTCGACACCGCCAACGTCTATTCCGATGGCAGCAGTGAAGAGATCACCGGCGGGGCGCTGTTGAAATACGCGCGCCGCGGCGAGGTGGTGATCGCGACCAAGGTGAACGGCCGCATGCACAAGGGACCGAACGGCGCCGGCCTGTCGAGAAAAGCGATCCTGGCCGAGATCGACGCCAGCCTGAAGCGGCTCCGCACCGACCACGTCGACCTGTACCAGATCCACCGCTGGGATCCGCTGGTGCCGATCGAAGAGACGCTCGAGGCGCTGAACGACGTGGTCCGGGCCGGCAAGGCCCTGCACATCGGCGCCTCGTCGATGTACGCCTGGCAGTTCGCCAAGGCGCTGGCCCTATCGGACCGGCATGGCTGGGCCCGCTTCGCCACCATGCAGAACTATCTCAACCTGCTCTATCGCGAGGAAGAGCGCGAGATGCTGCCGTTGTGCAAGGCCGAGGGCGTCGGCGTCATTCCGTGGAGTCCGCTGGCTCGCGGCCGCCTGACCCGCGACTGGGACGCTGGCAGCGCCCGCGCCGAGACCGACGAGTTCGGACGCGGTCTCTACGCCAAGACCGCAGACGCCGATCGCAAGGTGGTCGAGGCGGTCGCCACGGTCGCGGCACGGCTCGGCCGGCCGCGGGCCCAGGTGGCGCTGGCGTGGGTGCTCGCGAAGAGCGAGGTGGCGGCGCCGATCGTCGGCGCGACCAAGCCGGAGCAGCTCGACGACGCCGTCGCGGCACTGTCGCTGCAGCTGTCCCCGGCCGATATCGCCGAGCTCGAAGCGCCCTACGTTCCGCACGCCATCGTCGGCCACAGCTAGCCCCTACAAAGGATTTCGATGCCCATCGCAGCCACTGCCTACTCGGCGTTTCCGAACTCGTTTCGCAAGCGCCTGCTCGCCGGTGAGACCCTGATCGGCTGCTGGACCTCGCTGGTGGGCCCGACCTCCGCCGAGGTCCTGGGCATGGCCGGCTTCGACTGGTTGCTGCTCGACGGCGAGCACGCGCCCAACGACGTCACCACCTTCATTCCGCAACTGATGGCCTTGAAGGACAGCGTCAGCGCGCCGATCGCCCGGCCGGCCTCGAACGACACGGTCGAGATCAAGCGGCTGCTCGACGCCGGCTTTCACAACCTGCTGGTGCCGATGGTCGAAACCGTCGAGCAGGCTCGCCAGGCAGTCGCCGCGACGCGCTACCCGCCACAAGGCGTTCGCGGCGTCTCGGGCTCGACCCGCAGCAACCGCTTCGGCAGCGTCGATGGCTATTTCGACAGCATCAACGAGCAGATCTGCGTGCTGGTGCAGATCGAAAGCCGCAAGGGGCTCGAGGCAGCGAAGCAGATCGCCTCGGTCGACGGCGTCGACGGCGTCTTCATCGGCCCGGCCGATCTGTCGGCCGCGTATGGCCATCTCAACGATGCCGAGCATCCCGAGTCGCAAGCGGCGATCAAGGCGGTGTTCGACGCGGTCGGCGCCGCCGGAAAGGCAATCGGCATCCTGGCGCCGGTGGAGGCACACGCCAGGCGCTATCTGGCGATGGGCGCGCGCTTCGTCGCCGTCGGCAGCGACCTCAACCTGCTGCGCAGCGCCACCCAGGCGCTGCGCGATCGTTACCGGCCCTCGTAGGGCATTCAGGACAGTCGCCCTAGGCTCGGCCTTCGCCGGGCTCGACATGCGCGGCGCGGCCTTCGTACAGGTCGCGCCCTTTCGCCAGGGCCTGGATCTTGGCGTCGGCGATCGGCCGCTTCAGCATCCAGAAGCCGCAGTCGGGATGGATGTATTTGACGCGGCCGACCCCGAGCAGCGCTTCGGCGCGCTCGATTGCCCGTGCCACCGCATCGGCCGACTCGACCTCGGTGGCCTTGATGTCGACGACGCCGAGACCGAAGCCGATCTCGGGCTTGAGGTCCTTGAACACCGCAAGCTCCGCGGGCGGCCGATGCGCGCATTCGAGCACCACATGGTCGGCGTGCAGCGCGTTGAGATAGCGCATCAGCTGCTCCCAGATGCCGCTCTGCACGCTCTGGCCGCCGTAGTTGCCGAAGCACAGGTGCACTGCCGGCGTCGTCTTCACGGCGTCGAGGACACGGTTGATCGCCGACGCCGCCCACTCCCATTCCTCGGGGTGGCCCGGCAGGTTGGCCTCGTCGATCTGCACGACGTCGGCGTCGAGATGGCTGACCTGCTCGGCGAGGACGTCGGCGATGGCGTGGGCGAGCGCGGGCGTGTCCGGGTAGTGGCGGTCGAGCAGCGTCTTGGCCAGCATGTGCGGGCCGGTGACGGTGAACTTGAAGGGTCTGTTCGCCAGCGCCGCGGCGCGCTGGCAGGCCAGCGGCAGGTCGAGCGTGCCGCTGCCGATCGGGCCGTCGACAACCCCGGGAGGTCGGCTCCGGAAGCGCATGCCGGGCAGACCGCGGTACGCCGTCACCTCGTCGAAGCTCATCGCGTAGCGGACGCCTTGCATCGGCCGCACGAAGTACTCGATCATCCCGTTGGTCTCGGGATGGTTCAGGTCGAACCGATACAGCTCGCCGTCGCAGACGACATCGACGCCGGCGGCTTCCTGGGTGGCGATGACGACCCGTGTCGCGTCGATCAGGCCCTGCTCGGACGGCGCCGCGACCAGCCAGTCGGGCACCGGGTAGGAGCCGACGACGGTGGTCCGGATCCGTGGCGCTCGGGGGTTCACCGCATCGCTCACTTCGGCATCTTGATCGAGCGGTCGAGGAACTCGTTGGTGTAGGCGGTCTTGACGTCGAAGGGCGTGTCGAGGCCGATGTAGGTCTTGACCAGGTCGTAGTCGGCGGCCATGCGCGCGTCGTCGAGGATGCCGAGCGCCACCGTCTCGGAGTGCTTGTCGCGCATCAGCACTTCGACCAGCGACCAGTTGGTGGCTTCGTTATCGAGCTGCAAGGCACCGTTGGCGTCGATCAGGGCCTGCACGCACGGCTTCGGCGTGCTCACGCAGGCGGCGAAGGCGCGTTGCGTGACCTTGACGAAGGCCGCGATCACCGGCTTGTTCTTCCTCAGGAAGTCGCCGTTGACGATCACCGTGTTGCCGTAGGTGTTGAGGCCTGCATCCTTCCAGGCCACGAAGCCCATGTCGTTGCCGAGCTCTCGCTGGAAGATGTGGTGGATGTTGTAGAACGAGGTGGTTGCATCGATCGAATGCGCCTTCAATGCGGCGAGCTTCGAGTTGGCGTCGATGTTGACCCAGGTGACCGAGGCCGGGTCCATGCCGTTGGCCTTGGCCAGCGCCGGCCACATCGTCCGGGCGCCGTCGCCGGCGGGGTTGCCGATTTTCTTGCCGGCCAAGTCCTTCACCGACTTGATGCCCGAGCTCTTCAGCCAGTAGAGGCCCTGCGGCGAATTGGCATAGACGTTGAAGACGCCGACCGTGTCCGCGCCCTTGCCGCGCAGGGCCAGCGCGTTGGGCATGTCGGCGAGGCCGATCTGGTTGGAGCCCGCGCCGACGCGCTGGACCGCCGCCGCCGAGCCCTTGCCGGGCTCGAGGTTCAGGTCGATGCCGGCATCCTTGTACCAGCCCATCTTCTTGGCGTAGTAATACGGCGCGTTATCGCCGCCGGGTACCCAGTTGAGGATGAAGTCGAGCTTTTGCTGAGCCGAAGCCGGCGTCGCGACGAGACCGGCAGCGACTACGCCGCAGAAAAGAGCAAAGCGACGAAACAGGTTCATGTCGTCTCCATCAAGATGTCCGAGGCAGTCGGCTTCAGTCTAGCCAGACGCCCCGAACCCGAGGAGAGCAATGACCCCGATCAGCCGCCCAACGATCGGCCGGCAGCAATAGGAATTAAGGCAGGATCGGCGCTTCCGCGCGCAAGCGCCTGCCGCTGACCGTTGCAAGAGCAGCGCCCGGAGCCGAGCAGTGGTCGAGCATTGCGTCGCAAAACACAAGCTGGCCATGCCCATCGAAGGTGTCGTCCGAGGTGAGCCGGGTCGTTGCCCTGACCTTGGCCGTCCCCAACACTTCCCCTACCGACCCATAGCGGAACTCGACGTGCGTCGAGACGAACTGCCGGTGTCCGACCGCTCGCCAGCTGCCTTGCGCGGTGCCGATGGTGGTGCCCAATCCAGGCACGGGCGGGAGGCGATCCGGGGAAAGAATCGACACCCCACCCGGGATATAGGACGTGACGGCAAGAAAAGTCGCTCCGCCGAATGGCGGCGTGAAGGTGACGATCCACGTGCCCTCGAGCTCGTGCCCGCCACGGTTGCGATCGCTGTCGTCGTCGTGGCCTGTTGCGGACCCGTCCGCGTGGGCACCGCCTGCCGCCAGCAGCAAGGCGAGACCTGCCGTCGTCAGGCTCTTGCGAAATGCGTGTTTCATCGTGACTCTCCAGGTTGATCAGCCAACATCGGCCGGGCGCTGGGATAGCGCCGAGCGAGCTTGGCCGACACCGCTGCCAGAAGTCCCGAAGGCGCGACGAAAAGCGACGAAGAAACGCCGAAAGAAGGTCGATCGCTTTAGTGACCCGGATCCTGAAGTGCGGGAACACCCGCAGCTTGGGCGGCGGCGGCGCGCCGGTCGCGCAAGGCAGCTGCGCCGTCGGCGAAAACCTGGCCGAACCGATACGCGGTCATCTGCGGCACTCGCGCCATCAAGACTGCGGCCTCGGCGCGCGCTTCCTGCAGGCGCCCAAGCTCCGCCAGCGCAGCGATGCGGTCCTGGCGACAGCGCCAGAAATCTGGTGCTCTGACCAGGCAGTCGTCGGCGACGCGAATCGCTTCGGCATAGCGACGGCTCGCCCACAGAGCGGTTGCATAAAAGCCCGGCAGATAGCTCGGCGGCAAGGGATTGCGGTCGAGCGCCTGTTCCATGT
>JALYXU010000059.1 GCA_030946925.1 Pseudomonadota bacterium
GGCGCGAGCGGCGCGAACGGGCGCGATGCGCTGCAGCGTCTGTTCCGGGCCGGCGAGCGCGAGCGCCTCGTCGAGCGCGTCGCCCACGCCCTGGTCGCCGCGGCGCACGCGCAACCGGCCGAGCGCCACCAGCGCCATCACTCGCGCGATCGTCGTGGTCGGGCGGGCGAGGATGCGCGAGAAGCGCTGCCGGCATCGAGCGGCCGTCGATCGGCGACGGCACGCAGGACCTGGGCGTGCAGCGATTGCGGCACCGGCGCGGCGAGTGCGGTCTCGACGGCCGCCCGGGCCAGCTCGTGGCGAAAGCTGAAGCTCGTCGCGTCTGACAGCAGCAGACCCGAATCCAGGCACGCTTCGAGCGCGGGCAGCGTCGGCGCAAGCAGCGCCTCGAGCAGCCAGCGCTCGAGGCGTCCGGGCACGATCGACACCAGGCGCACGATGGCTTGCGCCGGCTTGTCGAGCCGCGCGAAACGCGCGAGCACGAGGTCCTGCACCGTGCGCGGCATCTCGTTCAAGCGGTGGCGCAGCAGCTCGGTCACGAAGAACGGGTTGCCCTGGGTCGCGTCGAACAAGCCGGCGGGAGAGCGCAGGGCGCGGCGCGCGAGCGTCTCGACGCCCTCGGGCGACAGGCGCGACAGCTCGATGCGAGTAAGCGCCGCTCGCGGCAGCTCGCCGATCACCCGGCGCAGCGGATGGGCGGCCGGAACCTCGTCATCGCGAAAGCTGACGACGAGCAAGGCGTGCGTGCGTTCGATGCGCCGGCCAAGGAACTTGATCAGGTCGAACGTGGCGTCGTCGGCCCAGTGGGCATCTTCGATCACCATCAGCACGGGGTCGGCGGGCAGGCGCAAGTCGTCGAGCACGGCTTCGAACAGCGCTGGCCTCGGCCCGGCCAGTCGGTCGGCGAAACGCACCTCGGCATCGCGGGCGATGTCGAGCAGCGGCGCCAGCGGGTGCGGCGTCTGCAGGGCGTCGCACCCGCCCCACCAGACGTTTGCATGGCTGGCGGCGAGCGCACGCAAGACGCTGGTCTTGCCGACGCCGGCCTCGCCGGCGACCAGGACGACGTGGCCGCACATCGAGGCCGCCTGAAGCCGCTATCTCAGTGTCTGTAGCGCCGCTTCACGTTCGACGAGCTCCATCTTCAGGAATTCCGCACGGCGAGCGCGTGCGCGGGCAGCTTGGCAGGTTCTTCCAGAGCGTCTCGGCGTTCGAGCAGCATGGCCATGCACGATTCTGAGTGACTTCGGCCAGCGGCCGGCAAGCGATCGGACAGCGGCACCGGCCGCAAGATGTCGGTCGTGCGACGATCGAGTCTCCGAGACGAGGATGCCGATGCACACGACCCGAGACGCCGCCCGAGCCTTCATGCCCTATCCGGACGCCGACGTGCCGCACGCCGCGACTGGCCCGCTCGCCGGCCTCTCGTTCGCCGTCAAGGACCTCTACGACGTTGCCGGCTACCCGACCAGCGGCGGCCAGCCGTTCGTGCTCGCCATGTCCGGCATCAAGACCACGAACGCAGCCACCGTGCAACGCCTGCTCGATGCCGGCGCGCGGTTCGCGGGCAAGACCATCACCGACGAGCTGGCGTTCTCGATGAACGGCCAGAACGCGCACTTCGGCTCGCCCGTCAACGGCGCGGCCCCGGACCGCATCACGGGCGGCTCCTCATCCGGCTCGGCTGCGGCGGTGTCGAACGGCCTCTGCGATTTGGCGCTCGGCAGCGACACCGGCGGCTCGGTCCGGGCGCCGGCCAACCACTGCGGACTGGTCGGCTTGAGGCCGACCCAGGGGCGGGTCAGCCTCGAGGGCGCGCTCGACCTGGCGCCGAGCTTCGACACCTGCGGCTGGTTCACGCGCGACGTGGCCACCTATGCGCGCGTCGCCGACGTGCTGCTCGGTACCGATGCCGCGCCGCTGCCGGCCGCGGCTGTCCGCCTGCTCGCACCGACCGACGTCTGGGGTTTGCTCGAGGCCGAGGTGCTCGACGCGCAGCGCGGGCCGCGCGATCAGGTCGAGGCCGTGCTCGGCAAGGCAGCACCGGTCGCGGCCGTGCTCGACAGCTTCGAGGCGATGTACTGGAGTTTTCGTTACGTGCAGGGGCGGGAGGCCTGGCGCACCGACGGCGCGCTGATCGACCGCTTCGCGCCGCCGCTCGGGCCGGGTGTGGCGCAGCGCTTCGCCTGGGCCCGCGACGTCACCGATGCGCAGGTCGCCGAAGCCAGCGCCTTTCGCAACCGCTTTCGCGCCCATCTGACCAGGCTGCTCGGCAGCGACGGCGTGCTGCTGATGCCGACGATGCCCGACGTCGCACCGCTGGCAAGCGCCGACGACGCCAGCCTCGAGGACTACCGCAACCAGGCCACGCGGATGCTCTGCATCGCCGGCCTGGCGGGCTTTCCGCAACTGTCGCTGCCGCTCGGCAGCCGGCTCGGCGCGCCGCTCGGGATCTCGCTGCTCGGCCCGGCCGGCAGCGACCGCAGCCTGCTGCGGCTGGCCGAGCGGATCGCTGCCGCGAATTGAGGTTGGCGGCCCGCCGAGCCGAGGCCGTTACGCCACTGCGACCGTCACGCGCAAGAAGGTAGCCTCGAGCAAGGTCCGGTCCGCGCTGCCGCTCTTGTTCTGGGCCTTGAACAGCGCTTCGAGCTCGGCTTGCAGCGCGCCGGCGCGACCGCCCCGTTCGGCGGCCTCGAACGCATTCATGGTCGGCCCGTAGTAGCGCCTGAACTCGTCGACGAACGCCGCCGGCGGGCCGTCGGAGGTAAAGGTGAAGGCGTCTTTCACGCAGCTGATCGCCTCCCTGGGGATGCCCGCGGCGCCGAACCGCTCGACCACATTGCTTTCGACGCCCCACGTCATCGGGCTGACGAAGCCCTCGGATGGCGGTGGCGAATATGCCGCGCTGACTCGCCGAAGATGCTGGCGACGAGATCGAAGCTGCGATCGGCAAGCTCGTTCAGGTCGGACGCATCGCCCTCCTGGAAGCGGCAGTTCGCCAGGCCGAGCGTCTGCGCCCGTTCGTTGCCGGCAGCGACCAGGTTGGCGGCGATGTCGACGCCGAGGACGTCGGCTCCGAGGTGTGCCGAGGGAACCGCGGCGGTGCCGTCGCCGCAGCCCAGATCGAGAACCTTCAGTCCCTTCGCGACGCCGATCGACTTGACCAGCGCTTCGCCGCTGCCTCGCATGGTTCCCGCCACGCGTGTGAAGTCGCCCTTTTCGCAGCGTGCCTTGTTCGGATTCATCGCAGTTCCTTGATTGCGGCGATCGATGAGTTGCGATCAGACTGCCGATCGGCGCCGATTTCCTGTGACACTCACCGCATATTTCCAGTCTTGTCATCCGCCAGCGATGAAACAAACCCTATCTCGCCGAAGCCAGGCGGCCACCGCGAATCCGGCTGTCGGGCCGGCCTCGCTGCTCGGCCAGTTGGCGGCCGCGCTGGCGAGCCGGCGCATCCGCGTCGTCGACCTGACGCAGACGCTCAGCCCCGGCTTTCCGCAGATCGCCCTGCCGCCGGAGATGGGCCAATGCTGGCCGTTCCGGATCGAGGAGGTCTCGGCGTACGACGCGCGCGGCCCCGGCTGGTACTGGAACAACTTCTCCTGCGGCGAGCACACCGGCACCCACTTCGACGCGCCGATCCACTGGATCTCCGGACGCGACCTCGCGAACAACTCGGTCGACACGATCCCGGCGCAGCATTTCGTGGCACCCGCATGCGTGCTCGACTGCTCCGAACAGGTGAGAGCCGACGCCGACTACCTTCTCAGCGTCGACGACATCGAGCGCTTCGAGGCGAGGCATGGCCGCATTCCTGAGGGCGCCTGGTTCCTGATGCGCACCGACTGGTCGAAGCGCGGCGCCGATGCCGAGGCATACCAGAACTTCGACGACACCGGCCAGCACACGCCCGGTCCTTCGACCGAGGCGGTCCGCTTCCTGGTCGAGGCGCGCGGCGTGCTCGGCTTCGGCTCGGAAGCGATCGGCACCGACGCCGGCCAGGCCGATCACCTGCGCCCGCCGTACCCGTGCCACTACTACATGCACGGGGCCGGAAGATATGGCCTGCAGTGCCTCGCCAATCTCGACCAGCTGCCACCGACCGGTGCGATGCTGATCTGCCCGCCGCTGAAGATCGAGAAGGGCAGCGGCAGCCCGTTGCGCGTCCTGGCCCTCGTCGACGACGGGATCTGAGTCTTTTCACCCATCGAGGAACGACATCGTGACACTTTCCACCGTGAGCCGTTTCGCTGCCGTCGCCCTGACCGCGGCTGCCTGTCTCAGCGCCGAGGCGCAGATGAAGATCGGCGTCATCGCCTCCTCGACCGGGCCGACCGCCGTGGTCGGCATTCCGCAGAAGAACACCGCGGCGCTGCTGCCGAAGAAGATCGGCGCCATCGACGTCGACTACATCGTCTACGACGACGCCTCCGATCCGACCCAGTCGGTGGCGCTGGTCAAGCGGCTGCTCGCCGAGCAGAACGTCGACGCCATCATCGGCCCGTCGGGGTCGCCGAACGCGATGGGCGCGATCCAGTTCGTCGCCGAGGCGAAGACGCCCTTGCTGGCACCGGTCGGCACGCCGGCGGTGGTGCTGCCGATGGACGCGCAGAAGCGCTGGGTCTTCAAGACGACGCAGAACGACGACCTGATCTCCCAGGCGCTGGTCTCGCACATGGTCAAGCACGGCGTCAAGACGGTCGGCTTCATCGGCTTTTCGGATGCCTACGGCGAGTCGTGGTATCGCACCTTCGTGCCGATGGCCGAGAAGGTCGGCATCAAGCTCGTTGCCAACGAGCGCTACGCGCGCAGCGACCAGAGCGTGGTCGGCCAGGCCGCGAAGATCATCGCCGCCAACCCCGATGCCGTGCTCGTCGGCGCCGCCGGCGGCGGCACGGTCCTGCCGCACACGACGCTGGTCGAGCGCGGCTACAAGGGCCAGATCTACCAGACCCACGGCGCCGCCACGCCCGACTTCGTGCGCCTCGGCGGCAAGGCCGTCGAGGGGGCGGTGATGGCCGCGAGCCTGATGCTGGTGCTCGACCAGATACCCGACTCGAACCCGGCGAAGAAGGTGGCGCTGGACTACATCGCCGCCTACGAAAAGATGTACGGCAGCAAGCCCGCGACCTTCGGCGCCAATGTCTACGACGCCGGCTTGCTGCTGCAAAAGGCGGTGCCCGAAGCGGCGAAGAAGGCCAGGCCCGGCACGCCGGAGTTTCGCTCGGCCCTGCGCGACGCGCTCGAGCAGATCAAGGAGCTGGTCGGCACGCAGGGCGTCTACAACATGTCGGCCGCCGACCACTCCGGCTTCGACCGACGCGGCCGCGAGCTCATGCAACTGAAGGACGGCGCCTGGCGGCTGATCCCCGAATGACTCTCCTGACCACGCTACCTGCAATCGCCGCGCTCGCTCCCGGCTCCACCATTCGCAAAGGCCGCTTCATGTCCGCACCACCGTCCGTTCGCGCCGCCGCGCTTGCCTGCGTCCTGCCGTGGCTCGCGCTCTCCGCGCAGGCCGCTGACAAGGTCAAGGTCGGCTTCGTCAGCACGCTGTCGGGGCCATCGTCGGCGCTCGGCGTCGACATCCGCGACGGCTTCCTGCTGGCGGTGAAGCTCAGCGGCGGCAAGCTCGGCGGCCTGCCGGCCGAGGTGCTCGTCAGCGACGACCAGTTCAAGCCCGACGTCGCCAAGCAGCTGTTCGAAAAGGACATCAAGCGCGACAAGGTCGACTTCATGACCGGCGTCGTCTTCTCGAACATCATGCTCGCGGCCCTGCCCGAGGCGCTCGACAACAAGACGATCTACATCAGCCCGAACGCGGCGCCGTCGTCGATGGCCGGCAAGGACTGCAACCCGCTCTTCTTCGCCGTCTCGTGGCCGAACGACGCGTACCACGAGGCCGCGGGCCAGTTCGCGAACACGCGCGGCCTGAAGACCGTGTACCTCGTGGCGCCGAACTACCAGGCGGGCAAGGATTCGCTCGCCGGCTTCAAGCGCACCTTCAAGGGCCAGATCGTCGGCGAGAACTACACCAAGCTCGGCCAGCTCGACTACGCCGCCGAGCTCGCCGAGATCCGCGCCGCCAAGCCGCAGGCGGTCTACATCTTCCTGCCCGGCGGCATGGGCATCAACTTCATCAAGCAGTATGTCGGCGCCGGTCTGGGCAAGGACACGACGCTGCTGCTGCCGGGCTTCTCGGCCGACCAGGACGTGATTGGCCCAGTGGGCCAGGCGATGGCCGGCCTCTTCAACACCGCACACTGGTCGCCCGACTTCACCAATCCGGCGAACCAGAAGTTCGTGGCCGAGTTCGAGAAGGAATACAAGCGGGTGCCGACGCTTTACGCATCGCAGGGCTACGACGCGGCACTGCTCATCGGCGCCGCGGTGCGCGACACCAAGGGCAAGCTCGACGACCAGGGTGCGGTGCTGAAGGCACTGAAGGCGGCGAAGTTCGAATCGGTGCGCGGCCCGTTCAGGTTCAACACCAATCAGTATCCGATCCAGAACTACTACGTCCGCACGATCGGCAACGACGGCAAGGGTGGCCTGATCAACAAGTCGTTCAACGAGCCGATCCTGAAGAACCATGGCGACGCGTACGTGCAGAGCTGCGGCATGAAGTGAGAGGCGCCGGCGGTCTTCTCCGGTGCTGATCCTCGAGCAGGCGCTGAACGGCCTGCAGTTCGGCCTGATGCTGTTCCTGCTTGCCGCCGGCCTGACGCTGGTCTTCGGCGTCATGGACATGATCAACCTGGCGCACGGCTCGCTCTACATGGTCGGCGCCTTCCTGGCCGCCTGGCTGGTCGGCCTGACCGGATCGTTCGTGCTCGGCGTCGCGGCTGCGGTGGCGCTCACCGGCCTGTTCGGGATGGCGCTCGAGGTCGTCTTGCTGCGCACGCTCTATGCGCGCGACCATCTGTCGCAAGTGCTCGCCACCTTCGCGTTGATCCTGATCCTCAACGACGGCGTGAAGATGGTCTTCGGCAACGACCTGCCGCTGTCGGCGCCGGCCGCGCTCGCCGGTCCGGTCGAGTTGCTGCCCGGGCTGCAATACCCGGCCTACCGACTCCTCATCCTCGGCGTCGGCCTGGCCCTGGCGCTGCTGCTGTGGCTGCTGGTGCAGAAGACGCGGGTGGGCGCGCTGGTTCGCGCCGGCGCCTCGAACCGCGAGATGGCGACGGCGATGGGCACCGACATCTTGCGCCTCTTCACGGTCGTCTTCGGCATCGGCGCGGCGCTCTGCGCTGTCGCCGGCGCGCTGCTCGGGCCGTTGCTCGCGGTGCAGGTCGGCATGGGCGAGAACATCCTGATCCTCGCCTTCGTCGTCGTCGTCATCGGTGGCATCGGCTCGATCCGCGGCGCCCTCGTCGGCGCGCTCCTGGTCGGCGGCATCGACACGCTCGGGCGCACCTTGCTGCAGCACGTGCTGCGCGAGTTCCTGCCGCCGCAATGGGCGAGCGCCGCCGGCCCGGCGATCGCCTCGATCGCGGTCTACGTCTTCATGGCCATGGTCCTGGCGATCAAGCCGCAAGGCCTGTTCCCGGCGCGGACGTGACGGCGCCGGGCGAGCTGGCGGCGGGCAAGCCGGCAGCGGGCGCGCCGGCGAGCGCGACGACGGCGCGCCTGCGATCCGCTGTCGCGCTGGCTGTGCTGGTTGCCCTCGCCCTCGCGCTGCCGTGGCTGCTGCGTGGCTTCGGGCTCGACTTCTACCTGAGCCTGGCGAGCCGCATCCTCGTCTACGGGATCGCCGCGACCAGCCTCAACCTCGTGCTCGGCTACGGCGGACTCGTCTCGTTCGGCCACGCTGCCTTCGTCGGCCTCGGCGCCTACGTCTGCGCGATCATGATCAGCGAGGGCGTGCTAAGCGGCACCGCGCATCTCGCGGCGACGCTCGCCGTGACGTCGCTCGCGGCGCTGGCGATCGGCGCGATCTCGCTGCGGACCCGCGGCGTCTACTTCATCATGATCACGCTGGCGTTCGCGCAGATGCTGTTCTATCTCGCCAACTCGGTGAAGGGCTACGGCGGCGACGAAGGCCTCAACATCCGGGCCCGCTCCGTCTTCGGCATCGGTGCCTGGGCGCTCGACCTGAAGAACCCGCTGGCGCTGTACTACGTCGCGCTCGGCGTGCTGGCGCTGTCGCTGCTCGCGCTGGCCCGCTTCGCGCCATCGCGCTTCGGCCGCGCCGTGCTGGCGCTGCGCGACGACGATGTCCGCGCCGAAGCGCTCGGCTTTCCGACCTATCGCTACAAGCTGATCCTGTTCGTCGCGGCCGGCGCGCTCGGCGGCGTCGCTGGCGCCTTGAGCGTCAACCTGCAGGGCTACGTCAGCCCGAACGCGTTGCACTGGACGCAGTCGGGCACGCTGATGGTGATGGTCATCCTCGGCGGTGTGGCGACGGTGTGGGGTGGCCTGGTCGGGGCGGCGGTCCTGCTGCTGCTGCAGGAAGCGTTGGCGTCGTACACCGAGCACGGCGAGTTCTGGACCGGCTGGGTGCTGCTCGCCGTCGTGCTGTTCGCGCGTCGCGGCCTGGTCGGCTTGGTGGCGCGGCGGCACTCGTCTTCGGCGCCGTGACGACGGCATCGTGATGGCGATGACGACGACGGCGGCGGTCGGGCCGTTGCTCGATGTGCGCGGCCTCGAGAAGCGCTTCGGCGGCATCGTCGCCACCGACCGCGTCGACCTCGAGGTCGGTCCTGGCGAAGTCCACGCGCTGATCGGGCCGAACGGCGCCGGCAAGACGACGCTGGTCGGTCAGCTGGGCGGCCAGATCGCCAGCGACCGCGGCCGGATCGTCTTCGACGGCGTCGACATCACGTCCTGGCCGCCCCACGCACGAGCCGGCCATGGCCTGCTGCGCTCGTTCCAGATCACGCGCCTGTTCAGGAGCGCAAGCGTGCTCGACAACGTCGCCCTGGCGGTGCAGGCGGTCTCCGGCTCCAGCCTGCGCGCCTGGCGGCCGGCACCCCGGGACACGGCGATGTTCGAGCGGGCGCGCCAGGTCCTCGACGAGATCGGCCTCGCGGCCAAGGCCTCGCATGCGATCGACCAGCTTTCGCATGGCGAGCGACGCGCGCTCGAGGTCGGCATGACACTGGCGAGCCGGCCGAAGCTGCTGCTTCTCGACGAGCCGATGGCCGGCATGGGCGCCGACGAATCACCGCGCATGGAGGCGCTTATCGCCCGCATCCGCACGACCAGCAGCGTGCTCCTCATCGAGCACGACGTCGACGCCGTCTTTCGCCTCGCCGACCGGGTCTCGGTGCTGGTCGGCGGCCGAGTGATCGCCAGCGGGCCGGCCGACACCGTCCGCAGCGACGCGGCGGTGATCGCAGCCTATCTCGGCGACGGCGACGGCCAAGGTAACGACGGACGCGACGTCGGCGACCGTCGCGAAGGCGGCGACGCGTGAGCAACGGCGGCGGTGGCGCGCCGCTGCTCGACGTCCGCGGCCTGCATGCCGGTTACGGCGCGAGCCGGGTCCTGTTCGACATCGATCTGCAGGTCGAGACCGGCGCGATCGTCGGCGTGCTGGGCAGGAACGGCATGGGCAAGACGACGCTGGTGCGCGCCATCGTCGGCTTGCTTCGGCCGAGCTCGGGAAGCATCGTTTTCGCAGGCGTGCCGATCGCCGGCCTGGCCGCGAACCGGGTGGCGCGCTCCGGTGTCGGGCTGGTGCCCGAAGGTCGGCAGATCTTCGCCAACCTGAGCGTCGCCGAGCATCTGAGCGCTTTCGCACGGGCCTCGCCCGACGGGGCGCGGGCGTGGACGCCGGCCCACGTCCTCGACCTCTTTCCGGCTCTCGCGACACGGCTCGGCCATGCCGGCAGCGCGCTCTCGGGAGGCGAGCAACAGATGCTGGCGATCGGCCGCGCCCTCGTCACCAATCCGAAGCTGCTCGTCCTCGACGAGGCCAGCGAGGGCCTGGCGCCGCTCGTCCGCGAGGCGATCTGGACGGCGCTGGTCCAGCTCCGCGGCGCCGGCATGGCCATGATCGTCATCGACAAGTACGTCGAGCGGCTGATCGCGATCGGCGACCACCACGTCATCATCGAAAAAGGCCGGATCGCCTGGCGCGGCAGCTCGGCGGCGCTGGCCGCCGACCGCTCGCTCTGGCAGCGCTATCTGGGCGCCTGAGGCAGAGCCCTGCGTTCGCTGCAGCGCAGCGAACGCAGCATTAGACCCAGATCTGGAGCACGTAGTCGAAGGGCGCCTGCGCGTTGAAGAGGTCGACGCGCTGCAGGCGGATGCCGAGCTTGCCGGCGCCGTCGCGAACGAGGGTGTGGCGGTAGCTGCCCCCGAAGTGACGCACCGCGTCGCGCCGCAGCTCCATCATGTGGAAGCGCGAGCGCACCTCGATGGTCGCGGCATCGACCGATTCGATCGCGACGTGACTGACGAGGTGGTTGGTTTCCCACATCGGCGCCTGCGACCAGGCGTTGGGGTGCGAAACCCGGCCCTTCCTGATCTCCATCATCAGCTTGTCTTCGGCAAAGATCGACGGCGACCCTTCCCACTCGGTCTGCTCGCGCGTCACCGGCATCCAGTAGACGCCGTCGGCCGCGAACAGGTCGATGAACGCCTGCCAGTGCTTGCCGTCGAGCAGCTCGGCCTGGCGATAGAGGAACTGCTCGACCTCGCGCTGGACGTCGACGCCAGTGCCGGGCACGACGATGCCGACCTGTGGCTCGGTCGGCATCGCCGTGCCGGCGGTGCCGAGCGCGGCGCGGGGCGAGTGGTCCAGGGCGATCGCCTGGGCGCCCGTGCGGGTCGCCTCGCCGCCGGCCTCGATGACGACAGCCTGGACAAGCAGATGCTCGAAGTCAGGACCGGCCGAAGGGATCGATCGCTCTGTCTTCATGTCGCCCCCTGCATGTAGCTCGACCACGCCTTGAACTGGTTCCGCATCACCGCTTCCGACGTGCCGTGGTTCGAGTAGGTGACGCCGTTCTCTTCGCGGTCGTCGCCGAAGTAGCGGTGAAAGCTCACCCAGTCGCCGCCATTCGACGCCAGGCCCCACTGGCCCTTGCTCCAGTTCTCGAGGTCGTCGGCATTGATCATCGTCGCCGGCGAATTGACGAGGTTGTAGTACCAGAGGCTGCGTCGATAGATCGCCTCGGGCGCGCCCTTCAGACGAAAGTGCCAGATCTCCGACATCGTCTTGTCGGGGCCGACCGGGCGCAGGCAACGCAACTGCTGCAGCGGTGACTGCACCGAGAGATACGGATAGACGAGCACGTGGTGGATGCTGCGCGACAGGTATTCCTCGGTTTTCGCCTCGCCGTAGGCGCTTTTGAGCAATGCCTCGTACTCGAGCGTGTCGGGGTCGCGCGGGCGCAGGCCCATGTAGGCCTTGAGGATGCCGTGGCCGTGCGGGAAGTTGATCGTCTGCACGGCGTCCCACTGCTCGAAGCCCGAGGCGAACGTCGACAGGTAGTGGTAGTAGAGCGGCGCGCTGCCGGTCTCGGCCTTGACCCGCTTCTCGACCCGCCCCGCGGAGATGCCGGTCGACTGGTGCGTGACCGACGGATGCAGCGCATCGAGCTGGTTCTCCATGAAGAACTTCCAGTTCGAGTGCTGCATGACGCGATGACAGATCGGCACGACCTCGACCTCACCGAGCGGCGAGCGATCGCACATGTCGTCGAAGGCGATCTTCGCGTCGCCCAGGAATTCCTGCAGCGACGGCCCGTCGGCCTCGAGGCTGGCGAAGACGAAGCCGCGGTAGCTGTCGACGCGGGCCGCGCGCTTCATGGCGCAGTCGGGGTTGTCGCGCGTCATCCGCGTTCCCTCGTAGCCCTGGGCGAGCGGAATCGCCCGGACGCTGCCGTCGAGATGAAAGCTCCAGGCGTGGTACGAGCAGACGAAGGCGCTGCCGGTGTTGCCCTTCATGTTGCCGATCACCTGGACGCCGCGGTGCGGGCAACGGTTGTAGAGCACCTGCACGCTGCGGTCGGGCTGGCGCACCATGATCATGGGCTGCCGGCCGATGCTGACCGCGTAGTAGTCGCCGGCGTTAGGAACCTGCGATTCGTGGCCGCAATAGACCCAGATCCGCTCCCAGATGCGGACCATCTCGGCGTCGAAGATCTGCTGATCCGTGTAGACCGTCTTGTGAACGCGATCGGGCTCGACCAGTGCAGTGACATCCATGCGCGGACCTCGACATTGGGTGGTGGCGGGCCGGCTGGCGTGCCGCCCGAGCGTCGAGTCTAGGCGCTGCGGCGGGCCCCGCGCCGACGCCGGTCAGCCGATCTTCTAGACTCGGCGGATGACCAGCCCAGCGCTCTATCGCGAGTTCACCAGCACTGCGCAAATCGATGCGCAGTACAACGCCGGCGCCGCGGTTGCGGACTCGGCTGCGCACATGCAGCGCTTCATCGCGCAGAGTGCCGCCGCCCGCGCGCAGCTTCGCGGCGCGCTCGACATCGCCTACGGTCCGACCCTCGACGAAACGCTCGACATCTTCCCGGCCGATCGGCCCGGCGCACCGGTGTTCGTGTACCTGCACGGCGGCTACTGGCGCGCGTTCTCGTCGAAGGACTACAGCTTCGTCGGCCTCGGCCTGGTGCCGCGCGGCATCACCACCGTCGTCGTCAACTATTCGCTGTGTCCGAAGGTGACGGTCGACGAGATCACCCGGCAGGCCCGTGCCGCCGTGGCCTGGACGCTTCGCCACATCGGCAGCCACGGTGGCGATCCGGCGCGCGTCGCCGCCGGCGGCCATTCGGCCGGCGGCCATCTGACGGCGATGTGCCTGGAGACGCGCTGGGCCGAGGACTACGGCCTGCCGGTCGACCCGCTCGTCGCCTCGGTGCTGGTGGCCGGCATCTACGACATCGAGCCGCTGCGGCACAGCTACCTGCAGCCGACGATCCAGCTCGACGACGGCATCGTCCGCCGCAACTCGCCGCTGTTCGCGGTTCGCCGTTGCAGGACGCCTCTGCTCGTCACCTGGGGCGCCGACGAAAGCGCCGAGTTCGCGCGCCAGTCGACGGCGTTCCACGCCGCCTGGCAAGGCGCCGGCAACGCGTCGGAGCTGTGGCCACAGCCGGGTGCCAATCACTTCACCGCGATCGACGGCTTCGCCGATCCGTCGAGCCGGCTGTGCAGCTGGCTTGCGGATCGACTGCCGAGGGCGGCCTGAAGAGCTCGGCGAAACGCCAGCCTCAGGCCTCGCTCAGGGACCCGCGCGGCTCGTCGTCGTCGCCATCGATCAAGGCCACCGCTTCCTCGTCGACATTCACGTGCCCCGGGAGCCCTTCGCCCAGCCCCTGCGCCGGCAGGAAGCCGCCCGACTGATGCTTCCACAACAGCGCGTAGTGGCCGCCGAGGCGCAGCAGCTCGTCGTGCGTTCCCTGCTCGACGATCCGGCCTTGCTCGAGCACGACCAGGCGGTCCATGCGGGCGATGGTCGAGAGCCGGTGTGCGATGGCGATCACGGTCTTGCCCTGCATCAGCGTCGCGAGCTGGTCCTGGATCGCGAGCTCGACCTCGCTGTCGAGCGCCGACGTGGCCTCGTCGAGGATCAGGATCGGAGCGTCCTTCAGGATCACCCGCGCCAGGGCGATCCGCTGGCGCTGCCCGCCCGAGAGCTTGACGCCGCGCTCGCCGACGTGCGCGTCGTAGCCGGTGCGCTCCTTCCAGTCGACGAGGTCGACGATGAAGTCGTGCGCCTGCGCCTGCCGCGCCGCAGCCTCGATCTCTTCCGCCGTGCTGCCGGGCCGGCCGTAGGCGATGTTGGCGGCGATCGAGCGGTGCAGCAGCGAGGTGTCCTGCGTGACCATGCCGATCGCGGCGCGCAGGCTCTCCTGCGTGCAGTGGCCGATGTCTTGCCCGTCGATGCGGATCGAGCCTTGCTCCGTCTCGTGGAAGCGCAGCAGCAGGTTCACCAGCGTCGACTTGCCGGCGCCCGAGCGGCCGACCAGGCCGACCCGCTCGCCGGGGCGCACGACCAGGTTGAGATCGTCGAGCACGCGCCGGCCGTCGGCGCGGCCATAGGTGAAGGTGAGGTGCTCGACGCGAATCTCGCCGCGCGGCACCTCGAGCCCGCGCGCGTTCGGCTGGTCGACCAGCGCGTGCGGCACGGCGATCGTCTCCATGCCTTCCTGGACGATGCCGATGTTCTCGAAGATGCCGGTCACTTCCCAGCTGACCCAGCCCGAGACGTTGGCGATCTGCCAGGCCAGCGGCAGCGCGGTGGCGACGATGCCGGCGCCGATCGCGCCCTGACTCCAGAGCACGATGCCGATCGCCGACGTCGCCACGAGCAGAGCTGCGTTCATCACCGAGAGCGAGAACATGAAGCGGGTGATGAGCCGCATGTGCGCGGCGATGGCGCCGGTGTGCTGGTCGATCACCTCGCGCACGTAGGCGTCCTCGTCGCGGGCGCGCGCGAACAGCTTGACGGTGAGGATGTTGGTGTAGCTGTCGACCACGCGTCCCATCACAAGCGAGCGCACCTCCGACGACTTCTTCGCCAGGTCGCGCATGCGCGGCACGAAGTAGGCGAGAAAGGCGACGTAGCTTGCCACCCAGGCCGCGGTGGGCACGGCCAGGCGCCAGTCGGCGAAGGCCATCAGGACGAGCGCGCTGATGCCGTAGATGGCGATGTACCAGATGGCGCGGATGCTCGAGACCACGCACTCGCGCACTGCGTTGCCGGTCTGCATGACGCGGTTCGCGATGCGGCCGGCGAAGTCGTTCTGGAAGAACGGCCAGCTCTGCCGCACCACGTGCCAGTGGCTCTGCCAGCGGATCAGGCTCGTCACGCCGGGCACGACGGCGTTGTTGCGGACGAGGCTGTCGGCGAGCAGCGCGAACGGCCGGCCGATGACGACGAGAAGCGCCATGCCGACGAGCGCGGGAAGGGCGTGGCGGAACGCAGCGAGGCGATCGGCCGTCTCCATCAGGCCGACCAGGCGGCCGATGAAGACGGGAATCGACGTGTCGATCAGCGCGACCGCGAGGCCGGTCGCGAACATCGCCGCGTAGAGGCCCCGGGTCTGGCGGACGAAGTGCCAGTAGAAGGCGAGGAGGCCGGG
>JALYXU010000272.1 GCA_030946925.1 Pseudomonadota bacterium
CCCCCCCCCCCCCCCCCCCCCCCCCCCCCCCCCCCCCCCCCCCCGGCGATGGGTTGCCGGGTCGACGGCGGCTGCCGTCAACGACGCCAGGGTTGCCTCGACGGCGCGGCTGGCGCGGCTGGCGCCGGCAAGCAGCGCCGGCACTTTGAGCTCCTCGGGTGTCAGAAGCAGGCCATGGCGACGCAGCGCGCGACCGGCGCCGACGCGGCTGCCCCAGACCGACAGCGGGATCGCCATCAGCAGGCCCGCAAGGATCGGCGACAACCACCAGGCAAAGCTGTCGCTGGCGTAGACGATGGCCCCGACCCAGGCCAGCGCGAACAAGGTGTGCGGGCCGTGTCGGCGGCAGGCCTGACGCCAACCGGTCGAGGCGTCGCGCCGCGAGGGCGAGCGCCAGTCGAGGCGCCAGCCCATCAGCGCGCCGAGCACGAACTGGCTGTGAAAGAGCATGCGAACGGGCGCGAGCAGCATCGAGTGCACGAACTCGATGCCGGCGCTGACCAGCATTCGACCGAGGCCGCCGAACCATCCTGCTTCGCCTCGCGCCACGATTGCAATGAGCGAGAACGCCTTCGGGGCGAGCAGCAGCACCCCGGTCAGGCCGAACAGCGTCAGCGTGAGCCCGAGGTGCGCCGTCGGCCACACCGGAAACAGCTGATACGGCTCGACGAAATAGGCGGGGTCGGTGCCGGCCTGCCGGGCGAACAGGAATGTCGACACGAACAGGAATGCGAGCCAGAGCGGCGACGACGCATACGCGAGCACGCCGGTGAGGAAGGCGGTCCGGTGCACGGTGTGCAGATCCGGCTCGAGCATCAGGCGCGAGTTCTGCAGGTTGCCGTGGCACCAGCGGCGGTCCCGCTGCAGTTCGTCGAGCAGATTGGGCGGCACCTGCTCGTAGCTGCCTTCGACCTCGTCGGCGACCCAGACCTTCCAGCCGGCCCGGCGCATCAGGGCGGCTTCGACGAAGTCGTGCGACAGGATGTCGCCGGCCAGCGAACCGCGGCCCGCGATCGGCGCCAAGGCGCAGTGCTCGACGAAAGGCGCCATCCGGAGGATCGCGTTGTGGCCCCAGTAGTGCGACTCGCCGAGCTGCCAGAAGCGCATCCCGGCGGTGAAGAGCGGTCCATACGCGCGGGCGCAGAACTGCTGGACCCGGGCGTGAAACGTTTCGTGGCCGACCGGCTTCGGCGCGGTCTGGATGATGCCGGCCTCGCCGTTCGCTTCCATCAGCCGGACCAGCGTCGTCAGGCACTCGCCGGTCATGACGCTGTCGGCATCGACGACGATGAGATAGCGGTAGAGACGGCCCCAGCGCCGGCAGAAGTCGGCGACGTTGCCGGCCTTGCGCTTGGTCCGCACCCGCCGCCACCGGTAGTGGATGCGCAGGCCGGCGGCATCGCCGCCGTCAGCGCCGGCGATGCGCGCCGCGAGGTCGGTCCAGGCAGCCTGTTCCGCGGCGCGGATGTCGGCATCGCTGCTGTCGCTGAGCACGAAGACATCGAAGTTCGCAGACTCCCCGGTCCTGCGCAAGGAGTCGATGGTCGCCGCGAGACCGCCGAAGACGGTCGGCACATACTCGTTGCAGATCGGCATGACGATGGCGGTGCGAACGGCTGCATCGATCGGCAGCAGCTTCGCTTCGCCGGCACGGCGGGTCAAGGGGCCCGCGCCGCGGCCGCGGATGACGACGATCGCGCCCATCAGCGCGGTCCAGAAGCCCGCCGAGATCCAGCCGAACAGCACGCCGAAGAGACAGAGCAGGCCGATCTCTTCGAAGGTTCGGCCTTGCGACGGCAAGACCTCGGCCATCGCATGGGTGCCGACCCAGGCACCGAGGACGACCAGCATCAGCAACATCAGCCGGCGCAGCATGACCGGGCGCCGATCCGCCGTGAGACCGTCAGGCTCGTGGAGACCAGGCTGCTGCGGATCAGGCTGGCGCCGGTCAGGCGATTGCGAATCTCCGCGGACCAGCCGCCAGAGCCCGCGCCGCAGCGGCGCGCCGGTCCACGGCCGGGCTTGCATCGATGTGCGGCACAGGGGCGGATGGGGCTGCAGCGGCGTCACTGTTTCTCCGATTCAGCCGGAACGATATAGCTCCACGTCTCCGTGATGGTCGCCTGCTGGCGTCGGAGATAGGCGCGCAGTTCGACCGGCCGCGTCGGATCGAGCCGTCTGATCCGCACGTTCATGCGCCAGGCACCGCTCACCGAGTTGCGAAAGACGATCCGCTCGCGGATCTCGGCGTTGGCATCGCTCCAGACCACCGGCTCGAGCTCGGTCGACGGGACCAGGGCTCGCATGCTGGGGCCGTCGAAATCGACGACGAAGCTGATCTCGCCATCTGCCCGCTTGCCCAGGCCGCGACCGCGCCGGGTCTGGACCACCCAGCCTTTGCCGACTGGCAGCGTGCCGAGAGACTGCCAGTGGATGCGGTAGCTGATGTCGAGAGGCCGCCCGAGGAGCGTCGGCAGCGCATCCGGAACCCAGTAGGCGACGATGTTGTCGTTGGTCTCGTCGGGCGTCGGGATCTGCACCAGTTCGACCCGGCCGCTGCCCCAGTTGCCGATCGGCTCGACCCAGGCACTCGGCCGGCGCTCGTACTGCGCTTCAGGATCTTCGTAGCTCGTCGGCGCGCGGTCGCGCTGCATCAGGCCGAACCCGCGCAGCCCCTTCATCGCGAACGAGGTGACCAGCAGCCGCCTTGGATTGACGAGCGGGCGCCAGATCCATTCGCCGTCGGCGTTCTGCACCGAAAGGCCGTCGGAATCGTGAACTTCGGGGCGGTAGTCGTCGCGGCCCGGCTGGTTCTCACCGAAGCTGAACATGCTCGTGAGTGGCGCGAGGCCGAGCTTGGCGACCCGTTCGCGCAAGAAGATCTTCGCGGTCACGAGGATCGTCGTTTCGGTCCCCGGGGTGAGCACGAAGCGATAGGCGCCGGTGACCCGCTTCGAATCGAGCAGTCCGTAGATGACCAGGCTGCTCGCCTTCGGCCGCGGCCGCTCGATCCAGAACTCGACGAAGCGCGGGAACTCTTCGCCCTCGGCGGTGGCCGTGTCGACGGCCAGGCCACGTGCCGATAAACCGTAGCCTTGGCCTCGAGCCAGCGAGCGAAAGTAGCTGGCGCCTTGAAAGACCAGCACCTCGTCCTTGTAGTCGCGGCTGTTGATGGGGTAGTGAACGCGAAAGCCGTTGAAGCCCAGACCGTCCAGCTTGCGCGGATCGAAGCGGTTCCGCCCGTAGTCGAACAACGCGGGGCTGAAGGGAACGACGGCAGCGCCGGAGGGTTCCAGGACATTGACGCGGATCGCCTCGGGAACCGCCCTTCCTTGATGGAAGAACATCAGCTCGAAAGGCAGGTTCTCCCCCCGCCAGAGCGCCTTGTCGGGACGAAAGCGGATATCGCGATAGGCGTCGTAGTCGAGATCGCGCAACTCCTGTGGCATCCGGTTCACCGGCGCCTTGTAGGCGGTTGCAGCCAGGTCGTGCGCACGCGCTGCGACATCGTCCAGGGCGAAGCCGCAAGCGACATTGCCGACGACGCCCAGAAGCAGCGCAGCGGTGCCACGGCTGAGAATTTGCTGGATCGACGAAACCGTCATTCGAAGGCACGCACTCCGAGGGACCGAGTCGGAAGATCGAAGCGGCCGCGCGACGGCGCGCCCGCGAAGGGCCCGACGGAAGCGCGAAATGTAGCAAGGGGCAGACTCGCGGGGCAAAGGTCCCGGCGAGTCTGCGGGATGCGGCCGTTCAGGCCTGCTTGCGGTCGAAGAACTGTTCGTCTTCGGTCGAGCCTTTGAGCGCACCCGTCGACGCGTCGCGCTCGATCGTCGTCGTCACGGCGTCGAAGTAGCCGGTGCCGACCTCGCGCTGATGCTTGACGGCGGTGAAGCCCTTCTCGGCAGCCGCGAACTCGGCCTCCTGCAGCTCGACGAAGGCGGTCATGCTGTTGCGGGCGTAGCCGTGCGCCAGATTGAACATCGAGTAGTTCAGGCTGTGGAAGCCGGCGAGCGTGATGAACTGGAACTTGTAGCCCATCGCGCCGAGCTCTCGCTGGAATTTGGCGATCGTCGCGTCGTCGAGATTCTTCTTCCAGTTGAAGCTGGGCGAACAGTTGTATGCCAGGAGCTTGCCGGGAAACTTCTTGTGAATGGCCTCGGCAAACGCCTTCGCGTAAGCAAGATCCGGCTTGCCGGTCTCGCACCAGACCATGTCTGCGTACTCGGAGTAGGCGAGACCGCGCGAAATCGCCTGATCGATGCCGGGCCGGGTCCGGAAGAACCCCTCGATGGTCCGCTCGCCGGTCAGGAACGGCTGGTCGTTCGGGTCGACGTCGCTGGTCACCAGGTCGGCGGCCTCCGCGTCGGTTCGGGCGATGACGAGGGTCGGCGTGCCCATCACGTCGGCGGCGAGCCGGGCCGCCGTCAGCTTGGCGTTCGCTTCCCGGGTCGGCACCAGGACCTTGCCGCCCATGTGGCCGCACTTCTTGACCGAGGCGAGCTGGTCCTCGAAGTGGACGCCGGCGGCGCCCGCTTCGATCATCGACTTCATCAGCTCGAAGGCGTTGAGAACGCCACCGAAGCCGGCCTCGGCGTCGGCAACGATGGGCGCGAAGTAGTCGATCTCGTCCTTGCCCTCGGACCACTGGATCTGGTCGGCGCGGGTGAAGGTGTTGTTGATGCGCTTGACGACCATCGGCACCGAATTGGCCGGGTAAAGCGACTGGTCGGGGTACATCTCGCCGGCGATGTTGGCGTCGCCTGCGACCTGCCATCCGGACAGGTAGATTGCCTTCAGGCCGGCCTTGACCTGCTGCATGGCCTGATTGCCGGTCAGGGCGCCCAGGGTGTGGACGAAGGGCTCGCTGTTGACCAGGTTCCAGAGCTTGTCGGCACCCCGGGTGGCGAGCGTGTGCTCGATCTGCACCGAGCCACGCAACCGAACCACGTCGGCGGCGGAATAGGTGCGCCGGATGCCTTTCCAGCGCGGGTTCGTCGACCAGTCGTGGTCGAGGCTTGCGGCTTGTTGCTCGCGAGACGTTGCTTGCATGAGGTTCTCCGAAGGGGCTGAGCGACGATGACGATGACGATGACGTTAGGGCAATCCGCTGTCCTGGGGCAATGAATGGCCCGCGGGAGTGAAAACGTTTTTATTCATAGCAGCAAGGACTTGAAGGTTCCATCCCACAATAAGGGATGCGACTTCCCGTCATGGGAAAAAATGCGGCGGTGCACCAAAGCCTATTTTGCCATGCAAAAAGCGTGTTCTCGCATGCGAAAGCAGTCGCGCTTTCTCTCCCTGGTTCGAGTTCTTCTAGACTCGACTGTTGGCGACCAGGCTTAGAGGAGACGACATGCACAAGGATCCACACCCAGCGACGGCGTCAGCTTCGACGCCGAGCACCGCTGCCGGCAGTCAGCTCGATCTCGACGCCTACTGGATGCCGTTCACGGCAAGTCGCCAGTTCAAGAACGCGCCGCGGCTGCTCGCCAAGGCCAAGGACATGCACTACTGGACGCCGGATGGTCGGCGGGTCCTCGATGCGGTCGCCGGACTCTGGTGCGTCAACGCCGGCCACTCCCGGCCGAAGATCGTTCGAGCCATCGCCGAACAGGCCGAGCAGATGGACTTCGCGCCGCCCTTCAACATGGCGCACCCGAAGGCATTCGAGCTCGCGACCAAGCTGGTGGCACTCGCCCCGGCCGGGCTCGACAAGGTCTTCTTCACCAATTCCGGCTCAGAGGCAGTCGAGACCGCGCTGAAGATGGCGATCGCCTATCACCGGGCCCGCGGTGAAGGCCAGCGCACCCGGCTGATCGGCCGCGAACGCGGCTACCACGGCGTCAACTTCGGCGGCATCTCGGTTGGTGGCATCGCCGGCAACCGGAAGAGCTTCGGCACGATGGTCGGCGGTGTCGACCACATGCGGCACACCCATGACCTGAAGCGCAACGCCTTTTCGCGCGGCTTGCCCGAGCACGGCGCCGAGCTCGCCGACGATCTCGAGCGGATCGTCACGCTGCACGACGCCTCGACGATCGCCGCCGTGATCGTCGAGCCGGTCGCCGGGTCGACCGGCGTGCTGTTGCCGCCGAAGGGCTACCTCCAACGCCTGCGCGCCATCTGCGACAAGCACGGCATCCTGCTGATCTTCGACGAAGTCATCACCGGATTCGGCCGGCTCGGCGCACCCTTCGCTGCCACTTATTTCGACGTCACCCCCGACCTGATGACGGTGGCCAAGGGGATCACGAACGGCAGCGTGCCGATGGGCGCCGTGTTCGCGAAGCGCGCCCTTCACGATGTCTTCATGCAGGGCCCCGAACACGCCGTCGAGTTCCCGCACGGCTACACCTACTCGGCGCACCCGCTTGCTTGCGCGGCGTCGCTCGGGACCCTCGAGACCTATGCCGACGAAGGGCTGCTGACCCGCGGCGCGACGATCGCGCCGATGTTCGAGCACGCGGTCCATTCGCTCGACGAATCGCCGCACGTGATCGACGTCCGCAACATCGGGCTGGTCGGCGCGATCGAGCTCGAATCGATCGCCGGCGCGCCCGGCAAGCGCGCCTTCGATGTCTTTCTTGCCTGCTTCGAGCGCGGTGTCCTGATCCGCACCACCGGCGACATCATCGCGCTGTCGCCGCCGCTCATCGTCGAGGGCGCGCACATCGACCAGGCCATCAGCACGATCGCCGACGTCCTGAAGACGGTCGCCTGAGCGGCGGCGTCGACGCGCGGCGCTGACTGGAGTCAATGAGCGCCCCTGCACGACTGCTCCGGAGAGGGCTCTCTGTCCTGCTCGGCCGGACCGGCCCCAGGCCAAGGCTGCACCGATGAGCGCCGACGCCTTTCTGCAAATCCGCCACGTCGTCAAGGAGTTCGACGGCCACCGCGCTGTCGACGACGTCTCGATCGACATCGCCAAGGGCGAAGTCTTCGCCTTGCTCGGCTCGTCGGGCTGCGGCAAGACGACGCTGCTGCGCATGCTGGCCGGGTTCGAGACGCCGAGCTCGGGCTCGATCGTCCTGGCCGGCCGCGACCTCGCCGATCTGCCGCCGTACGAGCGGCCGATGAACATGATGTTCCAGAGCTATGCGCTGTTTCCGCATCTCTCCGCCTTCGACAACATCGCCTTCGGCCTGCGCCGCGACGGCTTGCCTGCCGCCGAGATCACGGCCCGGGTCGAGGCGATGCTGAAGCTGGTGCAGCTGGTCGGCTACGGCAAGCGCAAGCCGCACCAGCTCTCGGGCGGACAGCAACAGCGGGTCGCCCTGGCCCGAAGCCTGGCCAAGAAGCCGCAGCTGCTGCTCCTCGACGAGCCGCTCGGTGCGCTCGACCGCAAGCTTCGCGAAGAGACGCAGATCGAGCTCGCCAACATCATCGACGAGGTCGGCGTGACCTGCGTCATGGTGACGCACGACCAGGAAGAGGCGATGACGATGGCGTCGCGCATCGCGGTCATGAGCGCAGGCCGCCTGCTGCAGATCGGGGCCCCGGCCGAGATTTACGAGACGCCCACGAGTCGCTTCGTCGCCGACTTCATCGGCAACGTCAACCTGATGGACGGCACGGTGGTCGAGGACGAATCCGGCCACGTCATCGTCGACTGCGGCGACTGCAGCCACTGGATCGGCCACGGCATCACCGGCACGCTCGGCATGAAGGTTGGCGTGGCGCTGCGGCCGGAGAAGATCCGGATCCAGCGTGAGGAGCCGACCGATGCCGCGGCCGCACCGGGGGCGCCCTTCAATCGGGCCCGAGGCCAGGTCAAGGACATGGCCTACTTCGGCAGCTTCACCGTCTACCACCTGCAGCTGGCAAGCGGTCGGGTGCTCAAGATCAGCCAGAGCAACAGCGAGCGGCAACCGGGCGATGTGCTGAGCTGGGGCGATGCGGCATGGGCCAGCTGGGCGCCGCTGTCGCCGGTGGTGCTGACGCAATGACGGCCAGGCGCAGCCGCGGCCTGGGCTGGCTGCGCGGGCGCAGCGCCGTCATCGCCGTTCCCTACGCCTGGCTGCTGGTCTTTTTCCTGCTGCCGTTCCTGGTCGTCGCCAGGATCAGCGTGTCGGAGATGGAAGCGACGACGCTCAGCGACATCGTCAGCTGGAAGGATGGCGCCATCGCCTTCAGCCTGAAGTTCGGCAACTACCTGCTGCTGTTGAAGGACGACCTCTACCTGAGGACGTATCTCTCGAGCCTGACCTACGCGGCGGCGACGACGCTGCTCTGCCTCCTGATCGGCTATCCGTTCGCCTACTTCATGGCGCGGGCGCGGCGCGGTTTGCAGCCGGCCTTGCTCATGCTCGTGATGCTGCCGTTCTGGACCTCGTTCCTGTTGCGCGTTTACGCCTGGAAGGCGCTGCTCACCGAACACGGCCTGGTTGCCGACGCCATCGAGGCGGTCGGCTTCGACCGGGCCCTGGCCGCGGCCGGCCTGATTCCCGGCGCCGGCCAGCTCATGAACACGCCCTTCTCGCTGGTCCTCGGCATGACCTACACCTACCTGCCGTTCATGATCCTGCCGCTCTACTCCAACCTGTCGAAGCTGGATCTGCGTCTGCTCGAGGCCGCTTCCGACCTGGGCGCGACCGCATGGACCGCGTTCTGGACAGTCACCGTGCCGCTGTCCCGGGCCGGGGTCGTCGCCGGAGCGATGCTGGTCTTCATTCCCTGCGTCGGCGAATACGTGATTCCGGAACTGCTCGGCGGGCCGCAGACGCAGATGATCGGCCGGACGCTCTGGGACGAGTTTTTCAGCAACAACGACTGGCCGATGGCCTGCGCCGTCGCGGTGGCGATGATCCTTCTGGTCATCGTTCCGATCGCCGTCTTCAGCCGCTACCAGAACCAGGTGACGGAGCGCCCGGCTTCATGAGGGCCGCCTCGTTCAATCGCGCGTTCGCGCGGCTCTGGCTCGGCCTCGGGTTCGCCTTCCTCTACCTGCCCATCGCCACCCTGATCGTCTATTCGTTCAACGACTCGCCGGTCGCCAACGTCTGGCAGGCGTTCACCTTCAAGTGGTACCTGGCGTTGACCTCCGACCGCGAGCTGCTGGCCGGCCTGGCCCTGTCGCTGAAGATCGCGTTGTCGACCGCCTGCGCGTCAATCGTCCTCGGCACGCTCGCTGCGTTCGCGATGACACGCTACCGGACCTTCTTCGGCCGCAGCTTGTTCGCCGGGATGGTGGCGGCACCCCTGGTGATGCCCGAGGTCATCGTCGGACTGTCGCTGCTGCTGATGCTCGTCTCGCTGCAGCGCGCCACCGAAGCGGCGTTCGGCGTGGGCTTCCCGGAGCGCGGCATGCTGACGATCTGGCTCGGCCATCTGCTGCTCGGCATGGCCTATGCGACGGTGGTGGTCAGGGCCCGGCTGCAGACGCTCGACCCGCAACTCGAAGAGGCGGCGATGGACCTCGGCGCCCGGCCGTGGCAGGTGTTCTGGCTGGTGACGCTGCCGCTGATGGCGCAGGCCCTGCTCTCGGCGTTCCTGCTCACCTTCACGCTCTCGCTCGACGACGTGGTGCTTTCGGCGTTCCTCTCCGGACCCGGCGCGACGACGATGCCCCTGGTCATCTTCTCGCGCGCCCGGCTCGGCCTGAACCCCAGCGTCAACGCGGTCGCCACGCTCATCATCGGCGCGGTCGCCTTCGGCGTCGTCGCGGCGAGCCTCGTCATGGCGCGCAGCGAACGGCGGCGCAGCGACGACGTCGCAGCGGCCAACCGGACCGCGACGGCATGAGCGCCTTCAGATCGATCCCCTGGCTCTCGTACCTCGCACTGGCCGCGGCGATGGCGGTGGTCGGCGCCTATGTCGGCTTCTCCAAGGCGCTCGTCATCGTCTTCCCGATCTTCGTCCTCGCCTGGCTGCGCTTCGGCATCGCCGCGATCGCGATGACACCCTGGCTGCGCCGGACGGCTGGCGAGGCGCCACTCGACAAGCGGACCCATGGCCTGCTCTTTCTCGAGTCCTTCTTCGGCAACTTCCTGTTCTCGCTCTGCATGCTGTTCGGAATCTCGCACAGCTCGGCGCTGGCCGCCGGCGTCATCATGGCGGCGATCCCCGCAGTGGTGGCGTTGCTGTCGTGGCTGTTCCTCAAGGAGAGGATCGGCTGGCGGGTCGGCATCGGCATCGGCTGCGCGATCGCCGGCATCGCCCTGGTGGCGCTGGCCCGGGACGAGGACGGCGAGCTGGCCAGCGGTTCCCTGCTCGGCAGCGCCCTGCTGCTCGGTGCCGTCGCCTGCGAAGCCATCTATGTCGTGCTCGGCAAGACGTTGTCGGCTCGGGTCGGGCCGAAGCGCATCAGCGCGGTGATCAATCTCTGGGGCCTGGCCCTGGTCACGCCGTTCGCGATCTGGCAGTTGCCGAGCTTCACCTTCGGCTTCATTCCGATCTCGTCGTGGCTGCTGCTGCTGGTCTATGCGCTTGCCGCGAGCGTCCTCACCGTCTGGCTCTGGATGACCGGCCTCAAGCACGTGCCGGCTTCGTCTGCGGGCGTCTTCACCGTGTTCCTGCCGATCAGCGCTGCGGCGGTCGGCGTGCTCGTGTTCGGTGAGAGCTTCAGCGCGGCCCAGGCCGGGGCTTTCGCGCTGGCTCTGGTCGGCGTGGTTCTGGCGGGCATTCCCGATCGCGTCCCTGGCCTCGGC
>JALYXU010000294.1 GCA_030946925.1 Pseudomonadota bacterium
GTCGAGGCGCTGGTCGAACGGATCGACAGCGGACTGCTGGTCCAGGCGCACCTACGGGCCAGCAAGGCGCCGCGGCCCGGCAGCTCGATCCGCTTTGCCGACGCCTTCGACGCCGAGGTGCGGCGCCGGGTCGGCCCGGACGGATCGCTGTTCGAGCTGGCCTTCCCCGACGATCCGTGGACCCTGCTGGCCAGGCACGGTCACGTGCCGCTGCCGCCCTACATCGAGCGGGCGGACCTCGATACCGCCGACGACGAGCGCCGCTATCAGACGGTGTTTGCCGAGCGTCCGGGCGCTGTCGCGGCACCGACCGCGTCGCTGCATTTCGATCTGGCTTTGCTGGCTCGCCTCGACGCGCGCGGCATCGAGCGCTGCGCGATCACCCTGCACGTCGGCGCCGGCACCTTCCTGCCGATGCGAAGCGGCGACATCGACGCCCACGTCATGCACCGCGAGCGCTTCGAGGTCGGCGCCGACGCGGTGGCGGCGATCGCGGGGACCCGGGCCCGTGGCGGCAGAGTCGTCGCGGTCGGCACGACCAGTCTGCGCGCGCTCGAGGCGGCGGCGCTGGCGAGCGACGAAAGCGCTTCGAACGGCGCAGCCGCCCACGAAGGCAACGCACTCGCGCCGCAGTCCGGCGACACCGATCTTTTCATCAAGCCGGGTTTCCGGTTTCGCGTCGTCGACCTGCTTCTCACCAACTTCCACTTGCCCAAGAGCACGCTGCTGATGCTGGTCTCGGCCTTTGCCGGGCACGCCCGTGCGATGGCCCTCTACCGGCATGCCATCGCCGAGCGCTACCGCTTCTTCAGCTACGGCGACGCGATGCTGCTCTCCCGGGACGGCGGCACGGCCGTCGGCGGCGGCGGTTGAGTCGCGACAATCGGCGATGCTTTCTTTTTCCGTGCTGGCCACCGCCGGCCAGGCCCGGCGCGGCCGCCTCGGCCTTCGCCGCGGCAGCGTCCAGACGCCGGTCTTCATGCCGGTCGGCACCTACGGCACGGTCAAGGCGGTGATGCCGGCGTCGCTCGAGGCGATGGGCGCGCAGATCATTCTCGGCAACACTTTCCACCTCTGGATGCGGCCCGGCCTCGACGTTCTGCGCGGCTTCGGCGGCCTGCACCGCTTCGAGGCCTGGCCCGGACCCATCCTCACCGACAGCGGCGGCTTCCAGGTCTGGTCGCTCGGCGCCAACGCGAAGGTCAGCGAAGACGGCGTCGCCTTCGCCTCGCCGGTCAACGGCGACAAGCTGCTGCTGACGCCCGAGACCAGCATGCAGATCCAGCACGTGCTGGACAGCGACATCGCGATGCAGTTCGACGAATGCACCGCCTACCAGGTCGAAGGCCGCGTCGCCGGCATCGACGCGGTCCGGCGCTCGATGCAGATGAGCTTGCGCTGGGCCGGCCGCTCGCGCGACGAGTTCGCGCGGCTCGACAACCCGAACGCCCTGTTCGGCATCGTCCAGGGCGGCATGTTCGAGAGCCTGCGCGCGGAGTCGGTCGCGGCGCTCGTCGCGCTCGACCTGCCGGGCTACGCGATCGGTGGCGTCAGCGTCGGCGAGCCGAAGGCCGAGATGCAGCGGATCGTCGCGCACACGCCGCACCTGCTGCCGGCCGACAAGCCGCGCTACCTGATGGGCGTCGGCACCCCCGAAGACCTGCTCGACGGCGTCGCCGCCGGTGTCGACATGTTCGACTGCGTCATGCCGACGCGCAATGCCCGCAACGGCCATCTCTTCACGCGCTTCGGCGATCTTCGCATTCGTAACGCCCGCTACCGGCAGGACCAGTCGCCGCTCGATTCGAGCTGTGCCTGCCCGACCTGCGCGCGGTTCTCGCGGGCCTATCTGCATCACCTCGATCGTTGCGGCGAGATGCTGGCGCCGATGCTGTCGAGCCTGCACAACCTGCATTTCTACGTCGACCTGATGCGGCAGGTCCGCGACGCCCTCGACGAGGGCCGCTTCACCGCCTTCCTCGCCGCGTTTCGCGCCGACCGGCAGCGCGGTGTCTGAGATTCGTCGCGTCGGACGCGCCTTACCTCCCGGCATGCCCGGGGCCGACGCTGCGGCAGGCCGCGCGCTCACGTCGATCGGGTGGGGCTCGACTAGGCTGCATCCACTCTGCTCGTCGATGCGTCACCGGACCGCATCGAGGAGCCCTCTTTCACCATCGAGGCCGCCATGACGCGTATCGCAGACATCATGACCCGCAGCATCGCCGTCGCCCAGCGCGACGAGACGCTGCAAACCGTCGCCAGACGGATGCGTGAAATGGACGTCGGCGCC
>JALYXU010000319.1 GCA_030946925.1 Pseudomonadota bacterium
GGCCAGAAGACGCGCGACATCACGGGCGGCCTGCCGCGCGTGGCCGAGCTCTTCGAAGCCCGCACGCCGAAGGACAAGGGCACGCTCGCCGAGATGACGGGCACGGTCTCGTTCGGCAAGGAGACCAAGGGCAAGGTGCGGCTGCAGATCACCGACCCGGAAGGCAAGGTCTACGAAGAGCTGGTGCCGAAGGAAAAGAACATCGTCGTGCACGAAGGCCAGGTCGTCAACAAGGGCGAGTCGATCGTCGACGGCCCGGCCGATCCGCAGGACATCCTGCGCCTCCTCGGCATGGAAGAGCTGGCCCGCTACATCGTCGACGAGGTCCAGGACGTCTATCGGCTGCAGGGTGTGAAGATCAACGACAAGCACATCGAGGTGATCGTTCGCCAGATGCTGCGTCGCGTCCAGATCACCAACCCGGGCGACACGAGCTACATCCTCAACGAGCAGGTGGAGCGTTCGGAGCTGTTCGACCGCAACGACAAGGCGATGGCCGAAGGCAAGCTGCCGGCGACGTGGGCCGATGTGTTGCTCGGCATCACCAAGGCATCGCTCTCGACCGACAGCTTCATCAGCGCGGCGTCGTTCCAGGAAACGACCCGGGTGCTGACCGAGGCGGCGATCATGGGCAAGCGCGACGAGCTGCGCGGCTTGAAGGAAAACGTCATCGTCGGGCGGCTGATTCCAGCCGGCACCGGAATGGCGTTCCACGATGCCCGCAAAGCCAAGGAAGCGATGGACGACGCCGAGCGCCGGGCCATCGCCGTCCAGGAGGCCGAGGAGCTCGCAGCGGTGCAGATGCAGCAGGTCGACGCTGCCACCGCGGCGGCTGCGGCAGCGGCAGACGTGGCCGAATAGCCCCGATCTTCTTCGCCAAGGGCGGCCTTCGGGCCGCCCTTTTTTTGCCTGCCACGGCCATCGATCGAGGCCGCCGGCAATCCGGTTGCGGGCTTGTTGTCGTCGACATACAATCATCGGCTTTCCTGCGCCTGTCCATTCGGGCCGGGGCGAGGCCGCTACAGCGAGCGCCGGGCATCGAGCCGGTCACGCTGGCGGCCCACAACGAATCGAGTTTTCATGCCAACGATCAACCAGCTCGTCCGCCATGGCCGGGAGACCGAGACCGTCAAGTCGAAGTCGCCGGCGCTGCAGGGCGGTCCGCAGCGGCGCGGTGTCTGCACCCGCGTCTACACGACCACCCCCAAGAAGCCGAACTCGGCGTTGCGCAAGGTTGCCAAGGTGCGCCTCACCAACGGCTTCGAGATCATCTCCTACATCGGCGGCGAAGGTCACAACCTGCAGGAGCACAGCGTGGTGCTCGTGCGCGGCGGCCGGGTCAAGGATCTGCCCGGTGTTCGCTATCACATCGTGCGCGGCTCGCTCGACCTGCAAGGCGTCAAAGACCGCAAGCAATCGCGCTCGAAATACGGCGCCAAGCGGCCGAAAAAGGCTTAACGCCGAATCGTGGCGGCGCTTCGGCGTCGCCGAGTAAGTGGGCCGTCCTGATGGCGGCCCGAGGTGCTTCCCGATCGGTAGGCGCCAACTGAAATAAAGGAACAGCCATGCCGCGTCGTCGCGAAGTCCCCAAACGGGACATCCTCCCCGATCCGAAGTTCGGCTCGGTCGACTTGTCCAAGTTCATGAACGTCATCATGGAATCGGGCAAGAAGGCTGTTGCCGAGCGGATCATCTATGGTGCCCTCGATCAGGTCGAGAAGAAATCCGGCAAGGACCCGCTCGAGATCTTCATCGTCGCCTTGAACAACATCAAGCCGATGGTCGAGGTGAAGTCGCGTCGCGTCGGTGGCGCCAACTACCAGGTCCCGGTCGAAGTGCGGCCGGTGCGGCGGGTCGCCCTGGCAATGCGCTGGCTGAAGGAATCGGCCAGGAAGCGCGGCGAGAAGTCGATGGCGCAGCGGCTTGCGAACGAGCTGCTCGAAGCCGTCGAGGGTCGGGGCGGCGCGATGAAGAAGCGCGACGAAGTGCACCGCATGGCCGAGGCCAACAAGGCGTTCTCGCATTTCAGGTTTTAGACCCAACCTGAGCTGAAGCTTTCCGGTCCGTCCTCAGACGGCCGAGCCCTCCCGGCCCCGCCCGGACGGCAGCCCCGCATCTGGAGCAGATCATGTCCCGCAAGACCCCCATCGAGCGCTACCGGAATATCGGTATCTCGGCCCATATCGACGCCGGCAAGACGACGACGACGGAGCGCATCCTGTTCTACACGGGCGTGAACCACAAGATCGGCGAAGTCCACGACGGCGCGGCGACGATGGACTGGATGGAGCAGGAGCAGGAGCGCGGCATCACCATCACTTCGGCGGCGACGACCTGCTTCTGGAAGGGGATGGACTTCTCCCATCCGGAGCACCGGATCAACATCATCGATACGCCGGGCCACGTCGACTTCACGATCGAGGTCGAGCGCAGCATGCGCGTGCTCGACGGCGCCGTCATGGTCTACGACTCGGTCGGCGGCGTGCAGCCCCAGTCGGAAACCGTCTGGCGCCAGGCCAACAAGTACAAGGTTCCGCGCCTCGCGTTCGTCAACAAGATGGACCGCGTCGGCGCCGACTTCCTGCGCGTGCGGCAGATGATGATCGACCGCCTGAAGGCGAACCCCGTCGTGATCACCCTTCCGATCGGCGCGGAAGACAACTTCAAGGGCGTCGTCGACCTCGTCAAGATGAAGGCGATCTACTGGGACGACGCCTCCCAGGGCATGAAGTTCAGCTACGAGGAAATCCCTGCCGAGCTGCAGGCCGAATCGGAGAAGTGGCGCGAGCAGATGGTCGAGGCCGCGGCCGAGGCCAACGAAGAGCTGATGAACAAGTACCTCGAGACCGGCGAGCTGAGCGAGGACGAGATCACCGCCGGCATCCGCTCGCGCACGATCGCCGGCGAGATCCATCCGATGCTCTGCGGCAGCGCGTTCAAGAACAAGGGCGTGCAGCGCATGCTCGACGCGGTGCTCGACTTCATGCCGTCGCCTGCCGATATCCCGCCCGTGCCGGGCACGGACGACGACGACAAGCCGGCGTCGCGCCGGCGCACCGACGACGAAAAGTTCTCTGCCCTGGCGTTCAAGCTGATGACCGACCCGTATGTCGGCCAGCTCACATTCGTGCGCGTGTACTCAGGCATCCTGAAGTCGGGCGATTCCGTCTACAACCCGATCCGCGGCAAGAAGGAACGGATCGGCCGGATCCTGCAGATGCACGCCAACCAGCGCGAAGAGATCAAGGAAATCCTGGCCGGCGACATCGCCGCCTGCGTCGGCCTGAAGGACGTCACCACCGGCGAGACGCTGTGCGACCCGAGCTCGATCATCACGCTCGAGAAGATGATCTTCCCGGAGCCCGTGATCTCCCAGGCGGTCGAGCCGAAGACCAAGGCCGACCAGGAAAAGATGGGCATCGCCCTCGGCCGTCTTGCCCAGGAAGACCCGTCGTTCCGCGTCAAGACCGACGAGGAATCCGGCCAGACGATCATCTCCGGGATGGGCGAGCTGCACCTCGAAATCATCGTCGACCGGATGAAGCGCGAGTTCGGCGTGGAAGCCAACGTCGGCAAGCCGCAGGTCGCCTA
>JALYXU010000334.1 GCA_030946925.1 Pseudomonadota bacterium
CGGCGCGCTGCTGAAGAACGAGCAGGACGTGTCGCTGTTCGAAAAGCTCGTCTTCATGCAGCGGCACAACCGGTGACCGCGGCGGCCCGGTCGTCGCCCGGCCGATGCTGACGGTCTCGCCGGTGACGCTGTCCGGACACGGCGTCCGGCTCGAGCCGCTGGCATTGGCGCATGTCGAGGGCCTGAAGGCGGCCGCGGCCGACGGCGCGCTGTGGACGCTCCGCGTGACGAGCGTGCCCGACCCCGACGACACCCGCGGCTACGTCGAACGGGCGTTGCAAGGCTTCGCGGCGGGCCACCGGCTCGCCTTTGCCGTGATCGACGCGGCGAGCGGTACGGTGATCGGCTCGTCGAGCTACCACGACATCCTGCCCGAGGTCGACCGTCTCGAGATCGGCTACACCTGGTACGCGAAGAGCCGCCAGGGCACGCACGTCAATGCCGCCGCCAAGCTGCTGCTGATGACGCACGCCTTCGAGAGCCTCGGCGCCAGGCTGGTCGGCTGGCGCACCGACAACTTCAACTTCGCGAGCCAGCGCGCGATCGAGCGACTCGGCGCGAGGAAGGACGGTGTCCTGCGCCACCACGGCCTGCGCCGGGACGGCACCGTCCGCGACACCGTGATGTACAGCATGAGCGCCGACGAATGGCCGGGTGCGAAGGCGCAGCTGCACTGGCGTCTGGCAGGCACCGAGAGCCGCTGACAAGGGCGCCGCGAGCGCCTCGTTGCAACCACGGTCGGATCGGCCGACAGAGGAGAGGACATGGCCGGCCGGAAGAAGAATTTCGATGTCGATGCGCTCTGGCAGATCGAGCGCGTCGGCGCGCTGGCGCTATCCCCCGACGGCGCCCAGGCGGCCTGCTCCCTGACGCGCCATTCGATGCACGACAACACGTCGGCGACGAGCCTCTGGCTGCTCTCGACCTTCGGTGGCGAGCCACGCCGGCTGACGTCGTGCGGCGAGAAGGACGGCCAGCCGGCCTGGTCGCCTCGGGGCGGCAGCATCGCCTTCGTCGCCAAGCGCGAGCAGGAAGGCAAGAAGGACGAGACCGCGCAGCTCTACGTCATCGCCGCCGACGGTGGCGAGGCCCGTCGCGTCAGCAACTTCGGGCCGGGCATCGACGCCTTCAAATGGTTCGCCGACGGCAAGCGCATCGCCTTCGTGGCCTGGGTCTGGCCGGACCTCAAAGGCAGCAAGGCGCAGAACAAGCGGGCGAAGGAGTGGAAGGAGCGCAAGGAGACCGCCTACGTCACGTCGGAAGGGCAATACCGCTACTGGGACCGCAATCTGCCGATGGGAAGGGTCGCGCATCTGCACGTGCTCGACGTCGCGAGCGGACGCGTCGTCGACCTGTTCGAGGGCCTGCCCTACGAGCTGCAGCGGATGGACCCCGACGCGAACGTCTTCGACGTCGCCCCGGACGGCCGGCACATCGCCTTCGCCTTCGATCCGGCGCCCGAGAAGCGGCTCGACAACCGCCGGGCGATCGCCGAGGTCAACCTGCGCACCGGCCGCATCGCCACCGTCGCGCTCGACCCGGCCTGGGACTTCGAGGCGCCGCGCTACAGCCCGGACGGCGCCCGCATCGCCTTCGTCGCCTCGAACGTCGGCCGCAAGCACACGGCGCTGGCCAACCTGGCGCTGCTCGAACGCGGCGGCAAGTGGCGGCCGCTGACCTCGGCCTGGGACCGCTCGGTCAATGTTCCGCTGCGCTGGTCGGCCGATGGCGCGGCGCTCTACTTCATCGCCGAAGAGCGAGCCCGTTGTCATCTCTGGCGCTACTCGACCGAGAGCCGCAGCGCCGCGATCGCCGTCGAAGGCGGCTGGGTTCATGCCTTCGACGTCGCGGCGGACACGGTCGTCACGGGTGCCGACACGATGCAGCATCCGGTTCGGGTCGAGGCCCGCCGCGACGGCGCGGCGGCGCTCCGGATCGAGCACTTCAACGACGCGCTGCTCTCGGCCTATCGCTTCGCCAAGCCCGAGCAGAAAACGGTCACTGGCGCCAACGGCGAGCCGGTTCACATGTGGCTGCTGCACCCGCCCGGCTTCGACGCCGCCAAGGACAAGACCTGGCCGGTCCTGCACAGCATCCACGGCGGCCCGCACGCGGTCTCCGGCGACACCTTCCACTACCGCTGGAACAACCAGTTGTTCGCGGCGCAAGGTTACGTCGTCGCGTGCGTGAACTACCACGGCTCGAGCAGCTTCGGCGACGCCTTCAGCGACAGCATCACGCACCGCTGGGGCGAGCTCGAGCTGCAGGACGTCGAAGCCGCGACCGACTGGCTGAGGAAGCAGCCGTGGGTGAACCGGAAGCGCATCTTCGCCACCGGCGGCAGCTACGGCGGCTACATGGTGGCGTGGATGAACGGCCACGTGAAGGCCGGGCGCTATCAGGCCTACGTGTGCCACGCCGGCTGCTTCGACTGGCGCGCCATGTTCGCCGACGATGCCTACACCTGGCACGCCCGCGAGCTCGGCGCCAACTACTGGGACGACCCGGCGAAGGTGCAGTCGCAGAGCCCCGACACGTTCGCCGGCAACATGACGACACCGACGCTGGTGATCCACGGCGCGCTCGACTACCGGGTCCCGGACCAGCAGGGCCTTGCCTACTACAACACGCTGAAGGCGCGCGGCGTCGACGCTCGACTGGTCTGGTTCCCGGACGAGAACCACTGGGTCCTGAAGCCGCGCAACGCCAAGCTCTGGTACGCAGAGTTCTTCGCCTGGCTGAAAGCGCATGACTTGCATGGACGTTGATCCGGGCGGCGACAGATGACGGACGCTGCGATGCCGATGCGGATGCCGATGCGGATCGGCCGGCGAATTCGCCCGCTCCTGATCGCGCTCGCCAGCGTGGCGCTGCTTGCAGCACCGGCGCGAGCCGGCGAGATCCGCATGCTGAGCGCCGGTGCGGTCGAGCTCGGCCTCGGCCCGGTCCTCGCCGACTTCGAACGAAACTCGGGACACGTCGTCCGGGTCGAGTTCGCGGCGGCGCCGGCGCTCGGCCCCCGCCTCGTTGCCGATCCCGGCTTCGACATCGTCATCGCCCCGGCCGCGGTGCTCGACGCGCTGGCGGCGGCCGGCAAGCTCGGCAGCGGGCGGGCAAGCATCGGCAAGGTCGGGATCGGCATCGCGGTCCGCGCATCGGCCGAGCTGCCCGAGGTCGGCAGCGTCGACGCCCTGAAGGCGGCCCTCCTCGGTGCCGACGCGGTCGTCTTCAATCGGGCTTCGACCGGCCTCTATGTCGAGAAGCTGCTCGGCACGCTCGGCGTCGCCGCGGCGCTCGAGGCCAGGGTCGTGCGCGTGGCAGACGGCGCGGCGGTGATGCGGCGCCTGCTCGCGGGCAGCGCGCCGCACGAACTCGGCCTCGGCGCCCTCACCGAAATCGTCCTGTTCAAGGATCAGGGGCTGCGACTGGTGGGTCCCTTGCCCGCCGCGATCCAGAACACCACGACCTATATCGCCGCGACCGCGCAGCACGGCAGCGGCAACGAGGCCGCCGCGGCCCTGATGCGGCACCTGCAGCAGGCACCGGCGCGCGCCACCTTCGCGCAGGCGGGCATCGAGCCGGCGCCGTGAGGCACCGGGCCCGACCGCGCTAGAAGAGGCGGCGTCGCCGGCGCTGCGGCCGCGGCGGAGGCGCCTGGCACCGTCTAGTGCGGCGCGCCCGACCGGAACCAGCGGCCGAGCAGTGCCCGCTCCGCATCCGTCATTGCAGTGGCGTTGTTGAGCGGCATCGTCTTCTGCAGCACCGCCTGCTGCTCGATCTGCTGCGCGTGGGCGCCGATCTGCTCGGCCGTGTCGAGGCGGACGCCCTTGTTGGCGATGGCCGCGTTGTGGCACATCTGGCAGCGCTGGGCGACCACTTGCTGCACCTCGGCGAAGGTCGGCGGCGGCAATGCATGCCCGGCAACCGCTTCCGGCGCCGGCCGCAGAACGGCAACGGTGGCGACGACGATCAGCGTGCCGGCGATCGCCCAGCGCCAGGGCACCGGCCGCGCCTCGACCAGCGCCTTGTGCCGAAGCACGAACGAAAGGCGGATCAGGGCGCCGGCCAGCATGAGTGCGACCAGCACGAGCCAGTTGTGTCGCGCGTCATAGGCGAAGCCGTAGTGGTTGCTGAGCATCGTCAGGACGACGGGCAGCGTGAAGTAGGTGTTGTGGACGCTGCGCTGCTTGCCGCGCCGGCCGTGGATCGGATCGACCGGCGTCCCGGCGCGAAGCGAGGCGATCACCTTGCGCTGGCCGG
>JALYXU010000043.1 GCA_030946925.1 Pseudomonadota bacterium
GCCCTGCCGATCAACTCATCGAACCGGCGAATGCCGAGCTGCGCCATGATCTGGCGCGCTTCCTCGGCGACGAAGAAGAAGAAGTTGACGACATGTTCGGGGCGGCCCTGGAATTTGGCGCGCAACACCGGGTCCTGGGTCGCGACGCCGACCGGGCAGGTGTTGAGATGGCACTTCCGCATCATGATGCAACCTTCGGCAACGAGAGGCGCAGTTGCGAAGCCGAATTCATCGGCGCCGAGCAAGGCACCGACGATCACGTCGCGACCGGTCTTCATCTGACCGTCGGCCTGAACCCGGATGCGGCCGCGCAATCGGTTCAGCACGAGCGTCTGCTGCGTCTCGGCCAAGCCCAGCTCCCATGGCGTTCCGGCGTGCTTGATCGAGCTCCACGGCGACGCGCCGGTGCCGCCGTCGTGGCCGGCAATGACGACGTGGTCGGCCTTCGCCTTTGCGACACCGGCGGCGATCGTCCCGACTCCCACCTCCGAGACGAGCTTGACGCTGACACTGGCCCGCGGGTTGACGTTCTTCAGATCGTGGATCAGCTGCGCCAGGTCTTCGATCGAATAGATGTCATGGTGCGGGGGCGGCGAGATGAGTCCGACTCCCGGCACCGAAAAGCGCAGCCGGCCGATGTAGTCGCTGACCTTGCCACCCGGAAGTTGTCCGCCCTCGCCGGGCTTTGCCCCCTGCGCCATCTTGATCTGCAATTGGTCGGCCGAGGCGAGGTACTCCGTGGTGACGCCGAACCGCCCCGAGGCGACCTGCTTGATCTTCGAGCGCAGTGAATCGCCCGCCTGCAACGGGAAGTCGACGACGATGTCGCCCTTGCCGATGATGTCGCCGAAATGGGTGCCCTCGGCGATCGCCTCGCCGCGCATTTCTGCGCGGTAGCGGGCCGGGTCCTCGCCGCCCTCGCCCGTGTTCGACTTGCCGCCGATGCGGTTCATCGCCACCGCCAGCGTTGCGTGGGCCTCGGTCGAGATCGAGCCGAGCGACATGGCCCCGGTCGCGAAGCGCTTGACGATCTCCGCCGCCGGCTCGACGTCGGCAAGCGGAATCGACTTGGCCGGGTCGACGACGAATTCGAACAGACCACGCAGCGTCATGTGACGCTTGGTCTGGTCGTTGATCAGACGTGCGTACTCCTGGTAGGTCTCGAACTTGTTCGAACGCACCCCGTGCTGCAACTTGGCGATGGCGTCGGGCGTCCACATGTGCTCTTCGCCGCGCACGCGCCACGCATATTCGCCGCCCGCGTCGAGCATGGCCGCGAGCACGGGATCGTCGCCGAATGCGGCCCGGTGCATGCGGAGCGCCTCCTCCGCGACCTCGAAGATGCCGATGCCTCCGATCTGGCTCGCAGTGCCGCAAAAATACTTGTCGACCAGCGTCTTCTCGAGGCCCAGCGCTTCGAACAGCTGCGCGCCGCAGTAGGACATGTAGGTCGACACGCCCATCTTCGACATGATTTTCGAGAGTCCCTTGCCGATCGCCTTGACGTAGTTCGAGACGGCCTTCTCGGGCGCCAGATCGATGGGCAAGTCGTTGTGCAGCGCAGCCAAGGTCTCCAGCGCAAGGTACGGATGGACCGCTTCCGCCCCGTAGCCGGCGAGGACGGCGAAGTGGTGGACCTCGCGCGCCGAACCGGTCTCGACGACCAGCCCCGCCGTGGTGCGCAAGCCGAGACGGACCAGGTGCTGGTGCACGGCGGAGAGCGCGAGGGGCGCGGCGAGCGCGACCTGCTCCCGGCTGGTGTTGCGATCGCTCAGGATGAGGATGTTGTGGCCGCTGCCGATCGCGTCGACGCTCTCCGCGCAGAGCGATGCGAGCTTGGCTTCGATGCCTTCGGCGCCCCACGCCACGGGATAGGTGATGTCGAGCTCGTAGCTCTTGAATTTGGCACCGGTGTGCAGTGCGATCGAGCGCAGCCGCGCCATGTCGGCGGCGTCGAGAATGGGCTGCGCGACTTCCAGGCGCATCGGCGGGTTGACGGCGTTGATGTCGAGCAGGTTCGGCTTCGGGCCGATGAACGACACCAGCGACATCACGATCGACTCGCGAATCGGATCGATCGGCGGATTGGTTACCTGCGCGAACAGCTGCTTGAAGTAGTTGTAGAGCGGCTTGTTCTTGTCGGAGAGCACGGCCAGCGGCGAATCGTTGCCCATCGAGCCGATGCCTTCTTCGCCGGCTTGTGCCATCGGACTCATCAGGAACTTGATGTCTTCCTGCGTATAGCCGAATGCCTGCTGGCGGTCGAGCAGGGTCTCAGTGAAGCCCGGGCAGGCGCCGACGGCGCTGAGAGCTTCGAGCCGGATCCGGACGCCGTCGACCCATTGACGGTAAGGTCGGGCCGAGGCGAACTGGTTCTTCAGTTCGTCGTCTTCGACGATTCGGCCCTGCTCGAAATCGATCAGGAACATCTTGCCCGGCTGCAGGCGCCACTTCTTGACGATCCGGCTCTCGGCGATCGGCAGAACGCCCGACTCGGAAGCCATGACGACCAGGCCGTCGTCGGTGACGATGTAGCGCGCCGGGCGCAGGCCATTTCGATCCAGCGTCGCGCCGATCTGCCTGCCGTCGGTGAAGACCATCGCCGCCGGCCCGTCCCAAGGCTCCATCATCGACGCGTGGTACTCGTAGAAAGCCCGCCGGCGCGGGTCCATCTCGGTGTGCTGCTCCCACGCCTCGGGGATCATCATCATCACCGCGTGGGCCAGCGGGTAGCCGCTCATCGTCAACAGCTCGAGCGCGTTGTCGAAGGTCGCGGTGTCGCTCTGGCCCTCGAAGGTGATCGGGTAGAGCTTCTTCAAGTCGTCGCCGAGAACGGGCGACTTCATCACGCCTTCGCGTGCCCGCATCCAGTTGAAGTTGCCCTTCACCGTGTTGATCTCGCCGTTGTGCGCAACCATTCGATACGGGTGGGCAAGCGGCCATTCCGGGAAGGTGTTGGTCGAGAAGCGCTGGTGCACCAGGGCCAGGGCCGAAGCGAGCCGCGGGTCCCGCAAGTCCTTGAAGTACTCGCCCACCTGATGGGCCAGCAGCAGGCCCTTGTAGATGATGGTCCGACAGCTCATGCTGGGCACGTAGTACTCCCTGCTGTGCGTCAGCTTCAGCGCCTGGATGGCGCTCGAGGCGGTCTTGCGAATGACGTAGAGCTTGCGTTCCAGCGCATCGGGAACGATCACGTCCGGACCGCGACCGATGAAGACCTGGCGAAGAACCGGCTCCTTTGCGCGTACCGCCGGCGACATCGGCATGTCCCGGTCGACCGGCACGTCGCGCCAACCGAGCAGAACCTGACCTTCGGTGCGAATCGCCCGCTCGAGCTCCTGGACACAGGCGAGCCGCGAGGCATGCTCTTTCGGCAGGAACACCATGCCGACGCCGTATTCGCCCGGTGCCGGCAAGGTGATTCGCTGCGCGGCCATCTCGGCGCGGTAAAGCTCATCCGGGATCTGAATCAGGATTCCGGCACCGTCACCCATCAGCGGATCCGCACCGACGGCGCCGCGATGGTTCAGGTTGTGCAGGATTTGCAGACCCTGCGAGACGATCGCATGCGATTTCTGGCCGGCGATGTGGGCAACGAAGCCGACACCGCACGCATCGTGTTCATAGGCGGGCAAATAGAGACCCGACTCGGTCGCCCGCTGGATTTCGAGCGCAGGGACCAAATCCCAGGGGCCGGTTCGTGGACTGTTGTCGATCATCGCTTGCTGCTGCCCGCTTGTCCTATCGCAGCAGTAAGAATACCGCAGCGCAGCAACGCGGCGGCCGTGCGGCTTGTGTCACGTTCAGTAGCCCCGGCCCGATACCGTCGCCCCGCGGTTAAAGGGCGTGAAGTCGACTTGGATGTTGATTTGGCTCTTGACCGGGAGCCCGAAGACCCTGCCCGGTGAGAACTTGGCGTTCTGGAATGCGACCACCGCGGCATGTTCGAACAGGCCCTTGGGCGCCGACCGGATCACCGCCACGTCATCGACCACGCCCGCCTCGCTGATGAGGATTCGCAGCACGACCATGCCCTCTTGGTTCCCCGCTTCGGTCGGGAAAACAGGCTCGATGTCGTCGAGGGGCGCAGGCCCGGGATCGAGGTGTGCACCCGAAAGGTATGCGGGAGCCGGGCGCAATCCCGGTTCGCGCTGAGACGCTGCCGATGACGGCGTCGAGGGCCAATCCGCTGCGGGGGATTCGCTCTCGCGCGCGGCCGGCGACATTTCCCGAGGTTCGGTCGGTGCTGACGCGGCTTGCCGCGAAGGCACGGGTCCGGTCAGGGGGTTGGCGCGTTCCGCAGTACCGCTCTTGCTGCCAGCGGCGCTTGCCTCCTCCGGGGTAACCGCGGTCGTGGCCGCGGCCGCAGCAACGACCACGTCTGGCCTAGCCGACAGCATGCGAACCAGCAGGTAAGTTCTCGCCGCCGTCGCTCCCAACGCGCCGCCTGGCCGCAGGGCGGCCAGCAAGGTGCTATGCAACGCCACCGAGGCGAGCAACGCCACCAGCACCCGGAGGCGCCCGGGGCTCATCGCCATGCGCCATGACACCGCCGTGGGGTGCCACGCTGTCCCACCGAAGCGGCTCGGCCGGTGATTATCGGGCGATCTCGCGCCAGCTGATTCGCTTGCCCGAGGGCCCCACGGCATCAAACGAGATCTCCGGCGACGTCTTGGTTGCGTCGGCGAAAGTGCGGACGCCGATGAGCCGGCCCTGAACTTCGATGAGGTTCAGGCCGACGGTGAGCGAACCGGTCGACTGGACCGAGACCGCGAGCCCGGGGCTGGTCGTGACGGCGAGGCCCGTGCTGAAGCTGACGAAGTTGAGCCAGCTGTGGCCGCCGATCACGCACGCGCTTTGCTCCGGAATGTTGCTGCCGAAGGCAAGCGTTCCGCGTGCCAGTTTCATGTCGACGTTGACCCTCTCGCCGGTCTCCGGAAGATCGAGCACCCAGCCGGACGCCGAGCCGCAATTGGCCCCGCAGGAGTCCGTCCGCGTTCCTCCGCTGGTCGTCAACGTCAATGCCTTGAGCGCACCGCGAAGGTTCGGGTACGCGGGATTGCCGAACAGCGGGTCGACGATGCCGTATACCGACTGCACCTGCATATCGGCAAAATCGCTCGTTCCGAGCAGCCGCCCCGTGCCGACGAAGACCATGGGCTTGTTGTTCAGCTCGGCCAGCTCGGGCCGGGTGGTGATCGGTTGCGGATTGTTCGATGGATCTTTCGCAACGCCGATCAAGGAGGCCTCGCGCCCCAACGGGGGCAGCGTGTCGTTGACGTCGAAGCGCCAGATGTTGCCCAGCATGTCGCCGCCGTACACCGCCTTGGTGGTGTTGTTCTGCAAGCTGGCATCGACGAAGTTGTTGATCTGCGCGAGCCCGCTCGGAACCAGATCGGTGCCGGCGTTGGTCGAGATCTTGTACATGATCTTCCCGGTGAAGGCGTCGAGCACGTAGAGGTAGCCCTGGCCGTCGCCGGTCAAGGCCGGCGAGTTGATGTTGTTGTAGCCGGAGGCGAACATCACGACCCAGGCCCCCGTTGACAGCTTGCTGATGATGGGCTTGCCAAACGTGAAGCCCAGGTGGCAATCGGCGCTGTTGTTGGTCGCACCGGACGTCAGCAACGGACACGTCGCCATGCTCGGATCCCACTTGAATTCCCACAGGCCCTTCGGTGATGCCGGATCGGTGACGTCGAGCGCGTAGTAGCCTTTACCGCCGGCATTAAGGCCGCCGACCAGCACCGTCTTCCAGTTCGTGCCGTCGTAGGCGTCGCCCACCGTCGGCGTGCCGTCGACGAAGAACTGGTGATTGTTTCTGTAGTTGACGTCCGCGAGCTTGTACAGGTTTGGCAGGACCGTCGAAGGAACGATCGCCCACGCCTCCTTGCCGCCGTTGATGTCGATCGCGCTGGTGCCAGCGTAGAAAGCATGCAGCATGCCGTCGTTCGCCGCCACGTAGACCATCGGCGTGCGTCCGGCCCATGTCAGCTTGAACGTGTCGTAGAGGGAGTCTTGGTAGTCCGCAAACGGTGCCCGCACATACACCGGCTGGCCGCCGATGATGTCGCCGAGAACCTGCGCCCGCGTGCGGTAGAGCGTGTTCAAGTTGTTGGGAGTAAAGCCCTCCAGCCCGCGCTGGCCGCGCACGAAATTGACGAGATTGGCCCCGGCCGCAGCCGTGCGCTGATCGACGGTGGGCGCCGTACCGTCGGTCATGGCGAGGTATTGGCTGAATAGAGCCACTTTCGACGCATTGAAGTTCGCCATCTCGGCAAGATTCAAGCCGTTGTCGGCCGAGCCGATCGGATTGCCGCTGCCATCGCAGGCCTTCGTGTTGGCAGTGAAGTTGACTAGGTTGTCGATCGCTCCTTGGCGAATGAGCTTGATCGTGCGGTTGTCGCAGGCTGCGCCCACCTTCGCGTTCAACAAGCTTTGTGCCGACCAGATGACGGTGGGGCTGACAACACCCGTGGACGTATCGATCTCCGATGCCTTCACGTCGCCGCTCCAGTCTGAGGTGACGTAGGTCGGCGAATACGCGAAGTTGTCGCCCAGGACCGGCTTGAAGCTCGAGACACCGATACCAGTGCCGGAGCCCAGCCGAGTGCCGGTGCCGGCGAGGGCTGCGCTCAGCCCAGCAACGACCGAGCCCGGATCGCCGGCGCTGAAGTACTTGCCCCGACCGTTAACGGCGGTGTGCCAGAAATCGTCGATCGATTTGGGGTTGTTCCAGAGCTGGAAGTTGCCGCCCGCGTTGCCGTCGTAGTTGAGCGCCGGATCGGGCCAGAGGGGCCAAATCGTCGCACCCGTCCCCGAGGTATCGCCAAGCGGGATCGCGCCGGTCCGAATGTGGGCGAAGTCGCCGGTGACCGCGGACGCGCTCTTGTAGTCCGGCCTGTACTCGAGGCTTCCCGAAACGCCCAGGGCGACGGTGAAGGTCGTCATGTGCTGCCAGTTGGCGCGGTCGTCCTCAGGACCTCCGCCAACGGCCGGAACGTTGTTATTGACGCCGTCCCACAAGGGCCCAGTTCGCAAATCGGTCGCATAGTAGTACTGGGCGACGTCGGCCAGCGAATCGATGCTGCCGCCGGCGTTGGCAGTCGCCACGGTGCACGGCCATGAAGTGCATGGCGCGGGCGCCGTGGGCCCGACGGTGATGCCCGACGACTGCGGGTTCGGGGTCGGCAGCGCCGGCTCGGTGCCGGTGGCGTAGCAGGCACCGAGGTCGGTCGGGCCGGCTGTCGATGTCGTCACCGTCGGCGGACCGACGCTGAAGCCGCCGCTGGTGAGCGTGGTCGTCACCGTCGTCAGCGTCGAGTATTGGATCTTGCGTCCGCCGGCGGGGGTGCAGGTCGTGGCGACGTAGCTGTTGCTCGAGCTAGCCGGATCGTTGGCGCAGCTTGCGGTGGCGGTCGGGCCGGTCGTGACGTTGCTGCAGGTGACGTCGACCCAGCCGTTCGTGTTGTCGGCGGTTTGCGGCGTGCAGGCGGCAACCAGGGTCGGGCCGGTGCTGACCGTGCTGCACATCGTTGTCGTAAAGCCGTTGCCCGAATTTGGGCCAATCGGGGTGCAGCTTGCCGAGCCGACCACGTTCGTCGCCGGCGTGCAAACCGTCTCGGTCCAGGCATTGCCAGACGCCGCCGGAACCGGTGTGCAGGAGGCGACGGCCGTCTGGGCCGAGGTTGTGTTGCTGCATGTCGTCGACACGAAGCTGTTGCCGGCGCTCGCAACAGCCGGGGTGCACGACGCCGATGGCGTCGGTCCGGTAAGCACCGGCGCTGCACAAGTTTGTTGCGTCCAGCCGTTCGAGATGCTGGCCGCGGCGGGCGAGCAGTTGGCGGTGAGCGTTGGGCCCGTGGCGATGGTGTTGCATGTCGTCTCAACCCAGGAGTTGCCGCTCGCGGCGGTGACCGGTGAGCACGAGGCGACCGGTGTCGGGCCGAGGATGACGTCGACGCAGTTCGTCGTCGTGTAGCCGTTGCCGCCGCTCGCCGCTACCGGCGTGCATGACGACACGCCGACTGCCGATGTTGATGCGGTGCTGCAAGTCGTCGATGTGAAGCTGTTGCCGGAGTTCGCCGCGTCGGGGGTGCACGATGCGACCAAGGTTGGGCCCGTCGTCGCTTGGCTGCAGGTGGTGGTCGTCCAGGCATTCCCCGATGCTGCAGCCGAGTTGCTGCACGACGCCACGAAGGTCGGGCCGCTCGTCACCGTGTTGCAGGAGATGGTCAGCCAGCCGTTGCCGGCATTGCCGGTCTGCGGCGCACAGCTGGCCACCCCGATCGGCCCCGAGCTGACCGTGCTGCAAGTGACTCCCCCGCCGGTCAGGCTCGGGCCGCTGGGCGTGCAGGCACCGACATTGGTGGTCGCGACCGTGTTGGTTCGGCAGTAGGTTGCGGTGTAGCCGTTGCCGGCACTCGCCGCCACCGGCGTGCAGGATGCGACGTCCGACCAGGCGGGCGCCGGCGGGTTCGTCGTGCATGTCGTGCCGGTGTAGGCATTGCCCGAGTTGGCAGGCGAAGCGGAACACGACGCGACGAGTGTGGGACCCGTCGTGTTGGTCGCGCATGTCGTCGTCACATAGTCATTGCCCGAGGTCGGGCCCGAGCTTGCCGGACAGCTCGCCAGCGGCACAGGCGTGACGGCGGTCGTGACCGTGCCGCAGGCCGTCGCCACGTAGCTGTTGCCGGCGTTCGCCGCGGTGACCACACACGATGCAGGCGGCACGCCGGTCGGTCCAGTGACGACCGTGTTGCACGTCGTTTGGGTATATCCGTTGCTGCTCGTCGCGGCGTCGTTCGTGCAGGAAGCAACGCCCGTGGGCCCGGAAACGATGCTGGGACAAGTGGTCGTGGTCCAGCTGTTGATCGCGGTCGGCCCCGATGCAGAGCATGAGGCCGCACCGGCCGGACCGGTGGTGACGGGGGTGCAGGTCGTATCGACCCAGCTGTTGCCTGACGATGCGCCCGCAGGCGTGCAGGAGCTGACCGGCGTCGGCCCAGTGCTCGCAGTCGAGCAGTTCGTCGCCGTCCAGCTGTTGCCCCCGGATGCCGGCGCGGGAGTGCACGAGGCAGTCCCGACCGGCCCGGTCGTGGCGGTGTTGCACGAAGTCGCCACGTATGAATTGCCCGCGGACGCGGCCGCCGGGGTGCACGACGCCACGCCGGTCGGGCCGGTCGTGACCGTGCCGCAGGTGGTCGCCACATAGCTATTGATGGCGGTCGGCGCAGCGGCGGCGCATGTCGACGTGAGTGTGGGCCCGGTTGTCGCCGTGTTGCAGGAGGTCTGCGTGAAGGCATTGCCGGCAGCGGGCGCGGCCGGGCTGCACGAGGCCACGCCCGTCGGGCCGCCAGTGACGGTGTTGCACGTCGTCGTCGTGAAGCCGTTCCCGGAATTCGCAAGCGAGGCCATGCACGATCCAACCGGAGCCGCCGGCGATGTCGTGGTCGCGCATGTCGTCGTCGTCCAGGCGTTGCCCGCGCTCTCTGTCTCCGGAGTGCAGCTCGCAACAAGTGTCGGCCCGGTCGTCACCGTCTCGCAGGTGATGTCACCGCCCGGAGAGCAGCTCCCGGTCGGCACCGCCGTGCACAGCTCGGTGAGCGAGCTGCACGACTGCTGAAACGACGTGCTCTCCCGCACCTGCGCGTCCGTTCGCTGAAGCTGACTCGTGCTCTGCTGCAGCTGCGACGTGCTGACGCTCGCCTGCGTCGTCGTTTGCTGCAATTGCGACGTGCCGATGGTCAGCTGGCTCGTGCTCGCGTCGACGCGCGACGTCGCCTGCTGGATCTGTACCTGGCTTTGGGTCAGCTGCGACGTGCTTTGGGTGTCCTGCGTGGTCGCCATCGTCTGCTGCGTCGTGCTCTGACTCACCTGCTCGGTGCGCTGCTGCTCCTGCGTGACGGTCTGCTGAGTCTGCGAAGTGCTCATCGTCAGCTGCGACGTGCTGGCGCTCCACTGCGACGTGCTGAGCGACACCTGGCTCGTGCTCTGCGTGTGCTGCAAGCTGCTTTGGTTGATTTGCGACGTGCTGCCGCTCAGTTGCTGGGTGCTGGTCGCAACCTGTTGGGTGTTCTGAAGCATTTGCGACGTCGTCGTGGTGTTCTGAGTCGTGCTGCGGCTGAGTTGCGACGTGCTCCTGTTGAAGAACGCCCCGCACGGCGCGTAGGCGAACGTGTTGACCTTGTCCGTCTCGACCGACGTGTCGCTGGCGAAGCCTTCCCAGATCGGCCGCGGCGACAAGCCGGCGTTCGACGTCAGCGTGCCGTCCTGCTGGCCGACCCGGGTGACGCCGTCGATCTTCACCGGGCCGCCGCCCGGCGTTTCGGTCTGCGAGTTCCAGTAACCGTCGGTGGTCAGAATGGTGAAATTCTGCTGGCACGAGAACTGGACCGGATCACCGTACATGCCGGTGTTGATGCCGTCTTGCCGGCCGGCATAGTGGCGGCCGACACGCGCCAGCCCTTCCCGGGTTGGCGAGGCGCCCTTGGGAATTTGAGCGAAGAGCTGGTTGAACCAGGTCGTCCGCTGCGCCGCATCGAAGTCGTTGATCGGGACGTAGTGATCCAAGGCATTGATCGCAGGCGAAGTTCGCGTGTTCTTCGGCTCGACGGTGATGAAGCCGACGCGGAAGCTGTTGGTCAGCGGTGTGAAGGCCAGACTCGCCGCGCTCTTGATCAAGGCGATCCGGGTTCGATAAAACGAATACCAGATTGCGAAGTTTTGCAGCTCGTCGCTCGCCCCCGGACCGGATGTCGTGCTGACGATCTTGCGTGCCCAGTTGCCGCCGCCCGGACCGACGGCCGGCACCGGTGCATTGACATCGGCCTGCCTGCATGCCGCGGACCCATAGCTCAGCGTTTGCGGACCGCTGTACACGTAGTAGTAAGCCGCCTGTGCGGCATCCGGGGTCGAGGTCGTCACCCGCAGCGTGCTCCCGTCATAAGCGCGAAAGCTGCTCGAGAGATCGGTCACCGCGACGTTGATCGGGGTCGCGTAGTCACCGAATCCGGTGTATCGGGCGGCGCCAAAGAAGGGCGTCGGGAAATTAGAGCCATCCGGCTTCTTCGGCAGCGCATAGACCGTCAGCGGGTTGTAGTAAAGGACGTTGCACTGCGCGCTCTTGTAGCCGATGCTGCCGATGCCGGTTGCAACCTCGACTTCGTCGGGCATGTGGCTCCAACCCATCGAGCCGGAGGCGTCCATGAGCAGCATGATGTTCGGCTTGGTCTGCGCTCCCGTGGTCCCGGCAATCGGCGAATCGGAGATGTCGGTCAGCGCCGCGGCAGCGGGCATTGCGAGCGACGCGAGCGCCAGCGCGGCGACGAATGGCCGGGCGACACGGCATAACACCGTGAGGGCAAATCCAGGACGTGTTGTTTTCACTTCGCTTCCCTCGTTCGTCGCGTTCAGCTCAACACAACTTGCGTGTAGCTGACAGTGTTTCTCGGTCCCAAAACTTGAACAGTCACCCGGTAGTAAGCGTGGATGCTCAGGGCCGGCGGAGCCACGCCGTAGCTGAGGCCTCCCTTCGAGCCGCCAGCGCTGTCTTCGATGTCCGAGCAGCGCTGCAGGACGGCATCGACCGCTCCTGGGTTGAGGCACAAACGGTGGATGACATAGCGCATGGAGTTACCGTTCCCGGCCTCCAGCGCGACCGCCACCGAGGGCCCGTTGAACATGGTCGTCGGATCGACGTTCGCACCCCAAGTCGAGAAGTAACCCGCGGCCGGGACGTCGTTGCTGAGCGTCGCCGTGGTCTGCGCGATAAACCACTGACGTGCGACCTCGGTGCCCGCGTCTGCGGCGGAGGTTGCGTTCTGCTTGAAGCCGATGTTGCCGGCAATGGAAACACCGCCGCCCATCTGGCGCATCATCGCCAAGCCCGCCAGCGTCATGACGATCAGGACGACAAGCGCGACCCACATGACGACACCATGTTGCGACACCGGCAAGGGTGCTAGACGAAGCTGCATTCGAGCTGTCATGGCGACGTCCCCCAAATCATGTTTCGCAGCGGGATGACCTTTTCAAAGACCCGGTAACGGTAGAAGCGCCAGTTGTTCGGGTTCGGCGTGATGTTGTCGTAGATATCGGGGCCGCCGTCGACGCTCGTCATCACGAATGGGCCGCCGGCCCAGCTCGGCACCACCGTCGTCACGCCCACCGGTGCATTCGGATCGCCGTCGGCGCTGCGCTCAAATTGCTGGCTGCGTACCAGGATGGCGACGCGGATTGCAAGGACCCGCGTCCAATCGGCCGGCGGGATGTTCGTCCATTCATTGGGGGCGGCGTCGGTGATCCGGCCGTTGCCGTCTGCGTCGATGCCGTACTGGGCCTTGAGATTGATCACGCCCTCCGCCACGTCGAAAGCGGTCGCCGGGCTGTGGATCACGTCGCGTTGCGACAGCACCTTTCCGCCCGTGATCTGCCAGAGCCGGAGCTGGGGGTCCGGCCCCAGGCTGTACATCGTCCCGCTGAGGAAGCCCACGCCGACACCGCCGGTGTTGAACCTCACGGGCTTCATGGCACCCGTGTAGAAGTCGGTGTAGTTACCTACGCCATGATCGACGGTTCTGTTATCGACGTTCAGATCGCCGGTGATCTCGATCAGCGCGCAGTCGGCGGATCCGGGTCCAGCGCCGGGGTTGCCTGCGACCACGGCAAGGTCGCCGGGCCTAAAGCCGCCACGGCGGCGAAGCGTCTTGTCGGTTGCCGTCGAGCCTTGCAGCGGCTCTTCGGAAACGTAGAAAGACGAGTTGCCGTAGAGAACGCTGATTTGATCCGGAATAGCGCCTGCGCCGGGGGTAATCGATACCGGAACGAGGGGGAAGTTGAACGCCCGGGCGGGCGGACCGACATCATTGGCTTGAACGTTGCAGCCCATCGCCGGCACAGCGGCCGCGCCGAACCCCATGCCAGCGGGTTTGATGTCGCGCTCGAGGGCGAAGATCGCCAGGGTACCGGTCACCTGCGCGTCGCCTCCGGACGTTGTCGTTCGTGTGTGAAGGTCCCAGAGCGTGACCATCCGGAACATGACCAGGACGCCGATGAGCGAGATCGCGATGCCGACAAGCAGCTCGATCAGGCTGAAGCCGGCGCCTCGGCGCACCGACCGCTGAAGAGAAGACAAGGCGTTCACGTGTCGGGTCCCCTCAGTGGACGTAAGTCACGAGCGTCTGGTTGCGCGGCGCCGCGTCGGTCGGCAATTGCCAGCAAATCGTGATCTGCACCCGGTTGAAGCCAGCCGCCGTAGTGTCGACGGTGATCTGCTGGGTCGCCGCCGTCGAGCCGGGCAAGCCGGGAAGGCCGGGGCCCACGGTGACGACCTTGTTCAACAGCCCGAGAACTCCGGCATCGGCCGAAGCGGCACCGCCGAACGCACAATTGGCGCCGCCTGGCTGGTGCTGGAAGCTGTCGAGAGTGTTCTTCAGATTGGTTAGCGTCGATCGGTCCGCGTTCAACTGGATGTAGCTCGCGATGTCGTTGGTGAGGTTGGCGGCGTCGGTGCGATAGCGCGCATCAGACTGCGCGCCGACCGCCGTCGCGCCCATGCCGATGACGCCCAGAACGCCCAAACAAAAGATGAGGATGGCGATCATCGCCTCGATCAGGAAGAAGCCGGCCTGATGCTTTTTCATCGCATGCCTTCAGCAAGCGCGGCTGTCGCCGGCCGCGGCGATGGGGTCGCATAGATGCGCTTGCCCGCCAGCCGAAACGCGGATCTGCGGGCAGCGCATTGGCCCGGCGGGCGCACACGCGCCGCCGCTCGGATTCCGCAGGTCAAGCGTGTAGGCAGCGGGCACGGGCGTGATCGCGCCAAAGCCGTTGAACGATAAGGTGCCGTCGAAGACGGCTGGGGCAGCCGCGGCACCGATCACTGTGATCGAAGGCACGCCGGTCGACGTGAACGACCCTTCCAGGGCCGACTTGGCCTCGATCAGATCGAACGTTGCGGGGGGTCCGGGATTGAGGACCCGCACCAGCCAGTTGCGACCGTTGGGGTTGTTGAGGCCAGCGACGTTCTGAATGTTCGGAGCGATCGGCAGGTCGGTCAGAACAAACTCCACCGGCTGGTTGCGGCGGATCGCTTCGGCGCGAGCGAGCTGCACGCCGGTGAGGTAGCTTTGCGCCGCGCTCGCCAGCTTGCTTGCTTGCAGATAAGTCGTGAACGAAGGCGTGCCGATGGCGAGCACGATGGCGACGATGCTGATGCCGATCATCAGCTCGACCATGGTGAAGCCGCACGCCGGCCGCGGCTTCAACACGACCCGTCCCTCTTCAGAAGCCAGCAGGTCGGATTCGGTGTCCATCCCGCCGGGCCTGTGCTTGCGCGGTTGTTGTTCTGGTCGAGCGTGTAGACAAATCCCGCCATGGGGCCGATTCCGGTCGCCGTGACGACGTAAGTGTTGGCGGTCGGGGGAGGGGCGCAGGCGAAAGTGAAGTTGGTCGTGGGCGCGGGCAGCGGCGCAACTGTCAACGCCTGGCAAGGTTGAATGGCAGGCGCAGGGGGAGCGTAGGATTTGTTGTCCTGGAAATACCGCTCCATCTTGACGTGCATATCGGCGAGCCTGGAAATTGCTTCGGTGATTCGTGCCCGCCTGACGTAGTCGGTATAGGACGGCACTGCGATCGCCGCGAGGACGGCGACGATCGCCACCGTCACCATGACCTCGATCAGCGTGAATCCTTGTTCGCGGCGCATTGGTTCTTCCCTGTTCACAGCGGCAGTGTGGCGGGAGCCCCGATCCCCCGGCAACGTCCAGACGACGAACGGAGCTTGGGGACTCTTGAACGGCATGGGCGCGACGGAACGCGAAGAAATACCGTCGATGCGCTCTACTTGCAGGGACCCATCCACGTCCCGGACACCTTCTGTTGGACCTTGACCGGCTTGGTCGCAGCGCCCTTCAGTTGGAGCTCGGCGCGGCCGCTGAACGACTCGGCTGCAAGGCTCATCTTGCCGTTGCCGTTCATGTTCAAGTCCTTACCCGAACAGGCGACGCGCCAGCTCGCGTCGAAGCCCTGCTGCTTAGCGTCGCGCGTCTCGCACTTCATGCCGAATTCGCGCTGCTGGGGAACGACTCGCCCCACATCCGTGACGTCAGCGAGCGCATAGCACGAGCGCGAGGTGACCGTTCGCTTGGTGGTCGATCCCGCCGTCTCGTTGACGATGGTGATCTCCCAAAGGCCCGGCTTCATCATGGCACCGGGCACGCTTGTCTTGGCCGCGCTTGTCGTTGCCGCCGGGGGGGCCGGGGCTGCAGCGGGCGGCTTTTTTTGCGCCATCGCCGCAACGCCGAGCATGGGCAAACAAAGGAACAGGGGCGCTGACAATTTCATCGTGTCTCTCTGGAGGAATGGACATGGGATGAGCCTACCTACTTGCCGCGGGCCCGCAAGGCACGACCGCTCAAAACAGGGCTCGGAACATCAAAGAGGCGTGAGGTCTCAAGCGCAGAACTCTTCCAGCGTGAGAAGCACCACTGCCTCGTCGACTCTTTCGACAGACGCTCGCCCCGGCCCGTCGAGAACGACGTAGCGGAGCGCGCCGGCTTCGGCTTTCTTGTCGAGGCGCATGCTCTCGAGATAGCGGGCTGTGCCCAGCGTCGGCGCCCGCAACGGCAGGCCCGCCGCCCTGACGATGCGGGCGATCCGCTCGGCATGGGCGGGCTCGATCCGGCCGAGACGCGCCGACAGGCTCGCCGCCATCGCCATGCCGCAGCCGACGGCTTCACCGTGCAACCACTGGCCGTAACCGGCGCCGGCCTCGATGGCGTGAGCGAACGTGTGGCCGAAATTGAGGATCGCGCGAAGACCCGACTCGCGTTCGTCGGCGCCGACGACGGCCGCCTTGATCCGGCACGACCTCTTCACCGCTTCGACGAGGACGGCCTTGTCACGCCCAAGCAGGGCGGCGAGGTTGGCTTCGATCCAGCCAAGGAAGGCGTCGTCCGCGACGGCACCGTACTTGATTACTTCTGCGAGGCCAGCGACGAACTCGCGCTGCGGCAGGGTGTCAAGGGTGTCGACGTCGGCAATCACCGCTGCCGGTTGATGGAAGGCGCCAATAAGGTTCTTGCCGAGCGAGTGATTGATCGCCGTCTTGCCGCCAACAGACGAGTCGACCTGGGCGAGCAAGGTGGTCGGCACCTGCACGTACGCCACTCCGCGCATGAAGCACGCCGCGGCGAAGCCGGCAAGATCGCCGACGACGCCGCCGCCGAGCGCGAACACCGTCGTCTGTCGATCGCAGCGCGCCTCCAGCAGGCCGTCGAAGAGACGCTGCAGGGTTGGCCAGTCCTTGTGCGATTCGCCGTCGGGAAGGACGATTACTTCGACCCTGGGGTACACGGCAGCCAGCGCCTTCGCGAGGCGGCCGGCGTAGAGTGGTGCCACGACGTCGTTGCTGACGATCGCACAACCGGTTCCGGGCGCCAGGCCTCGATAGCTCGCCGCTGCGTCGAGTAGCCCGGAGCCGATCAAGATCGGATAGCTGCGCGCACCGAGATCGACGCTGACGGTCGAAACCGGGCCGGCGGTCATGGCACTTGCACGTCAGTACCCAGCCGGTCGAGCACGGCACCTACAAGCTGGGCGAGCGCCAGTCCTTCAATGTCGATCACGATGCTCGCCGTCTCGCGATACAGCGGCTCACGCTCTTCGCTCATCTCGCGCAGTCGAGTGCGCGGATCCGTCACTTGCAAGAGGGGGCGTCTGCGATCGCGGCGCAGGCGCCGCCAGAGGAATTCCGGGCTAGCGCTCAGATAAACGCAGCGCGTACGGCTGTGCAGCAATTCGCGGTTGGCGACTCGCAGCACCGTGCCGCCACCCGTGGCAACCACCGCCGGGCCGGTTTCGATCAGCGCTGCAAGAGTATTGGCCTCAAGCTCCCTGAACGCCGACTCGCCGTCGCGCACGAACAGAGTCGCAATCGTGCAGCCGGCATGCCGCTCGATTTCTTGGTCGCAGTCGGCGAAGCGCCATCCGAGCTGTCCCGCGACTTGCCTGCCAACGCTGGACTTGCCAACGCCGGGCATACCGATTAGCGAAACGACGAGGTCTTTCCTCAGTTCGCATCGTTGCAGCGCGTTAGCAACTTTTTCGTTCAGAGCTCGCCGGCTTTCGTAATGCGCAGCGCTCAGCGCGCCGCGGTGCGATCGGTGACGACCTTGGGCGTGAGGAAGATCAGCAATTCGCTCTTTGCGGAACTGACCGTGCGCGTCTTGAACAGGTTGCCAAGATAAGGGACGTCACCCAGGAACGGAACCTTGGTAATGTCTTCGCGGTCGCTCTGTGTGAAGATGCCACCGATCACGACCGTCCCACCATTTTCCACGAGCACCTGAGTCTTGACGTGCTTGGTGTTGATGGCGAACCCGGCAGCGGTAAAGCGGCCGACACTGTCGTTGGTCACGTCGACGTCGAGGATCACATTGCCTTCCGGCGTGATCTGCGGCGTGACCTCGAGCTTCAGGTTGGCCTTGCGAAATTGGAGGGACGTGGCGCCGCTCGAAGTGGCAACCTGGTAGGGCAATTCTTCGCCTTGCTCGATCGTCGCCTTTTGCTGGTCCGCCGTCACGACTCGCGGGCTGGAAACCACCTTGCCTTTGCCATCGGCTTCCAGTGCGGAGATTTCGAGATTCAAGAACCGGTTGGCCGTGGCTCCGAACAATGACAGCGCGACGGTTGCCGGGTTGAAGCCGTTCTGACCGATCGCCGGAAGGTTGATGAAGTTCGTATCGGAAAGCGATACGACGCCCGTCGAACTTCCGGCAACCGCATTCAGGTTGCCGCCAATGCGTACCCTCTGATCGCCGCCGACGCCGTAGCCCGCCTGATTGCCGGCCCCGAGCCGAATTCCCAGGGAGCGTCCGAAGCTGTCGTCGGCAATGACGATGCGCGATTCGATCAGGACCTGGCGCACCGCGATATCGATCTTGGCGATCAGGCTTTGAACTTCCTCGAGCTTGGAAGGGATGTCGCTGACGAAGAGCTGATTCGTTCGCGTCTCGAAGACAACGCTGCCGCGCGGCGACAGGATGCGCGACGCGGTTCCTCCTCCTCCTCCGCCGCCGCCGCCGCCGCCGCCCGAGCTCCCTTGCCCGGTCAGGCCATTGGCGATGTCTTGCGCCTTCGCATAGTTGAGCTGGAACGCCTGGGTTCGGACTGGTTCGAGGGCAGCAATCTGTTGCTTGGCCTCGAGTTCGATCTTCTCCTTGGCGTTCAGCTCGTCCTTCGGTGCGATGAGGATGACGTTGCCTGACTTGCGCAAGCCGAGGTTCTTCGCTTGCAGAATGATGTCGAGCGCCTGGTCCCAGGGCACGTCCTTCAGCCGCAAGGTCACGTTGCCGGTCACCGTGTCACTGGTGACGACGTTGAAGTTGGTGAAGTCGGCGATGACCTGCAACAAAGCCCGCACTTCGATGTTCTGGAAATTGAGCGACAGCTTCTCGCCGGCGTATCCCGCGCCCTGGACGAGCTTGTTGGGGTCGACCTTCTGGGCCCGAACCTCGAGAACGAACTGGTTGTCGCTCTGATAGGCGCTGTGCTCCCAGACGCCTTTCGGTTCGACGAGCATGCGCACCCGATCGCCGCTTTGGGTCGTGGTGATGCTTTGAATCGGCGTGCCGAAGTCGGTCACGTCGAGCCGGCGCCGCATGCTGTCGGGCAGACTCGAGCGGAGGAATTCGACGACCAGGCTGTTGCCTTGCTGGCGGATGTCGACACCGACCTGGTTGTTGGGGAGCTCGACCACGACACGGCCGGCGCCATCGGCGCCGCGGCGAAAGTCGATGTCGCGCAGGGGCAACTGATTGCGGTTCAGGCTTTCGGCGAAACGGGTCGGCTGACCGGCCGAGCTCGCCAGAGTTGCCGGGACACCGTTCTCGAGCGTGACGATCAGGACCTTGCCGTCGATCTGCGCCCGGTATCCCGCGGGCTGCTTCAGATTGAGAACAAGCCGGGTCCGGTCGCCGGACTGGGCGACGTTCACGGAGCGCAGGTTCCCCTGGTTGATTTCCACGCTCGACTTGCCGAGTGCATTGCTGACGCCAGGCAGATCGATGGCGATCCGGGGCGGTGCCTGGACCGTGAAGCCGGCAGGAAGCGCGGTCAGCGCTTCGCTCATCTCGATTCGGATGACCTCCGCACCGGCTTGCTGAGAGCTGTTGATTGCCTGGATGGTGTTGTCGGACCACGCCGGCAATGAAGCCGCCGCCGTTGCAACGAACACAAAAAGTCGCGAGCGCCAGCCTGTCATCGGTTTCTCCCACATGCTTGTCATCGCGCCTTCTCCTGAAGCTGGAGGGCGCTGCTGCGCTCGATCCATTCACCCGCCGCGTCTTGCACGATTTCGCGGTAGGCCACGTTCGTTTCGGAAATCTGCGTGATCTTTCCGTAGTTCTGTCCGAGGTAGTCGCCCGGCTTGACCTGATAAAGCAGGCTGTCGACCTTCAGCAAGGCGTAAGGCCTGCCGTTGCGAACCACGCTGCCGACCATCGCCATGCTGTCCACCGGGTAAGCCTCGAGCGGCTCCTTGCGGCGGTTGATCTCAGCCGCCAGCAAGGAATTCGGCTGCCGAGCCTCCTGCTTGAGCGCGACAGTGAGCTTTTGCGTGCTGAAAGGCTCGACCGAGCCGAGCGCGACGTAAGCCTGCGGGTTGAATTTCTTCGGTGCAGACAGGGGCTCGACGCTCGGCTTGACTTCGCGCTTCTGTTGCTCCATCCACTGCGCCAGCTCGTCCTGGTCGCCGCCGCAAGCTGAAAGAAGGAACCCGGCTCCAAGCAGAACGGTGACGACGCGCCAGGGAAAGGGAAACGAGCTCATTTGGCGCCTCCTGCCTTCGCCTTCGCGGCAGCCGCGCTCTTGCGGATGTCCTCGAGCTCGGCCGGGTCGAGGTAGCGGTAGGTGCGCGCGGTGGCCTCCATCGACAAGTTTCCGGACAGATCCTTGTTGCTGGCGATGTTCATGTTGTGCAGCGTGACGATGCGCGAGAGATTGGCGATGTCGGCCGCGAACGATCCGATGTCGTGATAGCGCCCGGTGACCTTGATCGCGATCGGCAGCTCCGCGTAGTAGTCTTTGATCGCTACCTGCCCCGGCCGGAACAATTCGAATTGCAGTCCGCGGCCGAGCCCGGCCTGGTTGATGTCGGAGAGCAGCGCATCCATTTCGGCCTTGCCCGGCAACTGCTTCTCCAGCTGGGTCACGTACTCCTCGACCTGCAGCTTCTGCTTGCGCAATTCGCCGAGATTGACCGCTTGCTCGAGCTTGGCGCGGTAGTCGTTCTTCAGCGTCGGCTCTTTGTTCTGCTCTGCTTCCAGGCGATCGTGAGCAGACGACAGGACGACGAACCAGCCTGCGACGACCATGGCCAGCGCCACCGCGGTCCAGGTGAGCGCCTTCGGCAACAGCGGCCATTGGCCTGGCTCATTCGGATTGAGGCCGCGAAACTGAGACGCGGCGCCTTCGAAAACCGAATTGAGATCGACGTTCGCGGTCTTGTTTTTGGTTGCCATGGCGTCCTCAGGCCTTCTTCGCCACTGGCGGAACGGGGACCGTCCGCGCCGCCGACGGCGGTGGCGCTGCCGGCGACGACGACGAAGGCGCGACGACCTGACCGGCCACCGGGATCACCTGTACCCCGGCCGGTGCCGAGGCTGGGCTGTCCTGCGGACGCTTGACGGTCAGGCGAACCGAGAAATCGAACAGGCGTTTTTGCTCTTTGTTAGCCCCTTGCAAGGTGGTTGCCTTGCTCTCGACAAGCTCGGGCTTGACCAGCCACTCCGAGTTGTAGGCGGTGTTGCGCAGAAATTCGGAGACCCGCTCCTGTGTCTGTGCGATGCCGGTGACGATCAGGTTCTGACCGTCTTGCTTGACCAGGGTCACGTAGATGCCCTCGGGCACCTGGCGCACCAACTCGTTGAGGAGGTGGACCGGCACGTTGCGATCGATCTGCAAATCCTCGACCGCCTTTTGACGGGCTTTGAGCGAAGCGATCTCGGCCTTCAGGCTGGCGATGTCCTTGATCTGGATATCGAGCTTGGCGATCTCGCCCGAGAGATAGGAATTGCGTTGCTGCTGCCCATCGACCAGATGCTCGACCACGAGGTACCAGGCACCGACGATCGCGGCACCCGCGAGGGCCGCCACGCCGAGGCCGGCGTAGAACGCAATTTTCCTGCGCTGGCGCCGCTCCTCGCGGTGCGGCAGCAGATTGATCATGATCACTGGACAAACCTCCGCATCGCCAGGCCGCAGGCGGTCAGGTACGACGACGCCTCGCGCCGGAGCTTGGTTTCGCGGACCGCGGAGCCAAGCTTCATGTTCTCGAACGGGTTGACGACCATCGACGCGAAGCCGGTCAGCTCGGTCACCCGATCCTTGAGACCGGGAAGCGTGGCGGTACCGCCTGCGAGCATCACGTAATGAACCTTGTGATGCGGCGTGCTGGTGAAGAAGTACTGCAGGGCCCGGCCGATTTCCTGCGAGAGGCTGTCGACGAACGGCGCCAGCAACGTCGTCTCGTAGTCATCGGGAAGGTCGGCGGCGAGCTTCTTCTGCTCGGCTTCCTCGTACGAAAAGCCGTATTGGCGCGAGATCAGCTGCGTGAGCTGCGAGCCGCCGAACGCCTGATCGCGGTCGTAAAGCATCTCGTCGTCGCGCAGCACCTTCAGGCTGGTGGTGTCGGCACCGATTTCGAACAGCGCCACCAGGGCATCCTTGCCCTCGTTCGGCAGGCCGGCAACGACGCGGCTCATTGCCAATCGCGACGCATGCGATTCGATGTCGAGCACGGCAGGCTTCAGACCCGCCGCCTCGGCCAGGCCCTGGCGATCCTGGACACGATCCTTGCGCGACGCGGCGATCAGCACTTCGACATCGCCGACCGAGGTCGGACTCGGACCGATGACGCAGAAGTCGAGACTCACCTCGTCGAGCGAGAACGGGATGTATTGATTCGCTTCGGACTCGACCTGGATCTCGAGCTCTTCCTCTCGCAGCCCGGCCGGAAGCATGATCTTCTTGGTGATGACGGCCGACTGCGGCATGGCCATGACGACCTGACGGGTGCGGGTCCCGCTCTTGGTCACCAGGCGCTTGACCGCTTCGGCGACTTCATCGAATTTCTCGATCTGACCGTCGGCGATCCAGCCCTTCTCGAAGCTTTCCGAGCCAAAGCGCTCGAGGACGTATTCGCCGTTATTCGTCTGGCCGAGCTCGACGAGCTTGACGCTGGACGAGCTGATGTCAAGACCGATCATCGGCGGGTGTTTGCGACCCAACAAGGTGTCTAGAAAGCTCACGACGCCCCTCTTCCAACGGCCGGAATTAACCGTGCTGGATTGTTAATAAGTTACTTCGATGCTAGCAGTAAAGCCTTTGATTAAGAAAGCAAAAAACCCAGCTCCAAACGGCACGCACGTTGCAAATCTCACATCTGCAGCGTCGCTGACAAAGCTGTTGCAAATGGCTTCCGAGGAGCTCGTCCCGGCTCGGTCGCCAACGCGGATATCCGGCCCTCGGCAGCCCACGCCGACCTCGCTTTCTATAATGCGGCCTAGATGCAGGCAGAGATGTGACCGAATCCGACAGCGCCGATAGACGATCCGCGGGCCGAGCTCCGCGCCCGCCGCAAACCGCGACGCTGCCGGGCTGGTTGCGCTGGGTGATTCGCGTCGTCGGCGTGTTGTTGGCCGTGGCGGTCGCCGGCGTTGCGGCAGCGGCACTTGTCGCAGGCATCGCGCTCGCGGTGTCGTTCCCGAATTTGCCCGAGATCGACAGCCTCACCGACTATCGGCCGAAGCTGCCGATGCGCGTTTTCTCCTCTGACGGGGTGCTCCTCGGCGAGTTTGGCGAAGAGCGCCGCAGCTTCGTTGCGATCGGCGAGATTCCGAAGGTCATGAAGGACGCGGTGCTGGCCGCGGAGGATGCCAAGTTCTATCAGCACAGCGGCGTCAACTACGTCAGCGTCATCCGCGCCGGCCTCGCCAACTTCGGCGAAGGCCACAGCGCGCAGGGCGCTTCGACCATCACCATGCAGGTCGCACGCAATTTCTACTTGTCGACCGAGAAAACATTTACTCGCAAGATCTACGAGATGTTGCTGGCGCTGAAAATCGAAAGCCTGTTGACCAAGGAGCAGATTCTCGAGGTCTACATGAATCACATCGCCCTGGGGCAGCGGGCATATGGATTCGCGTCGGCGAGCGAAATCTATTTCGGCAAGCCGCTCAAGGACATCACGGTGGCCGAGGCGGCGATGCTCGCCGGTCTGCCCAAGGCACCGTCGGCGAACAATCCCGTTGTCAACCCGGATCGAGCGAACATCCGGCAGCGCTACATCATCGAGCGGATGTTCGAGAACGGCTTCATCGACGCCGAGCAACGCGCCGCCGCCTTCAAGCAGGTCCTGAGGTACCGCACCCCGTCACAGGTTGCGGTGCACGCCGAATACGTGGCCGAGACGGCGCGTCAGTTGATCTTCAGCCAGTACGGCGCAGAGGCATATACGCGCGGCCTGAACGTCTACCTCACGCTCGATTCCGCCGAGCAGGCCGTCGCCTATCGGGCCTTGCGCAAAGGCATCATGGACTTCGAACGGCGCCAGGTCTATCGGGGACCCGAGGACTACCTGGACCTGCCGGCCGATCCCAAGGAGCTGGATGCGCGAATCGCCGAGGGCCTGCAGGATTTTCCCGACAACGACGAGTTGAAGGCCGCGGTGGTGATCGAAGCGTCTGCGAAGAAGGTTTCGGCGGTGCTGCAAAGCGGCGAGACGATCAGCATCGCGGGCGAGGGCTTGAAGCCGGCGGCATCGGCGCTGGCGGCGAAATCGAATCCGAAAACGCAGATCCGGGCTGGCGCTGTCGTCCGCCTGATTCGCGGGCCCAAAGGCGACTGGTCGATCACCCAGCTGCCTGAGGTCGAGGGCGCATTCGTCGCGATGGACCCGAGCACCGGATCGATCCGGGCCATGGTCGGCGGCTTCGACTATTCGAAGAGCAAGTTCAATCACGTGACGCAGGCTTGGCGGCAACCCGGATCCAGCTTCAAGCCGTTCATCTATTCGGCAGCGCTGGAAAAGGGCTTTACGCCGGCCACCGTGATCAACGACGCTCCGCTGTTCTTCGATGCCGGGGCCACCGGCAGCCAACCGTGGGAGCCGAAGAACTACGACGGGACGTTCGAGGGCCCGATGACGTTGCGGCACGGGCTGATGAAGTCGAAGAACCTCATTTCGATCCGCATCCTGAAGGCCATCACGCCCGCCTATGCGCAGCAGTGGATCACGCGGTTCGGATTCGACCCGGAGAAGCATCCGGCCTACCTGACGATGGCGCTCGGTGCCGGATCGGTGACGCCGATGCAGATGGCTTCGGCCTACAGCGTCTTTGCCAACGGCGGCTACCGCGTCAACCCGGTCTTGATCGGCCGCATCACCGACTCGAAGGGCCATGTCCTCAACGAAGCGCACATCCCTCTGCTGAACGATCGGGTCAAGACGCTCGATGCGCGCAACGCGTTCGTGATGACCAGCCTGTTGCAGTCGGTCACGCACGCCGGCACGGCCGCCAAAGCCGGGGCGGCACTGAAGCGGCCTGACATCTACGGCAAGACGGGCACCACGAACGACTCGCACGACGCCTGGTTCGCGGGCTGGCAGAAGAATGTCGTCGCTGTCGTCTGGATGGGCTACGACGACCCGAAAAAGCTCGGCGATCGTGAAACCGGCGGCGGCCTTTCGCTACCAATCTGGATCGACTACATGACGACGATGCTCAAAGGCGTTCCCGTTCAGGAGCCTTCGCCTCCCGAGGGGCTCGTCAACATCGGTGGCGAGTGGTACTTCGAGGAATTCGCACGCGGCGCCGGCGTCAGCAGCGTCGGCCTCGAGGAAAAGGCACCGGTGGCGCCGACCGAGGAAGAGCGCAACTCGATCCTCGACCTGTTCCGCCGTCGCTGACGGCCGCGTTTTTCAGGGCTCGAAGCGGAGCGGGATGCCGGCGAGCGCGCTCGCCGACTCGGACAACACGGCGAAGAACTCACGACCGTCTCGGCCGTCGACCCAGCCTCCTGGCGAGGGCCTGAAGTGAAAGCCCCCCGTCGGCGCAGCCAGCCAGAGCTCATGCAGCGGTGGCTGCGTGTTGACGACGATGCTGCCACCGTTCGGAAAAAGCAGCTCCAGAAGGCCTCCGGTCCGGCTGGCATCGATGTCGATCACGTCGCTTTGCAACAGCCGATCGACCGTGCCTTCAATAGCCGCCAGCGTGGCCCTGGCCCGGTCGTCGTACTCGGCGTCCGAGAGTGGTGAGGTTGGCGAGGCCATGGCCGATAAAATCGATGGGATGCAACGAAGCGGGGGAAGTGTAGTGGCGCTGACGCTCCGTCGAGCGGCATGGGCCTTTGCCGCGGGAGCGGCGGCCGCAGGCTTCATTGGATGTGGCCTCAAGGGCCCGCTCGCTTTGCCGGTGCAGGCCGTTTCGTCGGCGGTGACTGTGCCCGTCGACGTTGGCTCGAGCCCGGCCGTCGCTGCCTCGGCGGCGCCACGCCGATGACGCTGCCGGGCGACCCGGACATCGCCTACCGCGGCGACGCGCTTTTCATCGAGGAGGTCTCGCTGTCCGACCTCGCCGTTCGCTTCGGCACGCCTCTCTACGTCTATTCCTGCGCGGCGATGGCACGCGCGCTGGCCCTCTACCAGGGCGCCCTGGCTGGCCGTGACCACCTGATCTGCTATGCGATGAAGGCGAACTCGAATCTCGCCGTGCTGCAGTGGTTCGCAAGGCAAGGCTGCGGCTTCGACATCGTCTCGAGCGGCGAGCTCGACCGGGCCCTTGCAGCCGGCGCCATGGCCAGCCGGATCGTCTTTTCCGGCGTCGGCAAGACCCGCGACGAGATGCGCAGAGCGCTCGATGCGGGCGTGCTCTGTTTCAACGTCGAGAGCGCAGCCGAGCTGGAACTCCTGTCGAGCGTCGCCGTGGCCATGGGCCGCACTGCGGCGGTCAGCCTGCGCGTCAATCCCGACGTCGACGCCAACACGCATCCCTATATCTCGACCGGACTCAAGAGCAACAAATTCGGCATCGCCCACGTCGACACGCTCGCGGTCTACCGACATGCCGCAACGCTGCCCGGCATTGCCGTCGCCGGCATCGACTGCCACATCGGCTCGCAGATCACCGAAGTGGCACCGTATGTCGCCGCGCTGGACCGCCTGCTCGACCTTGTCGAAGCGGCGGGACAGATCGGCATCGAGATCGGTCACGTCGATCTCGGCGGCGGCCTCGGCATCGCCTACGGCGACACGCCGTCGTTGTCGGCCGACGTGCTGGTGGCGCGCTTGCTTGGTCGCATCGACGAGCGCGGCCACGCGCATCGAAAGATCATCGTCGAACCGGGCCGCTCGCTGGTCGGTCATGCGGGCGTGCTGGTGAGCGAAGTTCTTTCGATCAAGCCGGTCGACGCGAAGACGTTTTGCATCGTCGATGCGGCCATGAACGATCTGTTGCGTCCTGCCCTCTACGACGCGTGGATGCGGATCGTCGAGTGCCAGCGCAATGGTGCCGCCGCGGTGCAGCGGCTCGACGTGGTCGGGCCGATCTGCGAATCGGGCGATTGGCTGGGCCGCGACCGCGACCTTCGGGTCCGGCCCGGCGACCACGTCGCGATCCTCTCCGCGGGCGCGTACGCGATGAGCATGGCCAGCAACTACAACAGCCGTGGCCGCGCAGCGGAGGTGATGGTGTCGGGCAACTCCGTCTGGCTTGTCCGCGACCGCGAAACATCCGCCGACCAGATGCGCGGTGAGCATCTGCTGCCTGACCGCGAGAGGCCGCAGGGCTTCTAGATTCGCCCCTCTTCCACCGCGTGGCAGGCCACCCGCGTCGCTCCCGCAAGGAGCAGCAGCGGTCGTTCGCTGCGACAGCGTGCATTGGCGTGCGGGCAACGCGGATTGAAGGTGCAGCCGCTCGGCGGGTTGAGCGGGTTCGGTACCTCGCCCTGGACCGGTGTCCGGGCCCGTCCGCTCATGTGGATGTCGGGAATGGCATCGAGCAGCATCCGGGTGTAGGGATGGCGCGGGGTCGAAAAGAGCGTCGCCTTCGCAGCAATCTCGACGATGCGGCCGAGGTACATCACGCCGACCTGATCGCTGACGTGTCGGACCACCGCGAGGTTGTGCGAGATGAACAGATAGGTCAGGCCGAGCTTGGTCTGCAGCGCCTTCATGATGTTGAGAACCTGAGCCTGCACCGACACATCGAGTGCCGACGTCGGTTCGTCGCAGACCAGGAATTCGGGGTTTGTCGCAAGCGCCCTGGCGATCGAGATGCGCTGCCGCTGGCCTCCGGAAAACTGATGCGGAAACTTGTCGGCGTCGGCCGCGGCCAGGCCGACCGACCCGAGCAGCTGGTCGACGCGCGCCACCAGCCGGCGTTCCCGTTCGGCGCCGCCGACCGCCGCCTCGAAGTCGTGCTCGCGCAAAGGTTCGGCGATGATCTCGCGCACCTTCCAGCGCGGGTTCAGGCTTGCGTAGGGATCCTGGAAGATCATCTGCATGCGCCGGCGCATGGCGATCGGCCGCTTCGTCGCACCGGCGTCGACGCCGCCGAACCGGACCCGTCCTGCAGTCGGTGCGTAAAGGCCGACCAGCAACCGGGCGACCGTGCTCTTGCCGCAACCCGATTCGCCGACCAGTGCCAGAGTCGTGCCGGGCTGAATCGAAAAGCTCACGTCGTCGACCGCATGCACGAACTGTTTCGGCTTGCGATCGATGAGCCGATTCAGCCATGGCGCCGAGACGTCGAAGGTCTTGCTCAGGCCCTCGACCTCGACAAGCGGGGCAATGGCTTCCGGCAACGCGCTCAAGGCGGGAGCCCCAGTTGCGCGGGAACGCATCGGCCCGTCGAGCCCGAGCGGTCAGCCAGCCTCATGCGGCCGCCCGCCAGCGCGCATCGTGCAGCCAGCACGCGGCCTGGGTCGCCCCCGCGGCCATCAGGTCGGGCCGCTCGACCCGGCAGCGATCGAAGACATGGGGACAGCGCGGATTGAAGGCGCAGCCGGGCGGAATCGCGGTGAGCCGTGGCATGGAGCCGTCGATCTGCAGCAGACGCTCGCGGTCTTCGTCCATCGCCGGGATCGAGCCCATCAGGCCGGCGGTGTAGGGATGGGCAGGCTTGTGAATGACATCGGCGACCGGACCGATCTCGACGATGCGCCCCGCGTACATGACGGCGACCCGATCGCAGGTCTCGGCGATGACACCCATATCGTGGGTGACCAGCATGACTGCCGCGTCGTGTTCCTTGCAAAGGCGCTTGAGCAGAAAGATGATCTGCGCCTGGATCGAGACGTCGAGCGCGGTGGTCGGCTCGTCGGCGACGATCAGACGCGGCTCGCCCGCCAGTGCCAGGGCAATCACCACGCGCTGGCGCATGCCGCCGGAGAACTGGTGCGGGTATTGATCGAGCCTTTCCGCCGCCGCCGGAATGCCGGTCTCCTGCAAGAGCTGCACGGCGCGCTGCCGCGCCTCTGCGGCGTTCAGCGGCAGATGGGTCTGGATCGTCTCGATCAGCTGCTGGCCGATGGTGTAGAGCGGGTCCAGAGACGTCAACGGATCCTGGAAGATGGCGCCGATCGACCGGCCGCGCACCTTGCGCATCTCTTCGTACGGCAGCGTGTCCAGACGGCGGCCGTCGAATCGGATCTCGCCTGCGGCAACCCGGCCGGGCGGGTCGAGCAGGCCGATGATCGCCGCGCCGGTCAACGACTTGCCCGCACCCGATTCGCCGACCACGCCGAGGATTTCGCCGGCGGCGATGCTGAAGGAGATGTCGTCGAGGGCGACCAACGTGCCGTGGCGGGTCGGAAATTCGACCCGGAGATGGCGGACCTCCAGAAGTGGCTCGGGCATTGGAGGCAGGACTCGCGGCGGGATGCGCAGGCGCTCAGCGCAAACGCGGATTGAGAGCGTCGCGCAGCCAGTCGCCGAAGAGGTTGATGCTGAGGGCGATCAGGACGAGCATGGCGCCAGGAAAGATGACCAGCCACCAGGCGCCGCTGAACAGCTGCTTGTTGCCTTCGTTGATGAAGGTGCCGAGCGATGGCGAGGTCGGCGAGACGCCGACGCCGAGAAAGGAGAGCGTCGCTTCGGCCAGGATCGCCGTCGCGACCTGAATCGTCGACAGCACCAGCACCGGCCCCATCACATTGGGCAGCACGTGCTTCATCATGATCCGCACGGACGAGACACCGACGATCTGCGCCGCCTGCACGTACTCCTTGTGCCGCTCGACCATGGTCGAGCCGCGCACCGCGCGCGCGTATTGCACCCAGCCCGGCAAGGCAATGGCGATGATCAGCACGCCGAAGGCCAGGCTGTCGTGGGCGTTCGGAAAGAGCGCATGGCCGACACCGGCGATCAACAGCGCGATCAGGATCGATGGAAACGACAACATCACGTCGCAGATTCGCATGATCAGGGCGTCGACGCGGCCTCCGGCGTAGCCCGAGACGAGCCCGAGCGCCACGCCGACGAGCAGCGACAGCAGCACCGACGCGCCACCGACGAAGAGCGAGATGCGGGCTCCGTACATGAGCGCCGACAGCACGTCGCGACCTTGCTCGTCGGTGCCGAGCGGGTACTTGCCGGCGCCACCGGACATCCAGGCCGGCGGCAGCATCGAGTCGCTGAGCTCGAGCGTCGCGAGGTCGGTCGGGTTGTGCGGCGCGACCCAGCCGGCAAACACCGCAACGAAGATGCAGGCAAGCGCAACCGCAGCCGAACCCATCGCCATGGGCGAGCTGCGGAACGAATGCCAGAAGTCGCCGTTGCGAAAACGGGCCCAGCGCCCCGGCGCGGCACCTGCCAGGGACGCGGCCGGAGGCAGATCGCGCCGCGCCGCCGCCAGGCCGCCGCCGGCGATCGCCGCTTCTGCTACTTCGACTTCAGCGTGATCCACTTGAACATCATGTAGTTGTTCGGCAGTTGGACGAGGCTGACGTTCTTGCTGAAGCCCCAGGCGAGTGCCTGCTGATGCAGCGGAATGTGGCCGACGTCGGCCTGATGGATCTTGAACGCCTCACGAATCATGTCGTTTCGCTTCTTTTGATCGGTCTCCGACTGAACCTTCAGCGTCAGCTCGTCGAACTTCGGATTGCTGTAGGCGCCGAGGTTGAACTGGCCCTGCCCCTTCTCGTTCGGCGTCGCCATGATCGACTGCATGGTGTCGTGGGCATCGACCGTGCTGGGCGTCCAGCCGAGCAGATAAAAGCTGGTATCGCGGCGCAGGATCTTCGGAAAATAGCTGACCTTGGTCTCGGCCTGGAGGTTGACCTTGACGCCGATCCGGGCCAGGTTCGCAGCGACCGCCTGGCAGATCGCCGAATCGTTGACGTAGCGGTCGTTGGGGCAGTTCATGCCGACCTCGAAGCCGTTCGGATAGCCGGCGTCGGCGAGCAGCTTCTTCGCACCTTCCGGGTCGAAGGCCAGCCGCTTGTTCATGTCGGGCTGAAAGCCGCGCACCGCCGCACCGATCATTTCACCGGTCGGCGACGCCGCACCGCGCATGACACGGGTCTTGATCGTCTCCTCGTCGATCGCCTGGTAGAAGGCGCGCCTGACCCGGACGTCCTTGAACGGGTTCTTGCCTTTGACGTTGCTGAAAAGGAGCTCGTCGCGCTTCTGGTCCATGCCGAGGAAGATGGTCCGCAGCTCGGGCCCCTGCAGCACGGTGAAGCCGGTGCCTTTGACGCGCTCGACATCCTGCAGCGGCACCGGCTCCATGACGTCGATCTCGCCCGACAGCAAGGCAGCGACACGCGTTGCGTCGTTGCCGATCGGCGTGAAGACGATCTCGTCGACGTTGCTCTCGACCTTGCCCCAGTAATTGAAGTTGCGAACGAGCACCGTGCGAACCGAAGGCTGCCGCTCGCGGAGCCGGAACGGGCCAGTGCCGTTGGCCTTGAAGCTGGCGGTGTTTTCGATGCCTTTGCGTCGGTCGACCGGGCGCTCCGCCTTGTTCGCCTCGCACCACTTCTTGCTCATCATGCCGAGGGTGGTCAAGGTATCGGGAAGGATCGGATACGGCGCCAGCGTCTCGATGTCGACGCCGTAGTCGCCGACCTTGCGCACTTCCTTGATCGGATTGGTGTAGCCCTTCATGTCCGAACCCTCGCCGGCGGCGCGCTTGAACGTGAAGACCACGTCGTCGGCGGTGAAGGGCGTCCCGTCGTGGAATTTCACGCCTTGTCGCAGGTCGAAATGCCAGACGGTCGGGCTGGTCTGCGACCACTTCGTTGCCAGTGCCGGCGCGAGACCCATGCTCTTGTCGCGCTCGACCAGCGACTCGTAGACGTTGCTGTCGAAGCTGAGCTGCAGGCTTTCGTTGAGCGAATGCGGGTCCATCGACTGGACGTCGCCCTGGTTGGCAAGGCGCAGCGTCACCGCATGGGCGGAGGCGACTGTCATGGCTGCGGCGAAAGCGGCGAGTGCTATTTTTTTCATGCAATGTTTCCGTTGAACGTCGATATCAGTGGGCGCCGGCGCCTGCGGGCTTCTCGACGCGCAGACGCGGGTCGACGGCGAAATAGAGCAGGTCGACGGCAAGGTTGATCACGACGAAGATCAGCGCGATCAGACAGAGATAGGCCGCCATCACCGGAATGTCGGCGAAGGTGACGGCCTGGATGAAGAGCAGGCCCATCCCGGGCCACTGGAACACCGTCTCGGTGATGATCGCGAAGGCGATCAACGAGCCGAGCTGCAGCCCCGTGATCGTGATGACCGGCACCAGTGTGTTCTTCAGGGCGTGACCGAAGTAGACGGCTCGGTTCGGCAGGCCCCGGGCCCGCGCGAACTTGATGTAGTCGGCACGAAGCACCTCGAGCATCTCGGCGCGGACCAGACGCATGATGAGCGTCAGCTGGAAGACAGCGAGAGTGATCGCGGGCAGGATCAGGTGCCGCCATCCATCCAGGCTCGTCACGCCGGTGGTCCAGGGGCCGATCGCGAGAACCTCGCCTCGGCCGAAGCTCGGCAGCCACTTCAAGGTCACGGCGAAGACCAGGATCAGGAGGATGCCGATCAGGAAGGTGGGCAGAGACACGCCGATCAGCGACACCGTCATCGCCAGCTGAGACAGGAAGGTGCCGCGTCGAAGCGCGGCGAAAACGCCCATCGGAATTCCGATCAGCAGGGCGAGCAGCGCCGCCAGCAACGAGAGCTCGAGGGTGGCGGGCAGCCGCTCGGCGATCAGCGACGAGACCTTGCGGCCCTGCCGAAGGCTGAGGCCGAAATCGCCCTGACTGGCGTTGCCGATGAAATGCGCGAACTGGATCGGAAAAGGCTGATCGAGGCCGAGATCGGCCCGCAGTTGCTGCCGCTGCGCCGGCGTCGCATCCTGGCCGAGGATGTTGGTCACCGGATCGCCGACATACTGAAACAGCATGAAGGCGATGAACGCCACCGTCAGCATGACGAGGACGGCTTGGATGAGGCGGCGGAGGATGAAGGCAAGCATCGGCGACCTGCATCAGAGCAAAACGCGCGCCACGCGTCAAACGGGAATGCCCCGAGCGCGCCGTCTTTGGACATGAAAAAGGCCGCCCGAAGGCGGCCTTTGAATCCGATCGCTACCCGCGTGAAGCGGGCGCCGGATCAGAAGAAGTGACGAACGCCGAGCTCGAAGCCCTTCGACTTGCCGCCTGCGGTAGGCGCCGCAGTGACGCTGGTGCCACCCGCGGAGAAGCGTGTGTTGTCACGATTCTCGAGGAGCGATGCAGTGCCGTACATGGCGGTCCGCTTCGACAGGTTGTACTGGTAGGTGGCAGCGTACTGCACCACCAGCGACTTCGCGGTCGGGCCGAAGACGTTGTTCGAGACCGCCGCGCCAGTCGCCGACTTGGTGCCGGTGGTCGCGTTGCTGCGGTTGTAGCCGAGGTGGACTTCGCCCTGACCCATCGGGATCACCATGCTCACGTGGTAGTCCCGTTCGCTGAAATGCTCCAGCGACTCGTGGTCGAAGTATCCAAGCAGCTTCAGGACGCCGAAGTCGTAAGAACCGCCGATGTTCCAAGTGTTCTGAGTGGCCGTCGAGCCGCCCGGAATGAACAGCCCGAAAGCGTTGTTGCCAGGGACACCGTTCGGAACCAGGAACCCGAACGAATTCGCAAAGCGCTCCCGCGCGTAGCTCACCGCGACATCGAAGGGTCCGGCGGCGAAGCCGACACGCCCGCCGATATACCGCGCCGGGCGGTCAAGCGAGCTGCCGCCTTCGGCAGCCGCAACCTGTGCCTGGCCGTAAAAGCCACCCAGGTTCGCCGGCGTCAGGTAGCTGATCGCGTTGTCCATGCGCGTGCCGTTGTAGACCTGGCGGACATTCAGTGAATTGCCGAGGCCGTTCGTGCCAAAGGCGTCGAAAAGGGTCTGGTTCCAGAACGACGAGGTGTAATCGCGACCCAGGCGAAGCTCGCCCGCGTTGCTGAACAGGCTCACCGTCGAACGGCGATTGAAAAACTTGCTCTGATTGTTCTGCGCGTTACCCGCAGTTGGGCCAGCCGCAGGGGCAGCCGGTGCGCCGGTCGGGCCGAGCAATGCGCCGGCGTTGTTCGGCGTGGTTGCCACGTTGGTGGTGCCGGTATCGGCGTTGACGCCGGCGAGCAGGTTGAAACCCGCCTTCAAACCACCGCCGAGATCCTCGACGCCGCGGAAGCCGAGCTGGCTGCTGTTGATGCCGTCCTGGCTCAGCGAAAGACGCTTGTTGGAACCGTCGTTCTTGACGTACTTGCCGCTCAAGTCAAGGGTGCCGTACAGGGTAACGGAAGACTGCGCCGACGCAGCGCCGGCAAAAGCGCTCAGAACCGCGAGAGCGAGTAGAGATTTTTTCATTGCGACTATCTCCTAGGTTGAAACAAGAGGTCCCGATCACCGATAACCCGCGCTGGAGCAAGATCAGGCACAACCCCCTTTTCGGAAGTTGTGTGTATTGCACCAGAGGGGCCTGCGCCTGCAAAGCCTCGGCGAGCAAAAAAAGGGCTTATGTTGTCTTGGCACAACGAGGATTCGGAGCGTTCCGCCTGCGCCGCAGCGGTATTCTTGACGCATGCGCAACGACCGGAAACTCGATGCTATGGACCGCACCTTGACGGTGGTCGACCGGGCCTTCCGCGCCTTGACCAGCGTCCCGAAAGCGACCCGGCCCAAACCGGTCGCAGCCCCCGATCAGGCGCCCATGAGCGTGAAGCAGCGCCGCCTTTCCGGCGCGCTCATGCGGGTCAATCATGTCGGCGAGGTCTGCGCACAGGGTCTCTACAGCGGCCAGGCGCTGGCCACGTCCAATCCGCGGTTGCGGGCCCAGTTCGAGCAGGCAGCGGCCGAGGAGACCGATCACCTGGCCTGGACGGCCGAACGCCTTGCCGAGCTGGGGGCTCGGCCGAGCTTGCTGAACCCGCTCTGGTACGCCGGCGCGTTCGGGCTGGGCCTTGTCGCCGGCCGCCTTCCAGACGCCGCGGGCTTGGGCTTCGTCGTCGAGACCGAACGTCAAGTGGAGCGCCACCTCGATGCCCACCTCGACCGTTTGCCGACTGAAGACCTCGCGTCGCGTGCGATCGTCAGGCAGATGCGCGACGACGAAGCCGCGCATGCCGCCGCTGCCGAGCAGGCCGGCGGGTCACGGCCGGCCTGGCCTGTTCGCGCGGCGATGCGCCTGGCGGCCCGCGCGATGACGACGACGGCTCACTTCGTCTGATCGCTTGCGTCGCCCGTCGACCGCCTCAAGCTCGATTCCGTTGCCGCAGCGAGGCGGCCTCGCGGACTTCGAAACTGGTCGTGATTTCGGCCATCTTGCCGAGCATGATCGTCGCCGAGCAGTATTTCTCGTGCGACAGGGCGACGGCGCGCTCGACTGCGTCCACCGGCAGCGAGACGCCGGTGACAACGAAGTGCAAGCCGATTTTGGTGAATACCTTGGGGTCTCGCTCTGCCCGCTCCGCGTCGACCTCGACCCGGCATGCCCGAACGTCGTGGCGGCCGCGTTTCAGGATCAGCACCACGTCGTAGGCGGTGCAGGCTCCCGTTCCAGCGAGCACCGTCTCCATCGGCCGCGGCGCCAGGTTGCGGCCACCCCCGTCGAGCGCACCGTCCATGGTCAGGAGATGACCGCTGCCGGTCTCGGCGGAAAAGGCCATGCCGCTCGCCGGCAACCAGTCGATCGTGCATCTCATCGCGCGCTTCCCCGGGGCTTGCAAAGTCGATGTTGCACCGCAGCAAAATAGTCCATACACTGAATCCGAGCGCGAACACGCCAGCCGACATCGTCATCTGTGCCGCGCCACGATTGTCTCCTCCACCTCCTTTGGTGGATTCAGCCCAAGGCAGCGATGCCTTGGGCTTTTTTCTGTGGCGACGCCCTCGCACACAGACCGCGCCCCCGGACGCTGCCCCTATGATGCGGCGCGCATTCGCGGGCCCACCGCAGGCTGAACACGCATGGCGACACTCTCCCGCAAGTCCGCGTCGCCTCCGCGACCTTCCCCGTTGCCCGGCTACCTGCAAAAGATCCTGACGGCGCGTGTCTACGACGTCGCCATCGAGTCGGCGCTGGAAGCGGCGCCGCGGCTGTCGGCGCGGCTCGACAACCTGATCCTGTTCAAGCGCGAAGACACTCAGCCGGTCTTCAGCTTCAAGCTGCGCGGCGCCTACAACAAGATGGCCGGCCTGCCGGCTGCGGCGCGTGCACGCGGGGTCATCTGCGCCTCCGCCGGCAACCATGCCCAAGGCGTCGCGCTGGCGGCCCGCAAGCTGGGATGCCAGGCGGTCGTGGTCATGCCGACGACGACACCGTCGCTCAAGGTCGACGCGGTTCGGGCCCTCGGCGCCGAGGTCGTGCTGCACGGCGACAGCTATACCGATGCGCACGAGCGCGCTCTCGAGCTCGAAAAGGCGCGCGGCCTCAGCTTCGTCCACCCCTTCGACGATCCCGACGTGATCGCCGGCCAGGGCACCATCGGCATGGAAATCCTGCGCCAGCATCCGGGCCGGATCGACGCGATTTTCGTCCCGGTCGGCGGCGGCGGCCTCATCTCGGGAATCGCCGCCTACGTCAAGGCCGTGCGTCCCGAGATCCGCATCGTCGGCGTGCAGATGAACGACTCCGATGCGATGCTGCGCTCGATCCGGGCCGGTCGTCGGGTTCGCCTGAAAGACGTCGGCCTGTTTTCCGACGGCACCGCGGTGCGCATGGTCGGCGCCGAGACTTTCCGGCTTGCCCGCCGCTTCGTCGACGACTGGGTCGTCGTCGACAGCGACGCCGTCTGCGCCGCGATCAAGGACGTCTTCGAAGACACCCGCAGCATTCTCGAGCCGGCCGGCGCACTCGGCGTCGCCGCCATCAAGCAATACGTGCGCGCGCACAAGAGCTCGGCCGCGACCTACGTGGCCATCACGTGCGGCGCCAACATGAATTTCGACCGGCTCCGCTTCGTCGCCGAGCGGGCCGAAGTCGGCGAGGAGCGCGAGGCTCTCTTCGCCGTGACGATCCCCGAGGAGCGCGGCAGCTTCCGGCGCTTTTGCAGCCTGATCGGCCCGCGCGCGGTCACCGAATTCAACTACCGCATCGCCGGAGCCGACGTCGCCCACGTCTTCGTCGGCATCGCCACGGTCGACCGGGCCGAATCGGCCCGCCTGGCCCAGCACTTCGGCAGCCACGGCTTTCCGGCGCTCGACCTCACCGGCGACGAATTGGCCAAGGAGCACGTCCGTCACATGGTGGGCGGGCGCAGCACCCTGGCCCGCGACGAGCGTCTGTACCGCTTCGTCTTCCCGGAGCGGCCGGGCGCGCTGATGCGGTTCCTGTCGAGCATGCCGACGGGCTGGAACATCAGTCTCTTCCACTACCGCAACCAGGGCGCGGACCACGGCCGGATCCTGGTCGGCATTCAGGTGCCAGCCGCGGACGACGCCGCCTTCAGCCGCTTCCTTGCGTCGCTCGACTACCCGTCAGCCGAAGAAACCGGCAACCCGGCGTACCGGCTCTTTCTGCAGTGAGGGCGCGGCGGCGCCGTGCCGTCATTGCGCGCGGAGGCGATCGTTCGGCGGATGGCCGGGCACGGCACCGCTGTCGTCGGGAATGGCGATCTGCGGCTGCATGACCGGTGTGCCGGGAGGCAAGGCGCCCATCGGCGCTTGCGCCGAGGGCAGCGGCGGAACCGGTGCACCCGGCCGGACCGTCGCCGAGGTCCCGGTGCCGGGAATCGGCAGCACGCCGGTCGCGGCCACGGGCAACGCCGGCAGTTCGAGAAGCATGCGGCCAGAGCCTAGGCCCGAACCGAGGGACGCAGTGCGCGAACCCACCGACTGCAGCACGACGCCTTCGTCGATGCGGGCACCGACCGCGTAGGCACGGGCCGGCTTGCCGTCGACCGCGATCAGGGCCAGGCCATAGGCACCCGAGCCTTCGAACACCTGCGATTTGGGGGCCATCACGCCGAGCAACCTGTAGCGCGACGGGGCTGCAGCGCGTTCTTCGACGCGGGCCGGCAACGCCGCGCCGAACAGCCGGGCCAGATCACCGCGAACCGGTGTGGAGCGTGCCACCGACACCGCGTAGGCCGGTGCCTGCGGGGCACGAACGCTGAAGCGGAGGATCCAGAACATCGCCGTGGCCGTGACGAGCGACCAGATCACGAATGCAGAAAGTCGAGCGAACATGCCGCGATTATCATCGACCGCACCCAGCCCGCAGGGTTGACCGACCGGTAGAACTCCACGATGCGATTGCCGATAAAAGGGCCGACGCCGACACGCGGCTTCACGCTGATCGAGCTGATGGTCGTACTCGTCATCATCAGCGTGCTCGCAGTGCTGATCGTTCCCAACATGCTGGACCGGGCCGACGATGCGCGGGTCACTGCCGCACGCGCCGACGTCGGCAATTTGAAGCAGGCGCTCAACTTCTACAAGATCGACAACCTTCGCTATCCGAGCGCCGAGCAGGGCCTCCAGGCGCTGGTCACCAAGCCGACCGTCGGCACGATCCCGCCGAATTGGCGGCCCTATCTTGACAAGTTGCCGAACGACCCGTGGGGCCACCCCTACCAGTACGCAAATCCCGGCCTGAAGGGCGAAATCGACGTCTACAGTTTCGGCGCCGACGGCGTCGTCGGCGGCGAAGGCAGGAATGCGGACATCGGTTCCTGGCAATAGGCCGAGCGGCCGCGCCTGCAGCCAGCAGCGCGGCTTCACGCTGATCGAGCTGATCGTGGTCGTGGCGCTGATCGCCGTCACCACCGCCCTCGCCAGCCTGGCCCTGCGCGACCCGTCGGTCTCGCGCCTCGAGCAGGAGGCGGTCCGCCTGGCCGCCTTGCTCGAGTCGGCGCGGGCCGAGGCACGCGGCTCGGGCTTGGCGGCGCGGTGGGAGCCGCTCCTCGAGCAGGCCGACGGCGCCGGCTTCCGCTTCGTCGGCCTGCCCGCCAGCGAAGCCCTGCCGACGCACTGGCTGCAGAGCGGAACCGGGGCTCAGGTGATCGGCGCGAGCGCGGTGGTGCTCGGGCCCGAGCCGATGATCGGCGAGCAACGCATCGTGCTGCGACTGCAGGACCAGCGACTGACCTTGATCACCGACGGCATCGGCCCGTTCGTCGTCGCCGACAGCAACTCGCCACCGTGACGACGCGGTCTGCGCAGATCGGCTCGACCTCGAGGCAGACCGGCTTCACCTTGATCGAGGTGCTGGTCGCGCTGGCGATCGTCGCGATCACGCTCGGCGCCGGCATCCGGGCCTCCGGCGCTCTCACCAACAGCACCGCCCGCCTGACCGAAATCACCGCGGCGCAGTGGTGTGCCGACAACCGGCTCACCGATCTCAAGCTCGCGCACCAGTTCCCGGATGTCGGCGAGGCCGATTTCAGCTGCGACGAGCTGGGCCGCACCTTCGCCGGGAAGCTGCTCGTCAAGACCACGCCCAATCCGAATTTTCGCCGCGTCGACGCCCGCATCCTCGATCAGAACGGCGTGCCACTCTTGGTCCTCTCGACGATCCTCGGCCGTTCCTGATGCCGCCCGCAAGAGGCCACGGCTTCACGCTGATCGAGGTGCTCGTGGCACTGGTCATCATGGCGATCATGTCGCTGATGGCCTGGCAGGGCGTCGACGGCATCGTCCGTTCGCGCGACGCCAATCAGGTCCGGCTCGAGCAGACGTTGCGCTTGCAGACCGTCGTTGCGCAATGGGAGCAGGACCTGGCGACGATCCAGGAGAGCAGCGCGGTTCCGGCCCTCAGCTGCGACGGCCAGTCGGTGCGGCTGACCCGCCGTGCTCCGGGCGGCTTGCAGGTGGTCGCCTGGTCGGTCCGACCCGACGCCGCCGGCTCGACCTGGCGGCGCTGGGCCGGTCCCGCCGTGACGACGACGGCGGCGCTGCAGGACAGCTGGCTGCGCACGCAGCAATTCCAGGGCGTCGAGCCCGGCCAGGCACGGGCGGCGAGCGGCGTCGAGCAATGGCAGGTCTACTTCTTTCGCGGCAACGCCTGGAGCAATTGCCAGTCGACCGGCGACATTCCGGTCGTGTTGCCGACGGCCGGAGCCGCCAGCGCGGCTGCCGCGGCCATCGGCGTCGTCCCCGCGGTCCCGGGCCCGCACGGCGCCGCCGGCCCCCCGCGCCAGGCCATGCCTTCGGGAGTGCGACTGGTGCTCTCCTTCGCTCCAGGCAGCGGCCTCAACGGCAGCCTGGTGCGCGACACGTTGGTTGCGCCATGACGAGGATCTGCTGGCACCGCCGGCGTCGTCAGCGCGGCGCTGCGCTGCTGACGGCGATGGTCATCGTCGCCCTCATCGCCACGCTCGCCAGCTCGATGGTCTGGCAGCAATGGCGCGCGGTCCAGGTCGAAGCGGCCGAGCGCTCGCGGGCCCAGTCGGCCTGGATCCTTGCGGGCGCTCTCGACTGGGCTCGGCTGATCCTGCGCGAGGACGCGCGGGCCGGCGGCACCGACCATCTCGGCGAGCCCTGGGCGGTGCCGCTGGCCGAGGCGCGCCTGTCGACCTTTCTCGCTGCCGACACGTCGAACACCGACGATGCGCCCGATGCGTTCCTGTCCGGCTCGATCACCGACGCACAGGCCCGCTACAACCTCACCAATCTGGTCGGCGCCGGCACCGTCGACAAGGTCGAGATGGAAGCGTTGCAGCGTCTCTGCGAAACGATCGGCGTCTCCGCCGATGTCGCGACGCGGATCGCCTCGGGCATGCGCGACGCCTCGCCGATCGCGCCTCCCGCCGCCGGCGCGAGCGGCGCCGCGGCGGTTTCCGAGAAGCCGGTCGACCCGCCGCTGCTGCCACGTTCGGCGAGCCAGCTCGGCTGGCTAGGCGTCGACGCGGAAGCGCTGCGCGCCCTCGAGCCGTACGTGGTGATCCTGCCGGAAACGACGAAAGTCAACGTCAACACGGCGTCGCGCGAAGTCCTGGTCGCGGCGGTCCCCGGACTCGACCTCGCCACTGCGGAGCGGATCATCCAGTCGCGGACCCGGGCCCCGCTCAAATCGCCGGCCGACCTGCAGGCACTGGTTCCAGGGCTGCCGCCGGCCAGCATCGAGCGCGTCGGCGTCAGCTCGAGTTTTTTCGAGGTGCGAGGTCGGTTGCGTCTCGGCGACATGGCCCTCGAGCAGCGATCGCTCCTGCAGCGCCGCGGCCTCGAGGTCGTGGTGCTGCAGCGAGAACGCGTCTCGAGCCGCGATCCGAGCGGCTCCTGAATCCGTCAAAGTGAGAAGCAGTACTGCGAAGTCGCCACGACAGACCGGGCACAGCGCCTGGTTTGCCCGGGTTGGCATGCGACGCCCATTAAAATGAAGTTAGCCTCCGGCGCTCACTGAGCGCTTGCCCACTCCGGCGCCCGGCGAGCGCTTGCCCATGTCGACCCTTGTCATCCAGCTTCCCGAGCACCAGCGCTTGCGCGCCCGCGCACTGAACGAACCGTCGGTGGAGAAGGCGCGCCGGCGCGAGTATCTCTACGTCACCAGCGACGACGGCATCGCCTACGACGCCCAGGGAGAGGCGGCAGCGCCGTTGCTGCCCCGTCGTGCGCAGGTGATCGCCGTGGTTCGCGAGACCGACGTCAGCTGGCACCGGATCGTCCTGCCGAAAGCGCCGGCGTCGCGGTTGCGCGCAGCGCTCGCGGGAACGCTCGAGGAGGCGCTGCTCGACGAAGCCGAGTCGGTCCATCTTGCCGTCGCGCCACTGGCTGTCGCCGGCCAGCCGACCTGGGTGGCTGCGATCGATCGGGCCTGGCTGCTCGGCGAGCTCGAGGCGCTGCAAAGCGCCGGCGTCTTCGTCGACCGGGTCGTGCCGATGGCCTGGCCCGATGACCCGCCGATCGGACACTTCCACGTCCCGAGCGCCGGCCAGGCCGCGTCCGCCTCCGCCGAAGGTGTCGCCCTCAGCTGGGCCCACGCCGATGGCGTCGCGACGATTCGTCTCGACGGCGGCCTGGCCCGCGCCGTGCTGCCGTCGCCGTTGCCGGCGACGACGCGCTGGAGCGCGGCGCCGAACGCCTCGGCCGTGGC
>JALYXU010000046.1 GCA_030946925.1 Pseudomonadota bacterium
CCTTCAATCAGGAAGTGGGTACTTTTGTGGGGGGAAACCCGATCTTCCGGTGGCAGTCCAATGCCAACGTTAACTGGACGATTGGGCCATGGGGCGCTGGCATCTTCGGCCACTACAAGTCCGGCTATGGCGACCAGAACGACAACACGGTCTCACCCGCGTATAACAAGGTCTCTTCCTATACGACCTTCGATGTGTACGGGACGTGGGCTCCGAGCAAAGCGCTGTCGCTGACCCTAGGTGTGCGCAATGTGTTCGATCGCGATCCACCATTCTCGAACCAAAACTTCGTTTTCCAGGGTGGTTATGACCCGCGCTTCACGGACCCGACCGGACGCACCTACTATGCTCGAGGCACCTATAACTTTTAACCTCTAGTTGAGTTCGATCTGAGCAAAGAGGCCTGATAGGCCTCTTTGCTTTTCCGCCGTAGCTTGGTCGGCTCGGCTCAGGTGCAACCGGCGACTGGCTCTTGAAAATCGACCTGCATCGCGAAGTCGCTATCCAGCTTGTTGGACTTCACAGCCACGACGTAGTACCGCGTACAGGGCGCCACTCGAAGGGCAAAAGTCTTTACCTTGCCGAAGCCGCCGGCTCCTCCTGGAGGCCCTTGCAACGTGATTTGCCGTAGTCCGGGATCGACCAGCGCAGGCCGAAAGACGTTGTCCTTGTCATCGATGCGCAAGACCGAGACGGGGTAGGTGTCGATCGGTGCGCGGTGGTACCGCGTGCCGAAGATCTGCGAATAGTGATAACCGGTGCTTGCGCAGCCGACTGTCGCCGCGGCGGCACTGACCGCCAGAGAAAGCAAGGAGACCGTTCGACGCATGGGATGCCCCTAGACGAGAGGAATGTGAAACTCCACTTTAAGACACCAGAGGATAGTAGAGGCCATCGAAAATCAATCGAGAACCGGAGACTCGATCGGCTCCTCGCGTGTAGGGGAAGTCCCACACCAGCGGACGCAGGAGTTCCCGACGGGCCCGCGTTTTGGCCCACTAGAATCGCCGGTTATCGACGTGATCGAGCAGTTAGCGAGTGCGTTAAGCGCAGCGCGGCCCTCGATTGTTTACAGGCAACGACATCGAGGGTAGACCACTGCCCGTCGCGCACATTTCTGGAGATTACGGTCGATGAATTTCGCCGAGCAGCAGGCGGCCCCCGGCCGACGCGTCGTGGGACTCGGCGTTGTCTTCTTGCTTCACGCCCTCGTCGTGTATGCGCTCGTGACCGGGCTGGCCAAGCGCGTCGTCGATGTGATTCGGGCGCCGATCGAAACCAAGGTGATCGAGGAGATCAAGAAGCCCCCGCCGCCGCCGGAGGTCGTCCTTCCGCCGCCACCCAAGCTCGAAGCGCCGCCACCGCCGTTCATTCCGCCGCCCGAGATCCAGATTGCTACGCCGCCGCCACCCGCGCCAACGATCACGGCGACAACGCCGACCCCGCCCCCGGCACCAGTCACTATCGCCCCCGCACCGCCGGTCCCTGTGGCCGTTGCGCCCCCGCCTGCGGCACCCGCAGTGGTGTCAGCAGGCGTCGTCTGCCCGAATTTCACGACCGTGATGGGCGATGTGGCGTACCCCAAAGATGCGCTCCGGGCGGGACTCGAACGCGGCGAGGCCCTCATTCAGTTCACAGTCACCGCGTCCGGTGAAGTCAAGGACGTGCGCGCCATTCGATCGTCGAATCAGATTTTCGCTCGTGCAGCCATTCGCGTCGTCGCCGACTACAAGTGCCAAGGGCAGGGCCACGATGTTCCGGTCCAAGTGCCGTTCGGCTTCAAGGTCCAGTAGAAATCGATAGTTCCCGGTCCGCTCGCGCGGCTCGATGCCTTTATTAGTTTCGTATTCATTACTGACTTGAAAGAATGACATGACGACATCCTCGATCAGCGGCCGCGTTGCGACGCTCTTCCTCGCGCTCGGCGTTGTAGTGAGTGCGCTTGCTCCCGTCTCGGCGCACGCGCAGGCAGCGTCCACGCCGAATGCGGCCAACCCGGCCGCTGCCGAGGCCGCCTCTGCGCCGGCGCCGGTGGCGGCGCCGATGGCCGCAGCGCCGATGACCAAGGAATCTGTCGACAACCCCTACGGCCTGAACGCCCTTTGGACGCAGGGCGACTACGTCGCCCGCGGCACACTCGTGATCCTGGCCTTGATGAGCATGGGCAGCTGGTACATCCTGGTCACGAAGCTTTACGAAAGCATCAAGCTCGCCCGTGAAGCCAAAACAGCGCAAAAGGGGTTTTTCAAGTCGAAGAGCATCGGCGAAGCGACCAAGTCCCTGCCGGCCGGCTCGGCATTTCGCTTCATTGCCGACAGCGGCCTCGATGCGAGCGAGCACCATGAAGGCGCCTTGACCGAAAACATCGACCACAACTCCTGGGTCTCGATGAACGTGCAGCGCAGCCTCGACGACGTACAGAGCCGCCTGCAGGACGGCTTGGCATTCCTCGCGACGGTCGGCTCGACTGCGCCTTTCATCGGTCTCTTCGGCACGGTCTGGGGCATCTACAACGCGCTGACCGCCATCGGCATCGCTGGCCAGGCGTCGATCGACAAGGTTGCCGGCCCGGTCGGGGAGGCCTTGATCATGACGGCGTTCGGTCTGTTCGTCGCTGTTCCGGCGGTGCTCGGCTACAACTGGCTGGTCCGCCGAAACAAGGTGACCATGGAGTCCGTGCGCCGGTTCGGCGCCGATCTGCATGGCGTGCTGATGGGCGCGCGCATGAGCAAGACGGCACTCTGACATCGGTTGCGGAGCGTGCCATGGCAATGAACGTCGGTTCGAGCAGCGAGGAAGACGAGGTCGTCTCGTCGATCAACACCACGCCGCTCGTCGACGTGATGCTGGTGCTGCTGATCATCTTTCTCATCACCATTCCGGTCGTCACCCACACCGTCGCGGTCAATCTGCCGAAGGAGACGAACTTGGCCCGGCAGACCAAGCCGGAAAACATCGAGATCTCGGTCAACAAGGACGGCGACGTGTACTGGAACCAGCAACTCGTGCCGGACAGCGACGCACTGTTCCAACGCTTGAGCAAGATTGCAACCCTGGTTCCCCAGCCCGAGGTGCACATCCGCGGCGACGAAAAATCGCGCTATGAATCGATCGGCCGCGTTCTTTTTCAGTGCACCAGGGCGTCCATTCAGAAGGTGAGCTTCATCACCGAACCGCCGGCAAAGGGCTAGGAGCCGCACATGGCGATGAACGTAGGTTCGAACGCCGGCGGCGACGCCGAGGTCATGATGGACATCAACACCACGCCGCTTATCGACGTGATGCTGGTGCTGATCATCATGCTGATCATCACGATCCCGGTGCAATTGCACTCTGTCAACCTCAACATGCCCGTCGGCAAGCCGCCCCCGCCGTTGAAGGAGCCCGTCGTCGTGACGATCGACATCGATTTCGACGGCACGGTGCTCTGGAACGGCGAGCCGATTCCGGACCGGGGCGTGCTCGAGTCGCGCCTGTCGCAAGCGGCGGCGCAGCCGGATCAGCCCGAGGTGCACATCCGCCCGAACAAGCTGGTCGAGTACAAGTCGGTGGCGATGGTGCTGGCGTCCGCTCAGCGCCTCGGCGTCACCAAGCTCGGAATGGTCGGGAATGAGCAGTTCGTCAAATAGCCGTTGGCCGCTGCGCCTGGCGGCGGCTGCCCTTTCCGTGCTCGCAGGGGCGAGCGGGGGCCAAGCTGTCGCCCAGGAAGCGCTGCGGCCGGAGATCGGCAAACCGCTGCAGGCAGCTCAGGAACTGATCAGGGCGCAGCGCTTTCGGGAAGCGCTCGTCAAGGTGCGCGAAGCCGAAGCTGCCGGTGCGCGTGGTGCCAACGAGACCTTCCTGATCGAGCGCATGCGCATCGCTGCAGCGGCCGGCTCGGGCGACACCGACACGGCGGCGCGTTCCTACGAGGCGATCAGCAATTCCGGGCGGGTCTCGGCCGCTGACAAGCAGCGAATGCTCGAGTCGATCTCGGCGGGGTATTACCGCTCCGGCCAGTACGCCAAGTCGATGCAGTGGACCCAGCGCTACTTCAAGGAAGGCGGCAGCAATCCGGCTTTTCGGACCATGCTGATCCAGAGCCAGTACCAGAGCGGGGATTTCGCGGGGGCGAGCCGCGAGCTGACCGCTGAAATTCAGGCGGCGGAGCGAGCGGGAGCATCGCCTTCGGAGGATCGGCTGAAGCTGCTCCTCAACGCCGCGACAAGGCAGGGCGACAACAACGCCTACGTCTTCGCGATGGAAAAGCTCGTGACCTACTATCCGAAGAAGGAGTACTGGGTCGACCTGCTCAACCGGATGCAGAGAAAGCCGAGTTTTTCCGACCGGCTGTCGCTCGACAGCTATCGGCTGTCGCTGGCCACCGGCAGCATGACAGCCGCTTCCGATTTCATGGAAATGGCCCAGTTGGCGCTGCAGGCCGAGCTGCCAAGCGAAAGCAAGCAGATCGTCGACAAAGGCTTCGCCGTCGGCGCGCTCGGCGCGGGAGCGGAAGCGGAGCGGCACAAACGTCTTCGCGACCTCGTGGGCAAGCGCCTTGCGGCGGACCAGGCTGCCCGTGCCGACGAATTGCGGCAGGCCGAGGCCGCGAAGACGGGCGAGCCGCTCGTCTCGGCGGGCTTGAACTTGGTCTACAGCGGAGACGCGGCGAAAGGGGTGGCGTTGATCCAGCAGGGCATCGCCAAGGGTGGCCTGAAGCGCCCTGAGGATGCCAAGCTCCATCTGGGCATCGCCCAGCTCGCTGCTGGCGACAAGGCGAAAGCCCAGGCCACTTTCAAGACGGTCCAGGGCGCGGACGGGAGCTCCGATCTGGCCCGTCTATGGTCGCTCTACGCCCGCCGCAACGGCTGAAACAGCCCCGCTCGCCCGCCGTCAACGCGGTGGCAAGCGGATTGCACCGTCGAGGCGGATGACCTCGCCGTTGAGCATCTCGTTGGTGATGATCTGATGCACCAGCTTGGCGTAGTCGGCCGGTGTGCCGAGACGGCTCGGAAACGGCACGCTCGCAGCCAGGGCCTGCTGTAGCTCGACCGGCATGCTGAAAAGCATCGGCGTGCCGAAGATGCCTGGTGCGATCGTCATGTTGCGGATACCGTTTCTGGCCAGATCGCGGGCGATCGGCAACGTCATGCCGACGACGCCGCCCTTCGACGCAGCGTAGGCAGCCTGGCCGATCTGCCCGTCGTAAGCGGCGACGCTGGCGGTCGAGATCAGCACACCGCGCTCTCCGGTCGGCTCCGGCTCGTTCTTGCTCATCGCTTCGGCGGCGAGGCGAATCATGTTGAAGCTGCCGACAAGATTGACGGCGACCACCTTCGCGAACACTGAAAGAGGATGTGCCCCATCCTTGCCGAGCGTCTTCACGGCCGGAGCGATGCCGGCGCAGTTGACCAGGCCGACCAGCTTGCCGAGAGACACTGCCTCGCCAACCACTCGCTGGCCGTCGGCTTCCTGGCTCACGTCGCAACTGGCGAAGCGGCCGCCGATCTCGGCTGCGATCGCCTTTCCGCGGTCGAGTTGAAGATCGGCGATGACAACCTTGGCGCCGTGTGCAGCGAGCATTCGCGCCGTGCCTTCGCCGAGACCGGAGGCTCCGCCGGTCACGATGAATACCTTGTTCGCGATCTCCAAGGCCTTTTCTCCTTCGGGCAACGTTGGACGGGGTGGCGTGTCAGGCCAGGGCAGCGAGGGTCCGGCGGCTGATTTCCTCGACGCTGCCGAGGCCATCGATGCTCCGATAAACCGGCGCGCCGGCCTCGCCGGAGGCTGCCCAACGCTGGTAATAGGCGACCAGCGGCCGGGTCTGCTCTGCGTAGACCCGAAGCCTGGTCTTCACCGTCTCTTCGAGGTCGTCGATCCTCTGAATCAAGGTTTCACCCGTGATGTCGTCGCGGCCGTCCTGGCGCGGCGGATTGAACCGCACGTGATAGCTGCGACCCGAGGCAGGGTGGACCCGTCGGCCGCTCATGCGCTCGACGATCGCGCTGTCCGGAACGTCGATCTCGAGGACATAGTCGAGATGGACTTGGGCAGCCTTCATCGCCTCGGCCTGAGGGATCGTGCGCGGAAACCCGTCGAACAAAAAGCCAGCGACGCAGTCGGGGGCGGCGATTCGCTCCTTGACCAGGCCGATGATGATCTCGTCGCCGACCAGGGCCCCCGAATCCATCACTTTCTTGGCCTCGAGACCGAGTGGAGTCGCGGCCTTGACCGCGGCACGCAGCATGTCACCGGTGGAAATCTGTGGAATGCCGAAGCGCTGGCAGATCACCGATGCCTGGGTTCCCTTCCCCGCGCCCGGTGGCCCCAACAAGATGAGTCTCATGGTCGAACGATCTCGTCGAAGCGCAGCCAGAACGCATCATAGAGGCCGACGAGCAGACGCCCGCCGCAGTGCGCTCAGGCAAAACCCGAACCGTGGCCGGATCCGAAAAGCGCACGCACCTCGGCAAGGTCCGCAGGCGTGTCCACGCCGATGCCGGCCTGGCCTTCGCTGACGTGAACGGCAATGCGCTCGCCGTGCCAGAGCACGCGCAGCTGCTCCAGCTGCTCGATGGTTTCGAGCGGGCTGACGGCGAGCTCGGCAAATTGGCGCAAGAAGCTCGGTCGATAGGCGTAGAGGCCGACATGCCGAAGCGGTGCCGTGTGCAGTGCTCCGAGCTCCCTGGCGCCAGCACCGCGCGGCCACGGAATCGGCGCCCGGGAAAAGTATTGGGCCCGGTTCTTCGCGTCGAGCACCACCTTGACGACGTGCTCGCTTTCGAAGTCTTCGCGGCGCCGGATCGGTTCTGCCGCAGTGCTCATGACGCAACTGGTTTGCGACTCGAGCAACCGCGCGCACGCATCGATGAGAAGCGGTGCGAGCATCGGTTCATCGCCTTGGACATTGACGATGATGTCCGGCTCGCTCAGACCGAGAGTCGCGGCAGCTTCGGCAATGCGGTCGGTGCCGGTCGCGTGCCGGGCCGATGTCATGACGACGGCGACGCCGTGTTCGCGGCAAGCCGCGGCAATGTCTTCGTGATCGGTTGCGACGACAACCGAGGCCGCATTCGACTGGGCGGCGCGCCCTGACACCCGCACGATCATGGGCACGCCGCCGATTTCGGCCAGCGCCTTGCGGGGCAGGCGGGTCGATGCCAGCCGGGCCGGAATCAGGACATGAAAGCTCACGTCGCCACGGCAGGCGGCTCCGGTCGGTCGTCGAGGGCGCGCGCTTCGCTTTCGAGCATGACCGGAATGCCGTCTCGAATGGGAAACGCCAGCCGGTCTGCGTTGCAGACCAGTTCGGGTCGCTCCTGCATCGGCGCCCGCCAATGCTGCAGCGGGCCCTTGCAGATCGGGCAGACGAGCAGATCAAGCAGTCGTGTTTCCATGCGATGGTTGCGGCGTGGGGTTGGGCGATGAAAGCATGGCAAGAAGCGCCGCGTCGAATTCGGGTGCCGGCCGGAAGTCTAGCGTTGCGACCCAGATCCGCGCACCGATCCTGCGTCCGCTTGGAATCTTGACCGCATCCTTTTCGGTCACGACGACATCACCTGCCTGCGAGGGCCACGGCAAGACCGCGAAATCGTGGTGGTCGGGCAGCGGCAGCTCGTCGACGAGAAGGCCATGCTCGCGCAGCATGGCGAAGAAGCGGCCTGGGCGAGCGATCCCGGCCGCGGCCACGACCCTGCGCCCGCGCAAGCCGGCCAGCGATTCCGCTGACGGCGCCATCCCGCGCCACCAGGCCTCGAGAGGTGCAATGCCGCGCAGGGTGCGTCGGCCGAGAAACCCAGGCAACGACGTCGTCGGCTCGGCAGCGTTGTAGAGGACCAGGCGGTGCGGCTTTCGCGCGCTGTCGTCGAAACCCGCGTCATCGCTCCAACTGGAAAGGGATTGGCGCAACGGCCCCGCAGGCACGACGCGACCGTTGCCGGCGCCGCGCTCGTCGAAGACCAGCACCTCGATGTCGCGCTCGAGTGCCGCGTGCTGCAGGCCATCGTCACAGACGATCACGTCGGTATTCGGATGCGCCTGAAGCAGCAGGTGACCGGCAGCGAGCCGGTCGCCCCCGACCACTACCGGGACCGCGGCACGGCGCGCCAGCAGCAAAGGTTCGTCTCCGGTCCGACGCGGATCCGGGCATCCGGGATCGACCTCGACGACCTCGGTTCGGGCTCGTCCATAGCCGCGCGAGACGATGCCAGGCGTCCAGCCCCGGCCGCGCAAGGTGGCGACTATCGCGAGCACCGCGGGCGTCTTGCCGGCGCCGCCGACCACGAGGTTGCCGACGACGATGACGCGGGCGGGCAGACGGCTCGTGGAAAGCCAGCCTCGCCGGTAGAGCGTCGCACGAAGCCGCAGCGCCGCGGCGAACAGCAAAGCCAAGGGCGTCAGCGCGAGGGAGGCCGGCCCGCGTGACTCCCAGAGTCGCGCCAGGCTTCGTTCGAGCCGGCCGCGAAGGCTCCCGCCAGCGCGGTGCGGCATCGCTCAGTGCCGCGCGTCGCCGGCCGACTGGGTTGCGAAAGTGAGCTTCGCGAGGCCAGCACGCCGCGCCGCGTCCATCACGTTGATGACGCTCTGGTGCGCGGCCGTGGCGTCCGCCGAGACGATCAGGATCATGTCGGCGGAGCCGCTCGTCGCCGCAGTGAGCTCGCTGGCCAACGCTTCGACACTTCGGCCATCGACGGGCTTGCGATTGACGGAGAAGCGCCCGTCGGCCGACACCGCAACGATGATTTCGTGAGGCCGGTCGCGGGCCCGATCCGCATCCGCCACCGGCAAGGAGATTTGCAGTTCGGTGAACTTCGAGTAGGTCGTGGAAAGCATCAAGAAGATCAGGATGACGAGAAGCACATCGATGAACGGAATGAGGTTGATCTCCGGTTCTTCGGGCTTCGGCCTGCGAAAGTTCATCGTGCGAAGCGCGTCAGCCGCGCGGCATCGCGAAACGCATCAAGTGCGGCACGAGGCGGTCCGAGGCTTGCTCCATGTCGAGCGTGTATGCGTCGACGAGGCCGCGAAAATAGCGGTAGAACATCAACGAGGGAATCGCGATCATGAGGCCGAATGCCGTGTTGTAGAGCGCGACCGAGATGCCGTGTGCGAGCAGCGTCGGGTTGCTGCCTCCTCCGGGCGCCTGCGACCCGAAGATCTCGATCATGCCGATTACTGTCCCCATCAGGCCGAGCAGGGGCGCCGCCGAGGCGATAGTGCCGAGGGTGTTGAGGTAGCGCTCGAGCCGATGCGCCGCAGCCCGGCCAGCTGTCTCGAAGGTGTTGCGCAAGGCGCCCTCCGAGATGCGCGGTTCTGCGATCACCGCCCGCAGGCCGGCGGCGAGCACGGTCCCGAGCACCGAGTTGTCGGCGAGCTTGTTGACCACGTCCGACGCCGGCAGATGCGCACGTGTCACCGAGACCACTTCATCGAGCAGCCGCGAAGGCGCGACGCGAACCCGGCGCAGACTCGACATGCGTTCGATGACCAGCGCCAAGGCGGCAATCGAACAGACCAGCAACGGCAAAATCGGCCATCCGGCCGCTTGTAGTATCGAAAACAATATGACCCTTCGACGATCAGTCTGGCGGTGCGTGGGGCGGTGCGCGCGGATTATGGCGCCGCGTCGGCCCGCGTTTCTCGTTGGATCGAGTGGGTAAGGCGACGACACCGTGATCGATCGACGATTTGGCCCACGATCATCCACCGTCGACGTGGACAACGTTGTGGACAACCGGGTCGGGCCGACCCGACAGCCCAACGTTGGCGCGCCCCAGATTGGATTGCTGAACTTTTGAGCAGGGAAAAGTCCTTATGGATCATGGTCTTGCCGTGCCGGTCTGCGCCATGCGAGGCCATTCGGCCAGTCCCCCCAGCATCGGCGCGGCAGTGGACTTGTCGGGCCGCGCGGGCATTGAGTCTGGCCATGCCTGAGATGGCGGTGACGAGGCCGATGCGGCCGGTCTTGAGCGTTGCCCAGCTGATCGGCAGCGTCGCCGCGCTGGTCGAGAATCGCTTTGCCGCGTGCAGCGTGCGGGGCGAGATCTCCGGGTTTCTTCGCGCCGGAAGCGGGCATTGCTACTTCAACCTCAAGGATCCGGGCGCCGGAGTCACGCTGCGCTGCGCCATGTTCCGCCGCGCCGCGCAGCTCAGCGGCTTCGACGGCAGGGAGGGCGATGCGGTCGAATTACGTGGCCGCCTCGTCGTGTACGAACCCCGCGGCGAGCTGCAATTCGTGGTGGAGTCGGTGCAGCGAAGCGGCGCCGGTGCGTTGTATGAGCGGTTCATTCGCCTGCGCGCGAAGCTGGAAGGCGAGGGCCTGTTCGCCCCCGGCAGCAAACGGCCACTGCCATCGTTTGCGGCGCGGATTGGCGTCGTCACCTCGCTGGCCGGCGCCGCGCTTCACGATGTCGTGACGACTCTGGCGCGGCGCTCGCCACACGTGCACCTGATCGTCTATCCGAGCCTGGTGCAGGGCGCCGAAGCGCCGCTGACGCTCTGCAACGCGGTCGCTGTCGCAGCTGCGAGGGCCGAGGTGGATATCCTGATCGTCTGCCGTGGCGGCGGCTCGCTCGAGGACCTGTGGGCCTTCAACGAGGAGAGCGTGGTGCGGGCGATCCGCGCATCGCCGATGCCAGTGGTCAGCGGCGTCGGTCATGAGACAGATGTGACGCTGACCGATCTTGCCGCCGATGTCCGCGCTGCCACGCCGACGGCGGCTGCCGAGCTGGTCGCGCTGCCGACCGTTGCCGCTTACGAGGCGTTGCTCGGGCATTCGACGACGCTGACTCGGCGGGTTCATGCCGGGCTCGACACCGCGGCGCAGCGGCTCGACCGACACGCGTTGCGCCTGTCCCGCCCGAGCGAGTCGGTGCGCCGCCGTCTGCACGGCCTCGATCTGCTTGCGCAGCGGCTCGACAGCGCGATCCAGCAGACCGTCGCATCGCGGCGAAGCCGGAGCGATGCCGCTGGCGCCCGGATCGCAAGCGCGCTGGCCCTGGCGGCGTCGCGGCTGGCGCATCGTCTCGACGGGAGCGCGGCCCGGCTTGCGGCAGTCGATCCACGCACCGTGCTCGGCCGTGGCTACGCGCTGCTCGCCGATCGATCGGGCCGGCCGGTGACCACCGTGGCAGGGATGTTCATCGGCCAGCCGCTCGTCGTCACCCTGAACGATGGCGAAGCGGACCTGACCGTGTCGTCGAGCCGGCGTCGGGCGGTACCGTGCGGACCGTCGACCTGACCTTGCTGCCGGGTCGGCCCGGGAATCGGAATGCTGCAACAATGTTTTCTATCGCCACACTGCATCTGAGAGGAAGTCATGGAACACACCCTGCCGCCCCTGCCGTACGCCATGGACGCGCTGTCACCCGGACTCAGCAAGGAGACGCTCGAGTACCACTACGGCAAACACCATAAGGCCTACGTCGACAACCTGAACAACCTGCAGAAGGGCACCGAATTTGAAACGATGGCACTCGAAGACATCGTCAAGAAGGCAACTGGGGCGATCTACAACAACGCCGCCCAGATCTGGAACCACACCTTCTTCTGGAACTGCATGAAGGCCGGCGGTGGTGGTCAGCCAAGCGGTGCGCTGGCCAAGGCGATCGAGTCCAAGTGGTCGAGCACCGCGGCGTTCAAGGAAGCGTTTGCAAAAAGTGCGGTCGGAAATTTCGGCTCGGGCTGGACCTGGCTCGTCAAGAAGGCCGACGGCAGCGTCGACATCGTCAACATGGGTGCCGCAGGGACTCCGCTCACCACGGCCGATACCGCCCTGCTGACGATCGACGTCTGGGAACACGCCTACTACATCGACTATCGCAACGCCCGGCCGAAGTGGGCCGAGACCTTCCTCACATCGCTCGTCAACTGGGACTTTGCGGCCAAGAATTTCGCCTGATCGCAGGGCCAGGCGCCGCGCCGGCTTCAGTGAACCGGTGGCAGACCCCGGATTTTCTGGCCAGGGTGAATGCCTCGCCTGGCGAACCAGCCCTCGTTCATCTCGAGGACGAACCGGACGGGCTTCGCGGAACAATGCCCATCGAGGGTCTGCGGCTCCATGCGGTCGATGTTGACGATGGCGCCGTCGTCGGCGAGGAACGCGACGTCGAGCGGGATCAGGGTGTTCTTCATCCAGAAGCATTGCTGCCCCGGCGTCTCGAAAGCAAAAATCATCCCCTGATTCGGGCCCAGGGCGGGTCTGAACATCAGGCCGATCTCGCGGGCCTCGGCCGATTGCGCCAGTTCCGCGTCGATGTTGAGAATGCCGACGGCGAGGCGGATTTTCGGCAGCGACTGCGGCCCCGTCTGGGCCGAGGCCGCAACCGCCAAGCAGAGGGCTGCGAGCCCAAGCCACCACCGTCGTCTCTCGTTCATCGTTGCCATCCGATCTAGAATTTCGGCTGCAGTTGCACTCGCCAACGCCAGCGGAGCCTCATTTTCATGTATCAGCACATCTCGGTGCCCGCAGGCGGGCAGAAGATATCGGTCAACGCCGATTTTTCCCTTTCCGTCCCGGACCAGCCGATCGTTCCCTTCATCGAGGGTGACGGAACGGGCGTCGACATCACTCCGGTGATGATTAAGGTCGTCGACGCCGCGGTCGCCAAAGCCTATTCGGGGAAAAAGAAGATCCACTGGATGGAGGTTTACGCCGGCGAGAAGTCGACGAAGATTTACGGGCCTGACGTCTGGCTGCCACCCGAGACCCTGGAAGCCGTGCGGGACTATGTCGTCTCGATCAAGGGGCCGCTGACGACGCCGGTTGGCGGTGGCATCCGCTCCTTGAATGTGGCACTGCGCCAGGAGCTCGATCTCTACGTCTGCCTGCGGCCAATTCAGTATTTCAAGGGCGTGCCGTCGCCGGTCAAGGCGCCCGAGAAGACGCACATGGTGATCTTCCGCGAGAACTCCGAAGACATCTATGCCGGCATCGAGTTCGAAGCCGAAAGCGACAAGGCGAAGAAGCTCATCAAGATCTTGCAGGACGATTTCGGCGTCAAGAAGATTCGCTTTCCGAACACCTCTGGCATCGGCATCAAGCCGGTGTCCAGGGAAGGCACCGAACGTCTGGTTCGCAAGGCCATTCAGTACGCGGTCGACAACGACAAGCCCTCGGTGACGCTCGTGCACAAGGGCAACATCATGAAGTTCACCGAAGGGGCGTTTCGTGACTGGGGCTACGCCCTGGCGCAGCGCGAGTTCGGTGCAAAGCCGATCGATGGTGGACCGTGGTGCAAGTTCCAGAGCGCGAAGAGTGGCAAGGAGATCATCGTCAAGGATGTCATCGCCGACGCCTTTTTGCAGCAGATCCTGCTTCGGCCGGCCGAATACTCGGTGATCGCAACGCTCAACCTCAATGGCGATTACGTCTCCGATGCGCTGGCGGCGCAGGTCGGCGGCATCGGCATTGCCCCCGGCGCCAACATGAGCGATTCGGTGGCGATGTTCGAAGCGACGCACGGAACCGCGCCCAAGTACGCAGGCAAGGACTACGTGAATCCCGGTTCGGAGATCCTTTCGGCCGAAATGATGCTGCGCCACATGGGCTGGATCGAAGCCGCCGATCTCATCATCAGCGCGATGGAGAAATCGATCCTCTCGAAGAGAGTCACCTATGATTTCGCCCGGTTGCTCGAAGGAGCGACCCAGGTCTCGTGTTCAGGCTTCGGGCAGGTGATGATCGATCACATGTGACCGGCCGTCGCGCTGCCGAAAGAGCCCGCCGCCGGCGGGCTTTTTCTTGCCCGCCGAGCTTGGCCAATGACGCGCACAGCCTTCTCGCGCACCGGGCCCGACCTTTGCCGTAGGCAAGGCGGAAATGCCCGCGGACCGTGCTCCCTTGTGAACTCCTGCATGAGGCCAATATGCAATGGCCTGCCGCTGCACCGCGCCGAGTCGATAGAATGAATTCATGCCCGCCGATCAGCCGCCACCGCCGGCTCCGCCCGTCGCCCGGCCGCGTCCAGACGATGGCCAAGGGGCGGTCGTGGTCGAGCGCAAGGCACAGAAGACCGAGCCGCCCAGGATGTACCAGGTCGTTCTGCTCAACGACGATTACACGCCGATGGAGTTCGTGGTGATGGTCCTGCAGGAGTACTTCAGTCGCGATCTGGAGACGGCCACCCAGATCATGCTCAAGATCCATCATGAAGGCCGCGGCGTTTGCGGGGTGTTCTCGAAGGATGTCGCCTCGACCAAGGTCGAGCTGGTGCTCGCCGCCGCGAGGCGCGGCGGACACCCACTGCAATGCACTATGGAGTCCGCATGATTGCGCAAGAGTTGGAAGTCAGTTTGCACATGGCATTCGTCGAAGCGCGTCAGCAGCGTCACGAATTCATCACCGTCGAGCACCTCCTGATGGCGCTTCTCGACAACCCGTCGGCTGCCGAGGTGTTGCGCGCATGCTCGGCCAACCTCGACGATTTGCGCAAGAGCCTGGTTGGTTTCATCAAGGAGAACACGCCCACGGTGGGCGGCGCCGATGAAGTGGATACGCAGCCGACGCTGGGCTTCCAGCGCGTGATCCAGCGCGCCATCATGCACGTGCAGTCGACCGGCAGCGGCAAGAAGGAGGTGACGGGCGCGAATGTGCTGGTTGCCATCTTCGGCGAGAAGGACTCGCACGCCGTCTACTACCTGCACCAGCAGGGCGTGACCCGTCTCGATGTCGTCAATTTCATCGCTCACGGCATCAAGAAGACCGACCCGCCGGAGCCGTCGAAGCCGGGCGAGAGCCCGAGCTCGGGCTCGGAAAGCGACAAGGAAGAAGGCGACGGCAAGGGGACGCCGCTCGACCAGTTCACGCAAAACCTCAACCAGCTCGCCCGCGACGGCAAGATCGATCCGCTGATTGGCCGCGAGCACGAGGTCGAGCGCGTCGTGCAGATCCTGTGCCGGCGCCGCAAGAACAATCCGCTGCTGGTCGGCGAGGCCGGCGTCGGCAAGACGGCAATTGCCGAGGGCCTGGCCTGGCGGATCACGCAGAACGAGGTTCCGGAGATCCTCGCCAGTTCGGTCGTCTATTCGCTCGACATGGGCGCCCTGCTGGCCGGCACCAAATACCGCGGTGACTTCGAGCAGCGCCTGAAGGGCGTTCTGAAAAACTTGAAGGATCAGCCGAACGCGATTCTTTTCATCGACGAAATCCACACTTTGATCGGTGCCGGGGCGGCATCGGGCGGCACGCTCGATGCAAGCAACCTGCTGAAGCCTGCGCTCAGCTCCGGGACGATGAAGTGCATCGGCGCCACGACCTTCACCGAGTATCGGGGGATCTTCGAGAAGGATGCTGCCTTGTCACGGCGGTTCCAGAAGGTCGACGTGGTCGAACCATCGATCGAGCAAACGGTGGAGATCCTGAAAGGCCTGAAGTCGCGGTTCGAAGAGCATCACAGCGTCAAGTACGCATTGGCGGCGCTGCAGGCGGCTGCCGAGCTCTCGGCGAAGTACATCAACGACAGGCACCTGCCCGACAAGGCAATCGATGTGATCGACGAGGCCGGTGCGGCACAGCGAATCTTGCCGAAGAACAAGCAGAAGAAAACGATCACGCGCAGCGAGGTCGAGGAGATCGTTGCCAAGATCGCCCGAATCCCGCCCGCCAGTGTCTCCAGCGATGACCGGTCGAAGCTGAAGACGCTCGACCGAGATCTGAAGAGTGTCGTGTTCGGGCAGGAGCCCGCGATCGATGCGCTTGCGGCCGCCATCAAGATGGCGCGCTCGGGGCTGGGCCGCCCCGACAAGCCGATCGGCTCGTTTCTTTTCAGCGGCCCGACGGGCGTCGGCAAGACCGAAGTGGCCAAGCAGCTCGCCTTCATCCTCGGGATCGAACTGATTCGCTTCGACATGAGCGAGTACATGGAGCGCCACGCGGTGAGCCGGCTGATCGGCGCGCCTCCGGGCTACGTGGGCTTCGACCAGGGCGGCCTTCTGACCGAGGCAATCTCGAAGAAGCCGCACGCGGTTCTTCTTCTCGACGAGATCGAGAAAGCGCACCCGGATGTGTTCAATGTGCTGCTGCAGGTCATGGACCACGGCACCTTGACCGACAACAACGGCCGCAAGGCCGACTTCCGCAGCGTCATCATCATCATGACGACCAATGCCGGCGCCGAGACGATGAACAAGTCGACGATCGGCTTTACCAACTCGCGCGAGTCGGGAGACGAGATGGCCGACATCAAGCGCCTGTTCACGCCTGAGTTCCGCAACCGTCTGGATGCGACGGTGAGCTTCAAGTCACTCGACGAGGAAATCATCTTGCGTGTCGTCGACAAGTTCCTGCTCCAGCTCGAAGGCCAGCTGGCCGAGAAGAAGGTCGAGGTGACCTTCACCGACAGCCTGCGCCAGCAGCTTGCGAAGAAGGGCTTCGATCCGCTGATGGGCGCTCGGCCGATGCAGCGCCTGATCCAGGACACGATCCGCCGCGCCCTGGCCGACGAGTTGCTGTTCGGTCGACTGGTCGATGGTGGCCGCCTGACCGTCGACGTCGACGCCGAAGGCAAGCCGGTTCTCGACATTCAGCCGACCAAGAAGAGCGACAAGCCGAAGGCAGAGCCGGCAACGGCCTAGGGCATCGACGGCCCGACCGCCGGCGCTCTGCTCCAGCGTGCAGGATCCTGTCGGAACAAGTCCTGGAGGAGACCGTAGAGCTGAGGCAGCTCCAGCTCGAGCTCCTCGGGCGCGACGAAAAACGCTTCGGCACCGACGGCGAAGAATTCCTCGATCGACTGACCGCCGTAGGGGTCGAGGAACGTTTGTTCGCCAGCGTCGAGCGCGGCGGCAAACCGCTCGTACTCGTCGGTCAGAGCGTTCAGCCAGCGGCCGCGAGTGCGGTTTGGCAGGCGCGTCTGAGCTCCGGAGGTGACACCACCGTGCATATCGATGACGTGCGCGAATTCGTGGACGACGACGTTGTAGCCGTCGGCCGCAGAAGCTCCTGAATCCTCGACGTCGCGCCAGGCCAGCATCACCGGGCCGCCTTGCATGGCCTCACCCGACAGCTCCTCGTCGTACGAATGGACGATACCGTCGTCGTCTTCCACTTCGCGGCGGGCGATCACGGCGTCTTCGTGCACGACGATGCCGACGAACCCCTTCAGCCAATCCATTCCCAGCTTCAACGCGGGCAAGCAGGCCTGTGCGGCGATCGCGACGGCCATTTCGTCGCTGACGACGAGCCCCTGGGTGCCGGTGAATTCTTTCTCGGCGAGGAACAGCGTCGTCATCTGCCGCAGCAGCTCGAGATCCTCGTCGTTGCGGGCACCCAGGAACGGGAACCGGGCGAGCGTGAAGCGCCAGAGATGATCCGGAATCGGCCGACTCTCGAGCACCCGTCGGTGCCGCATTCGCCGCCACCAGCCGGTCACGCCGCGTCGATCCCCACCGTCGCGGTCGATGGCGCGATGCGGGCGAAGCCGCCGGCGCTCCAGCGCAGCACCTCGGCACGGGGCGGCCCGGGACCGTCGAGATCCCAGTCGCTCAGCACGTGGCGGACAGACCCCGCCGCGAGCACGTGGCTGGCGGGCGCGTGGGTATGACCGTGAACCAATGCCGGGGCCGATGAAACGCGGAGCCATTCCAGCATCGAAGCGCGGTCGAGATCGACGGTCGATGCGACACGCGGACTCTGTCCTTGTCCGCCTCGGCTGCGCCGGCGTGCGGCCTGACCGAGGGCGGCACGCCAGCGGAGAGGCAAGCTGAGGAAAGTGCGCTGGACGGCGGGGTGGCGGACCACGCGGCGAAAGCGCTGGTATGACGTGTCGCCCAGACACAGCGCATCGCCATGGGTGAGCAGGGTGCGCGTGCCGAAGGCGGCCACCAGCGTCGGATCGGCGAGACGCATCACGCCACTCTGTCGAAGGATTCCATCACCGAGCAAGAAGTCTCGATTGCCGGCCATGAAGGCGATGCAACGGCGCCCGGCAGCCTGTTTCAGGAGGTCCACGCCCTTTTGCTCGAAGCCTCGTTTGGCCATGTCGTCGCCGATCCATGCATCGAACAGGTCGCCAAGGATGAAAACGGCGTCGGCATCGGTGTGCATGAGGTGGGCGGCGCAGGAATCGAACGCACGCGGCGTTGTCGCAGCCAGATGCAAGTCGCTGATGAAATCGATCGCCCGCCAAGCTTCGGGTGCGACAAAGCTCGCAAAGTGCGACGAGCGGGGCAGCCTTGCTGCCGGAACCGAGCCGGCCGCCACCGGGATTCGCCCTGTGAGGCCGCGCTAGGAAACCACTGTCGCGCGGGTGATCAACACGTCTTCGAGCGGAACGTCGGAGTGTCCGCCGCGGTTGCCCGTGCGCACTTGCTCGATCTCATCGACAACGGCGTTGCCTTCGACGACTTTCCCGAACACCGCGTAACCCCAGCCCTGCGGCGTCTCGGACTTGAAGTCGAGGAACTCGTTGTCGGCGCCGTTGATGAAAAATTGCGCCGTCGCCGAATGGGGCGCAGAGGTGCGCGCCATCGCTACCGTGTAGCGCGCATTCTTCAGGCCGTTCGAGGCCTCGTTCTGGATCGAGTTGCCGGTCGGCTTTTGCTTCAGGCCCGGCTCGAAGCCGCCGCCTTGCACCATGAAGCCCTTGATCACGCGATGGAAGACGGTGCCGTCGAAATGGCCGTTCTCCACGTTGGTGAGAAAGTTCTTAACTGTCTCGGGTGCCTTCTCGTCGTCGAGTTCGAGACGAATGGTCCCCTTGCTGGTTTCGAGATCGACTAATTTGGTCACGTCATTTCTCCAAGGTTGCGCGCTTGATGATCACGGGCGTTGCCGGGACATCGCCAGGGCCTGTCGGCACGACCCGGATCTTGTCGACCACATCCATGCCTTCGATGACCTTGCCGAACACCGCGTAGCCGTTGCCGTCGCGAGACTGTGCCTGGTTCAAGAAGTCATTGTCCTTGACGTTGATGAAGAACTGCGACGTCGCAGAGTTCGGATCGCCGGTCCGCGCCATGGCAACGGTGCCACGCTGGTTCGTCAAGCCGGTGCGGCTCTCCAGCGCGATCGGCTTCAGCGTCGGCTTTTCCTGCAGGTCCGGGGTCATCCCGCCGCCCTGGATCATGAAGTTCGGGATGACGCGGTGAAAGACAGTGCCGTTGTAGTGCCCCGACGTGACGTACGTGAGAAAGTTGGCGACCGTCTTGGGCGCCTTGGCTGCATCGAGCTCTATGACGATGTCGCCGGCAGATGTCGCGAGCTTGACCTTCTGGGCCAGTGCGGGAGCGCAACAAAGAATCGAAATGGCGGCCGCGGAGGCCATGGTGGCGCGACGGATCGAACTGTGCATGAGGCTGTTCCTGAAGTGAATCATGGTGAAGCGTGAGTGGCCGCCGCAGTGCTTGCCGCCGACAGTGGCCCTGCCACCGGAGCTGTCAACTGGCGCACCAAGGCAAGTTTGCGCGGCACGCTGGGATTGTCGGGCTCGAGCGCCAACGCGCGACCGTAGGATTGGCTGGCCAGCATGGCGTAGACGTCGCCGATATTCTGGTGCGCCGTCGCGTAGCCGGGATTCAGGCGCAGCGATTCCTCGAGCTCGGCGCGAGCCTTGCCGTAGTCGCCGGCGGCCGCAGCAAGCGCTGCCAGGTTGTTGTGCGGCTCGGCGAGCTCCGGGAAGTCCTCGGTCATGGCTTGCAGCATCGCAATAGCCTCACCTCTGCGGCCGATATCGGCCAGGACAACGGCCTTCAGGAATCGCATCTGCGCGTCCTTCGGTTGCGCCGACAGGAACATGTCGGCACGCTGCAGCGCAGCGCTGGACTGGCCGGCGCGATGCAGACGCGTCACCTCCCGAAGCTCGTCGACGAGCGCGGCCCGAGCCGGCGCGAACGCCGATAACATGAGCCCAAGCAACAGCGATGGCAGAGCGAGGGAGGTTCGAAAGTTCATCGACGAGAGCCCTGGCGCGTCGCGATTCAACACGGCAGCGAAGCGGCCTTGCGAGCCCGGGAAAATGAGCAGAGAGGGCCGCTATACTGATTTGATTGTAGGGCACGCATCACTGCAAGCCGCCTCTGCGAAGCTCCCCGAGCGCCGCCCCGCGCCATGACACTTCGAATCCACAACACCCTGTCGCGGGCGACTGAAGTCTTCGTTCCGATCGAACCCGGGCACGTTCGGCTCTACGTCTGCGGGATCACGATCTACGACTACGCGCACATGGGCCACGCCCGCTTCATGATGGCGTTCGATGTGGCCCAGCGCTGGCTGAAAACACTCGGATATCGAGTGACCTATGTCCGCAACATCACCGACATCGACGACAAGATCATCAAGCGCGCCCTCGAGCGGGACGTCTCGCTGCGCGCATTGACCGAGTCGATGATCGACGCGCTGCACCAGGACGCCGATGCGCTCGGCCTCGAACGCCCGACCCATGAACCGCGCGCCACGCACTACGTGCCGCAGATGCTGGAGATGATCGCCGCTCTGGAACGAAAAGGGCTGGGCTATCGGGCGAGCAACGGCGACGTCGACTTCGCGGTGCGCAAGTTTCCCGGTTACGGAAAGCTCTCAGGCAAGTCGATCGACCAGTTGCGTTCCGGCGAGCGCGTCGCCGTTCTCGAGGGCAAGCAGGACCCGCTCGACTTCGTGATGTGGAAGGCGGCCAAGGCCGATGAGCCGGACGACGCCAAGTGGTCCAGCCAGTTCGGCAGCGGTCGCCCCGGCTGGCACATCGAATGCTCCGCCATGTGCAAGGCGCTTCTGGGCGAGCACATCGATATCCATGGTGGCGGCCAGGATCTGCAGTTTCCGCACCACGAGAACGAAATCGCACAGAGCGAGGGTGCGAGCGACGGCAAGTTCGTCAACATCTGGATGCACAACGGCCTGCTCAATGTCGACAACGAGAAGATGTCGAAATCGCTAGGCAACTTCTTCACCATCCGCGATGTCCTGAAGCGCTATGACGGTGAGACGGTGCGCTTTTTCATGTTGCGAACCCACTACCGCAGCCCCTTCAATTTCAGCGATGCCAGCCTGGACGATGCCAAGGCGGGTCTACGCCGCCTCTACACCGCGCTCGACGGTGCAGCGTCGCCAGGGCTGTCCTCGGAGTTCGACTGGACCGAGCCGCGGGCCAGTGCCTTCCGCGAGGCAATGAACGACGACTTCAACACGCCGATCGCCGTGTCGATCCTGTTCGAGCTCGCCGCGGACATCAACCGAGCGCCGGACTCGGCCTCGGCCGTGGTCCTGCGCGGGCTCGGCGCAACGCTCGGCATCCTGCAGCAAGTGCCGCGCGCCTATCTGCAGGCCGGAGCGAGCCTTCAGGTCGGCAGCATCGAGGCGCTGATCGAAGAGCGTCGCGCAGCCAAGGCCACCCGCGACTTTGCGCTCGCCGATGCCATTCGCAAGCGCCTGGCCGATCAGGGCATCGTCCTGAAAGACCTGGCCCAGGAAACGACCTGGGTGAGAGCCTGAGCTTGGCCCCTGCCTCGAATCCATCGGTGGCGAGCATGCCGCTGGCAGCGACAGCCCAGCCGCGTGCCGATTTCTGGGACGACGCCTGCAAGCACCTCGCCAAGCGCGATCGGGTGATGAAAAAGCTGATCCCCCGATTCGCGGATGGTCGCCTGGAAAGTCGCGGCGACGCCTTCACCACCCTGGCGCGCTCGATCGTCGGTCAGCAGATCTCGGTGCGCGCTGCCCAAGCCGTATGGGATCGCTTCGTCGCGCTGACTGCCGGCCCCTCGCACTGCCTGAAGCCGACGGCCGTCCTCGCGCTCGATGCGCCACATATTCGTGCCGCTGGCCTGTCCGCGCGGAAGGTCGAGTACTTGTGCGACCTGGCCCAGCACTTCGAGGCCGGCACCGTCCACGTCACCCAATGGGAGCAGATGGACGACGAGGCCATCATCGAGGAGCTCGTCGCCATACGCGGCATCGGCCGGTGGACCGCGGAGATGTTCCTCATCTTCCATCTGCTGCGGCCCAACGTCCTGCCGCTCGACGACGTCGGCCTGATCAAGGGGATCAGCGTCAACTACTTCAGCGGCGAGCCGGTCTCGCGAGCCGAAGCACGCGAAGTCGGCGATGCCTGGGCACCGTACCGCTCGGTTGCCACTTGGTACATTTGGCGCAGTCTCGATCCGCTGGTGGTGAATTACTGATGACGAAACGACACTTCCTCGAATTCGAGCAGCCGGTCGCCGAGCTCGAGTCGAAGATCGACGAGCTGCGGTACGTGCAGAACGAATCGGCGGTCGACATCTCGGAAGAGATCGACCGACTCAGCAAGAAGAGCCTGTTGCTGACCAAGGACATCTATACCGGCCTCTCGCCGTGGCAAGTCACGCAGATCGCCCGCCATCCGCAGCGTCCGTACACGCTCGACTACATCAACGAAGTCTTCACCGACTATCAGGAGCTCCATGGCGATCGCGCCTACGCAGACGATCAGTCGATCGTCGGCGGCCTGGCGCGCTTCAACGGCCGCGCCTGCGTCGTGCTTGGGCATCA
>JALYXU010000061.1 GCA_030946925.1 Pseudomonadota bacterium
TGCTCGCCCAGGGCGCGCGCAACCTGACGATCGTCAACAACAACGCCGGCAACGGCGACAGCGGCCTGGCCGCGCTGATCGCCGCGCGTCGGGTCAAGAAGATCATCTGCTCGTTCCCGCGCCAGGCAGACAGCCACCACTTCGACCGTCTGTACCGCGCCGGCGAGATCGAGCTGGAGCTCGTGCCGCAGGGCAATCTCGCCGAGCGGATCCGCGCCGCGGGCGCCGGCATCGGCGCCTTCTTCACGCCCACCGGCTTCGGCACCGAGCTGGCCAAGGGCAAGGAAACACGCGAGATCGACGGCCGCATGTACGTTCTGGAAGCGCCGATCCGGGGCGACTATGCCTTCATCAAGGCCGAGCGCGGCGACCGCTGGGGCAACCTCACCTATCGGATGACCGCGCGCAACTTCGGGCCGGTGATGGCAATGGCAGCAACCACCACCGTCGCCACCGTGCACGAGATCGTCCCGCTCGGCGGCCTCGACCCGGAGGCGGTCGTCACGCCCGGCATCTTCGTCCAGCGCGTGGTCCGGATCGATCGTGTCGCGACCAGCGCCGGCGGCTTCGGCGGCGCCAGCGCGCCGGCCGTGCAGGCGCGAGGAGGCGGTCGATGAGCCGGGCCCGCTGGAGCCGGGCCGAGATGGCGGCGCGGGTTGCGAGCGACATCGCCGACGGCGCCGTCGTCAACCTCGGCATCGGCTTGCCGACGCTGGTTGCGAACCACTTGCCGGCCGGCCGCGAGATCGTCCTGCACAGCGAGAACGGCGTCATCGGCATGGGCCCGGCCCCGGCCGAGGACGCCGCCGACTACGACCTCATCAACGCCGGCAAGCAGCCGGTGACGCTGCTGCCCGGCGGCTCGTTCTTCCACCACGCCGACAGCTTCGCGATGATGCGCGGCGGCCATCTCGATGTCTGCGTGCTCGGCGCGTTCCAGGTCTCGGCCAGCGGCGACCTCGCCAACTGGCACACCGGGGCCGCCGATGCCATTCCCGCTGTCGGCGGGGCGATGGACCTTGCCCTCGGCGCGAAGAAGACCTTCGTCATGATGGAGCACACGACCAAGAGCGGCGAGCTGAAGATCGTCGAGCGCTGCAGCTACCCGCTGACCGGAATCGGCTGCGTCTCGCGCATCTACACCGACCTGGCGGTCATCGACATCACTCCCGCCGGTCTGGTCGTGCGCGAGATGGTCGCCGGCCTCGGCCATGCCGAGCTGCAGGCGCTCACCGGAGCGCCGCTGTCCGGGGCGCGGTCGTGATCCCGACCGTTGTGCAGCCCGAGCCGGCGGCCGAGCCCGACCGAGCGACTCGCCGATCGACTCCCCGATCCACCACCCGAGCCACAGCCATGAACGAAGCCTTCATCTGCGATGCCGTGCGCACGCCCTTCGGCCGCTACGGCGGCGCACTGTCGTCGATCCGCACCGACGACCTCGGGGCGCTGCCGATCATCGCCCTGATGGAGCGCAACCCGAAGGTCGACTGGGCCGCCGTCGGCGACGTGATCTACGGCTGCGCCAACCAGGCGGGCGAAGACAACCGCAACGTCGCCCGCATGGCGGCGCTCTTGGCCGGTCTGCCGGTCGAGGTCCCCGGCGCGACGCTGAACCGGCTCTGCGGCTCGGGCATGGACGCGGTCGGCACCGCGGCGCGAGCCATCAAGTGCGGCGAAGCCGAGCTCTTGATCGCCGGCGGCGTCGAGAGCATGAGCCGGGCACCGTTCGTGATGCCGAAAGCCGAGACGGCGTTCTCGCGCAGCAACGCCGTCTACGACACGACGATCGGCTGGCGCTTCGTCAACCGACTGATGAAGGAAAAGTACGGCGTCGACTCGATGCCGGAAACGGCCGAGAACGTCGCCTCCGGATACGGCATCCAGCGCGACGCGCAGGACCGGATGGCCATGGCCTCGCAGTTGAAGGCAGTGGCGGCGCAAAACGCCGGCTTCTTCGACGCCGAAATCGTTCCGGTGACGATCGTCCAGAAGAAGGGCGAACCGGTCGTCGTCAGCCGCGACGAGCATCCGCGCGAGACCAGTCTCGAGGCCCTGGCCAAGCTGAAGGGCATCGTCAAGGCCGACGGCAGCGTCACCGCAGGCAACGCCTCGGGCGTCAACGACGGCGCCTGCGCGCTGATCCTGGCCAGCGAGCGCGCGGCGGCGCGGCACGGCCTGCGCCCACGCGCCCGCGTCGTCGGCATGGCGACGGCAGGGGTGCCGCCGCGCATCATGGGCATGGGCCCGGCACCGGCGACGAGGAAGGTGCTCGAGCTGACCGGCCTGGCGCTGTCGCAGATCGATGTGATCGAGCTCAACGAAGCGTTCGCTGCACAGGGCCTTGCGGTGCTCCGCGATCTCGGCCTTGCCGACGACGACGCCCGTGTCAACCCCAACGGCGGCGCCATCGCACTCGGCCATCCGCTCGGCGCCAGCGGCGCCCGTCTCGTCACGACCGCCGTCAGCCAGCTGCAGCGGATCGGCGGCCGCTATGCGCTGTGCACGATGTGCATCGGTGTCGGCCAGGGCATCGCGATCGTCGTCGAACGGGTCTGATCGGCGGTTCCGACGCGGCGGTCCGGCAGAGATGGTCCGACCCTCTCGCCTGCCGGGTGATCGACCTGCGGCACCTGGCTTGCTGCACCATGCAGGCGTCGACACCACACGCGCACAGGAGACCCCATGTCACAGAGCAGCATCCTCGGCGGCGAGCGCGCGCCTCAGCAGGCCAAGGGCCGCAGCGCCGACACGCTCGGCCCGAGCGATTCGTCCGACAGCGGCAGCGACATCCAGGGCGCCACCCGCCTGAAGACAGACGCCGAGGAAGGCGAGCTCGGCGGCGCGACCCCGATCGACCTGGACAGCGACAGCGATGCCATGGGCACCGGCGAGCGTGCCTCGGCGGTGCCCGACGGCGCTCGCGACGGCGCCGACATCGGCCCCGATCGCATCGCCAGGTCGAAAGACGCGCTCGACGCGGCCGAGCCGATCGACGGCGACGACGATTCGATCGAATCGCTTGCCGATGAGTCGGGCGACGACGAGGCCGACGACGACGACGAATGAGTCGGTGCTCGGAGGGCGTTGCGCGGGCCTGGAGCCTGCGTGCTAGCCGCGATCGCGATCTATTCGAACTCGACGAGCTCGGCGCCTTCGTCGACTTGATCGCCAGGGGCAAAGCGATAGGCCTTCAGCGTTCCGGCGTGCGGCGCGCTGATCGTGTGCTCCATCTTCATCGCCTCGAGAACGAGCAGGGGGGTGCCCTTGTCGACTGCCGCGCCGGGTTCGGCGAGAAGCGCGATCACCTTGCCCGGCATCGGCGCCAGCAGACCGGCGCCCTCTTCATCGGCGTCGGCGCGCTCTCCGGCGAGCGGATCGAGCAGGCTCAGCACGACGACGTGACCGCCGACGAAGACATGGCGACGATCGCCCTGGGCCACCACCGTCGCCGCCAGCCGACGGCCGCCGAGCGTCGCCGTGACGCCGCTGGCGCCATGCAGCTCCGCCGTCGCAACCAGCGTCGAGGTGCCCGACACCAGCTGCCAGCCGCCCTGCGCCAGCACGGTCGCGTCGACATGGCGGGTTGACTCGGCGAAGCGGAATGCGAGCCGGCGCGAAGCCCGTCCGTTCAGGCGCCAGCCATCGTGCAGCGCCCACGGCGATCCTTGCTCGGCGTCGGCCAGAGCCTGGTGTCGCCGCGCCGCGCCATCGCGGGCCAGCTCGGCGAGAGCGGCGACCAGCCAGACATCGTCGTCGGGCTCGGCGCCTGGCGGGAACAGCGCCGCGTGCTCGCGCTCGATCAGCGAGGTGTCGAGATCGGCCGTCGCGAACGAGCGTGTCGCGACGAGCCGGCCGAGGAACTCGACGTTGCTGGCGACGCCGACGATGCGGTAGCCGGCCAGCGCAGCACGCATGCGGGCCAGCGCCGCGGCGCGGTCGCTGTCGTGGACGATCAGCTTGGCGATCATCGGGTCGTAGAACGGCGTGATCGAATCGCCCTCCTCGACGCCGGTGTCGATGCGCACGTGCGCCGATGGATGCGGCGGCGTCAGGTGCACGAGCCGGCCGGTCGAGGGCAGGAAGCCGCGCTCCGGATCCTC
>JALYXU010000066.1 GCA_030946925.1 Pseudomonadota bacterium
CGCCTTCACCGAGCCGGCGATCTGGATCGCGCCCGAGAACAGCAGCAGCTTCTCGGTCAGCGTGGTCTTGCCGGCGTCCGGGTGGGAAATGATCGCGAAGGTGCGACGCCGGCGCACTTCGGAAGCGAGGTCGGCCATGGGCGGCCGCGGGCAGCCAGCGGTCGTGAGTCGAAGAAGCCGGCGATTATCGAGTCACTCGAGCAGGCTGCGCAGCATCCACGCCGTCTGCTCGTGCACCGTGAGCCGCTGCGTCAGGAGGTCTGCGGTCGGCTCGTCGCTGGCCTTGTCGGCTACGGCGAAGATGCTGCGTGCGGTTCGGGCCACCGCTTCGTGGCCCTCGACCAGGATCGCGACCATCTCGAGGGCCTTCGGCGGCGACTCGGGCACGTCCTTGATCGAGCTCAGCCGGCCGAACTGCGCATACGAGCCCGGCGCGTGATGGCCGAGGGAGCGGATGCGCTCGGCGATCGGGTCGACCGCGTTCCACAGCTCGGTGTACTGCGTCATGAACATCAGATGCAGCGTGTTGAACATCGGCCCGGTGACGTTCCAGTGGAAATTGTGGGTCGTCAGGTAGAGCGTGTACGTGTCGGCGAGCAGCTTCGACAAGCCTTGCGCGATCGCCGACCGGTCGTCGTCGCTGATGCCGATGTTGATGCGCGGCGCGGCGCTCGAAGTGGGAGACGTGGCCATGTGTGATTCCTTTGCGGTAGGGCGGGCGAGAGCGGCTGGTGGGGTGTGCGAGCGGCGAGTCGTCATGCCCGTCCGCAAGGGCAACGGCCCTGCTCCCGCTCCGTCGCGGTCATCAGGTGGCGGGCTTGTCGCTCAGCGCTTTCAGATTGTCCTGGAGCTCCTTGCTCATCGGCGCGTTCAGGTTGATGTTCTTGGGTGGGATCGGCGACTGGAACCACTTCTTGTAGAGCGCTTCGAACTCGCCGCTCTTCATCAGGCCGGCGATGGTCTCGTCGACCAGCTTCTTGAACGCGGGATCGTCCTTGCGAACCATGATCGCGTAGGGCTCGACCTGGATCGCTTCGCCGACGACGGCGAGCGCCGCCGGGTTCTGCGCGCTCGCCTTCAGCCCGTACAGCAGGATGTCGTCCATGGCGAACGCGACGGCGCGGCCGCTTTCGACCATCAGTGCCGACTCGGCGTGGTCCTTGGCGCCGAGCAGGTCGATGCCGAGCTTTTGCTCTTCGTTGAGGCGGCGAATGATTTGGTAGTTGGTGGTGCCGGTGGTCGAGACCACGGGCTTGCCGGCAAGGTCCGACAGCTTGCCGACGTTGGTGCCGGCCTTGACCAGAAAGCGCGTGCCCGTATAGAAGTAATTGATGGCGAACTGCACCTGTTTGCCGCGCTCGGAATTGTTGGTCGTCGAGCCGCACTCGATGTCGATCGTCCCGTTCTGCAGCAGCGGAATCCGGTTCGCCGAGGTGACGGCCTGGTACTGCTTCTTCATGTCGCTGCGGCCGGTCACAGTCTTGACCCGGTCGGCGATCTTTTCGCAGATCTCGTAGCCGAAGCCGGTCGGCTGGGCCTTGTCGTCGAGGAAGGAAAACGGAATCGACGACTCGCGGTAGGCGAGCGACATGGTTCCGCTCTGCTTGATCTTGTCGAGCGTCGGCGGTGTCTGCGCCGAGGCGAGCATGGGGGCAGCCAGCGCGAGCGCGCAAAAGCGCATGACGAAGTGGCTCATGGTCGTGCTCCGGTGAAGGGTGGAAGTGCGGGGAACCTGGCGCCGAGCATAGCCGGCGCGGTCACTTGGCGGCATGCTTGAGCGACTCCAGCTTGGCGAGGTCGACACCGGCCAGCACCTTCTTGACGGTCCCCATGTCGACGCCACTGCCTTCGCTCTCGACGATCAAGCCGTTGCTGAGGATCACCGTCATCTCGCTGCGGCTGCCGTCCTTGCGGTAGTCCTCGCGCACGGTCCGTCCGCCGTCCTTGTAGACCTTCTCGATCTGTCCGTCGGTCTCCTTGTCGACAGTCAGGTTGGCCCAGCCGGCCATCGCCGCAATGCCGGCGAGCCCGCCGGAATCGGTGATGGAGAGATTGATGCCGTGCACGCCGTCCGAATACGACGCCTTCGCCGAGGAGACCGCCAGGCCCATCGCCTCGCTGCCGTTGGCCTCGAGCGACTTCCGCGTCAAGGCGCCGATCGTGTCCGGCAGCATCGCCTTCAGGTCGGCCGCGGCGATCGGTTTGGCACTGCCCCCGGTCATTGCCGCGAGCATGTCGCCGACCGCCTTGCCGGCGGCGGCCGGGTCGCCGGAGTTGCTGGCGACCTCGGCCCGTTTGCCGGCGGCCTCCATGCGCTGGGCCAGCGCCGCCATGCTGTCGGCGTTGATGGTCACCGAGCCACCGTCCGGCGTCTTGATGGTCATGTTGCCGGCCGGACCGGTCAGGCCCGAGGTGGCGCCGGCCAGGCCCATGCCCGGGCGCGGCATGAAGAGCATCAGGACCGCGCCCATGACGACGCCGACGACGACGCCGCAGACGATCACGACCGCCGTGTAGGCGCCCGACTTCTCCGGCGGGCAACGCATCAGCGGCGAGATGCCGGTGTAGATCAGGTAGATCGAATAGATCGCCGTCAGCAAGCCGAGGATCGCGAGTGCCGGAATGAGGCTGAAGATGCCGCCGACGAAGGCCGCGGTGCAGCCGTAGCCGACCAGCTTCAGCGCCGCGATCCGGCTCTTGGTGCCGCCGAAGGTCGGCGCCAGTGCCTCGACGATCAGCGCCAGCACATAGATCAGCAGCAGCGAGAGCACGTAGCTCACCACCATCTGCACCACGCCGGTGAGGATTGGCACCTTGTAGCTGATGCCGAAGCCGCCGACGCCGATCAGCGTCATGCCGATGAAACCTGCGACGGCAGGGATCGCCGCCAGGATCGCGATGTAGTTGCTGTAGAGGGATGCCGCGTCCGTCGTTTCGGCAGCGATCACCGGCCAGGTCTGTTTCGGCCGAAGCAGGATGGATTGCACGCGATCGATCAGCGACATGAATGGCTCCCTTGCTTGTTGTGGGTGCGCAGGCAGGGTCTGACGCCGCTGCGCCGAGGATGGTAAACCGACGCCGGGACAGGCTGCAGCGTCGGGGCGGCCCGGTCAGGCGTTGAGGTAATGCGATCCGGCTCCGAGCCAGCGCTCGACGTGTCGCTCGGCGATGCCCGGGTGGGCTTCGAGCAGGACCAGGGCAACGCGCCGGGCCTCGAGCAGCAAGGCCTCGTCGGCAAGCGGATCGGCGAAGCGCAGCAAGGCCGCACCCGACTGACGCGCGCCGAGCAACTCGCCCGGACCTCGGATCTCGAGGTCGCGCCGCGCAATCTCGAAGCCGTCGCCGGTCTCGCGCATCGCCTTCAGGCGCGCCTTCGCCGCATCGGAGAGCGGCCCGCTGTAGAGCAGCACGCACACGCTGGCGGTCTCGCCGCGCCCGACCCGGCCGCGCAGCTGGTGCAGCTGCGACAGGCCGAATCGCTCGGCATGCTCGACCACCATCAGCGAGGCGTTCGGCACGTCGACACCGACCTCGATCACCGTGGTCGCGACCAGCACGGCGATGTCGCCCCCGGCGAACAACGACATCGCCGCCGTCTTCTCGGCAGCGCGCATGCGGCCGTGCAGCAAGCCGATCATGTGCTCCGGCAAGGCGGCGCAGAGCTGGGCGTGGGTCTCGGTTGCGTTCTGCAGGTCGAGCGCCGCCGACGCCTCCACCAGCGGGCAGACCCAGTAGACCTGGCGGCCGCGCGCGACCTCATCGCGGATCCGGGCAATCACCTGATCGCGTTTGCCGTCGGCGAACAGCCGGGTCTCGATGGGCTTGCGCCCCGGTGGCAAGGCGTCGATCGTGCTCACGTCGAGATCGGCGAAGAGGGTCATCGCCAGGGTCCGCGGAATCGGTGTCGCACTCATCATGAGCAGATGCGGTTCGAGCGCCTCACCGGCGACGTTGCTCTCGGCCAGCTTGCCGCGCAGGGTCAGGCGCTGGGCCACGCCGAAGCGGTGCTGCTCGTCGATGACGGCCAGGCCGAGCCGGGCGAATCGAACCTGTTCCTCGATCACGGCATGCGTTCCCACCACCAGCGCGGCCTCGCCCGAGGCGACCTGCTCGAGCATCGTGGCTCGGCTCTTGCCTTTGCGGCTTCCGGTCAACCAGGCGACCTTGATGCCGAGCGGATCGAGCCAGCCGACCAGCTTGATCAGGTGCTGCTCGGCGAGGATCTCGGTCGGCGCCATCAGCGCGCATTGCCAGCCGGCGTCGATGACCGCGGCTGCCGCCAAGGCTGCGACGACGGTCTTGCCCGATCCGACATCGCCCTGCAGCAGACGGTGCATCGGCACCGGCCGGCCAAGGTCGTGCCGAATCTCGGCGGCGACCCGCTGCTGCGCCGCGGTGAGGCGAAACGGCAGCTGCGCCAGCAAGGCCTCGTGCAATCCACCGCGCACTGGCGCGAAGCCAGGTGCGCGCTGCCGCTCGCGCTCGCGCTTGGCCCGCAGCTGCGCCAGCTGCTGGGCCAGCAGCTCGTCGAACTTCAGGCGTTGCCAGGCCGGATCGGCGCGGTCTTCGAGGGCCGCTGCATCGAGCCCGGGGGCGGGGTGATGCAGGCGGGCCAGCGCGGCGCGCAGCGCCGGCAGAGGCGGCGGCGTCAGGCCGGGCGGCAGGATCTCGTCGAGGTCGGCAGCGGCGAGGCCGCGCATCACTGCCTGTCGGAGCACCGCTTGCGAGAGCTGCACGGTGCTCGGGTACACGGGGGTCAGCGAGGTCGGCAACGGTGTCTCCGCTGTCACCGGCTTGACGACCGGATGGACCATTTCCAGGCCGAAGAAGCCGCCGCGGGCTTCGCCACGCACACGCAGGCGGCGACCGACCGCGTAGGTCTTTTGCTGCGAGGGGTAGAAATGAAGAAAGCGCAGCACCAGTTCGGCGCTTGCGTCATGGATCGTCACGAC
>JALYXU010000075.1 GCA_030946925.1 Pseudomonadota bacterium
TGACGTGCATCAGCGGCCCGCCCTGCAGGCCCGGAAAGACGGCGCTGTTGATCTTCTTCGCAACCGCCTCGTCGTTCATGACGATGACACCGCCGCGCGGCCCGCGCAGGCTCTTGTGCGTGGTCGACGTGACGACGTCGGCGTGCGGCAGCGGATTCGGATAGACGCCTGCGACCACCAGGCCGGCGTAGTGGGCGATGTCGACCATGAACCAGGCGCCGACGTCCCTGGCCACCTTGGCGAAGCGTGCGAAGTCGATCCGCAGGCTGTACGCGGAGGCACCGGCGATGATGAGCTTCGGCCGGGTCTCGTGGGCGAGCCGCTCCATCGCGTCGTAGTCGATCTCTTCTGTCGGCGTCAATCCGTAGCTCACGACCTTGAACCACTTGCCGCTCATATTGAGGGGCATGCCGTGGGTGAGGTGGCCGCCCTCGGCCAGGCTCATGCCCATGATGGTGTCGCCGGGTTGCAGCAGCGCGAAGAAGACGGCCTGATTCGCTTGCGAGCCGGAATTGGGCTGGACGTTGGCGTACCCGGCGCCGAACAGCTGCTTCAGCCGATCGATGGCGAGCTGCTCGGCCATGTCGACGAACTCGCAGCCGCCGTAATAGCGCTTGCCGGGATAGCCCTCGGCGTACTTGTTGGTGAGCTGGCTGCCCTGCGCCGCCATCACCGCGGGCGACGCGTAATTCTCCGAGGCGATCAGCTCGATGTGCGCCTCCTGACGCCGGTTCTCCCGATCGATGATCGATGCCATTTCGGCGTCGGTCTCGAGGAGGGCGGAGGGGCTGCGGTGAAACATGGGGTCGGCTCCTTCGGCGCGAGCGAGGCGCGAAGCCGCATCGCTGTCGCGCGGCGGACGAGTCTAACGGAGCGAAGCCGCCAGGCAGGCGCGCGCCGGCTCGACGCCGGCCCTCAACGCCTCGGCCCCCGGGCTAGCGCAATAAGGCGACCTTGTCGATGCCGACGGCCGGCTCGGGCTTGGCAGCCGGCTCGGTGGCGCTCGACGCCGGCGCGGCATCGGCTTCGGCCGGAGCCCCCGAGGTCTCGGCCGCGGTGGCGGCGACGTGTCTCGGCGGCAGCGGCAGCGGCTTCATGCCGGCCAGCTGGCGCAGGATGTTCTGCTGCACCAGCACCTTGATCGCATAGCCGCTGTCGTCGCCGTTCGCCGCGCCGACGTAGAAGCGCAGCCCGGCTTCCAAGCTGCCGGCCCGGGCAATGCATTCCTTCAGCACCTGCACGCCGACGCGAAGGTTGGTGACGGGATCGAAGGCGGCGTGGCTGCCGCCGAACGCCTCGTACTTGGCATCGTGGACCTTGGTCATCACCTGCATCAATCCCTGGGCGCCGACGGGGCTCTGCGCGAACGGGTTGAAGCTCGATTCGACCGCCATCACGGACAGGATCAGGGTCGGGTCGAGATGGGTCAGCTCGCCGACTCGCCAGGCCTCCTGGACCAATCGGCTGACCGGCTCCGGAGCGACGTGGTAGCGGCGCGCCAGCCAGACCGCCACCGACGCCTGCGAACGGCTCAGGTCGCGTGGATCAGAAGCGGTCGCGCGGGCGATCGCCTCGGGCTCGCCGAGGTCGGGCTCCAGCGCTGCCACCGCGATCGTCTCGAGCCGCGCCTCGTGGCGTGCCTGCAGCCAGCTGAGCGTCTCTGCCTCGACGGCATGACGGATGTCCGGCCGGCCGCCGGCAAAGAGGGCCAGCCCCAGAACGGCAAGGCCGAGCAGGGCGAGCGAACTGTGGCTGACGTCGAGCAGGCCCTGGCCGATATCGCGCACGACCACCGAGGTCGTTACGAGGGTCGACTTCCGCCACGACCCGATGAGCGCGGCCATTCGATTGCGTCCTGTCATTGCATAGCTCCCAACGCGACGCCGCACCGACACGTCGGGCAGCGCCGCGATAATTTCCGCCGGCGACGGAGACAGCGGATCGGCCGAAGCAAAACCACCTCAGACGGACGGGGCAAACGGCGATCCGTCAAAACGGCGCGATTCTAGGAAGGGCTTTAATAGCTCGTCAACCATTTGGGCGCTAGTCTTTATAACCAACTTGTATGAAATATCGCGATTTGCGGGGCTTTTTGGAAGTCCTCGAGGCCAAAGGGGAGTTGCGACGAGTTCTCGAGCCAGTATCGGCGCGCTTCGAGATGACAGCGGTCAGTGACTTCGTGCTGCGACATTCCGGGCCAGCGCTGCTGTTCGAACGGCCGGTCGGTTACACCATGCCGGTCTTGACCAACCTATTTGGCACGCCGCGCCGGGTCGCATGGGCGATGGGCGCCACGGAGACGAGCGAACTGCGCGACATCGGCGAGCTGCTGGCCAGCCTCAAGGAACCGACGCCGCCGAGCGGGGTGCGGGACGCCGGCCGCTTGCTGCATCAGGCGAAGGCACTCTGGTCGATGCGCCCCGTGGTGGTGGCGCGGGCGCCTTGCCGCGATGTCGTCGTCGCCGGCGAAGCGATCGATCTTGGCAGCCTGCCTGTGCAGACTTGCTGGGCCGAAGACGCCGGACCGCTCATCACCTGGGGACTCGTCATTACCCGCGGTCCACAGGGGCTTCCCGGAGCCCGCGCCAGGCAAAACCTCGGGATCTACAGGCAGCAGGTCATCGGCCGGCGCCAGGTTGTCATGCGCTGGCTGGCGCATCGGGGCGGGGCCCTCGACTTCCGCGAATTCGCGATGCGCCGGGCCGGCCAGCCATTTCCGATCGCGGTTGCGCTCGGCGCTGACCCGGCGACCATCCTCGGCGCCGTCACGCCGGTGCCTGACAGCCTCTCCGAGTACCAGTTCGCCGGCCTGCTCCGCGGCGGCCGGACCGAGCTGAGCGACTGCAGCGTCGGCGACGCGGGCGTGATGCTGCAGGCGCCGGCCACCGCGGAATTCGTGCTCGAGGGCCACATTCCCGTGGCTCAGTCGGGCTTCGCATCGACCAGCGAGCACGGCGTGCCGGTCAAGGAGATCGGCGGCTACCTGCACGCCCTCGAGGGGCCGTTCGGCGACCACACCGGCTACTACAACGAGCAGGAGTGGTTTCCGGTCTTCGAGATCGATCGCCTGACGCACCGGGACCGGCCGATCTACCACTCCACCTACACCGGCAAGCCGCCCGACGAGCCGGCCGTCCTCGGCGTCGCCCTCAACGAGGTGTTCGTGCCGATCCTGAAGAAGCAATTCCCGGAGATCATCGACTTCTATCTGCCGCCCGAGGGCTGCAGCTATCGCCTGGCCATCGTCTCCATCGCCAAGCGCTATCCCGGCCACGCCAAGCGCGTGATGTTCGGCATCTGGAGCTTCCTGCGCCAGTTCATGTATACGAAGTTCATCGTCGTGACCGACGACGATGTCGACATCCGCGACTGGAAGGATGTGGTCTGGGCGATCACGACCCGCATGGACCCCGTGCGCGACAGCGTGCTGGTCGACCACACGCCGATCGACTCGCTCGACTTCGCCTCGCCGGCGGCCGGGCTCGGCGGCAAGATGGGCCTCGACGCGACCAACAAGTGGCCGGGCGAGACGGACCGGGCATGGGGCCGGCCGATCCGCCAGGACCAGGCGGTGACGGCCCAGGTCGCGGCGATCGTCGCCGGACTCGGCCTGCCGGCCTGAGGGTCAGCCAGTCGGCGGGTGAACGGTCAGGCGCTCGTCTTCGCCCGCTTTCGCGCCGGCGACTTGGCGGCGGCGCCGCCGCGCGACGGCTCTGCAGACGCTGCGCTCGCCGACGGGCTCGGGCCGGTACCGGCCTGCAGCCCTTCCGACATGCCGATCAGCACGCCGCTGACCAGCGCCGCGTAGTTGTCGAGCATGGCCTGGGCCGCGCGCAGACCGGTCGCCCGCGTCTGGCGCAATGACGTCTGCGCTTGTGCCATCAGGCTGTCGACCGTCTGGGTGGCCTGCGACCCGGTCTCGCTGCCCTTCATCTTCATGGCCGCCAGAGCCTGCTCCCATGGCGCCTGCATCGGCCCTGCCGCCTTGCCGGCCTTGGCGATCGCGTCGAAGAAAACGTCCTCCATCTTCTCGATGTTGGCCAGTGCGTTTTGCATCGGCTTCTCGCCGAGGGCGATGCCCTGGCCCATGAACTGTTCGAGCGCCTTGCGGTTGGCCTCGACCGCCTGCAGCAGCGCCGAGTCGATGCCGGCCAGCGCCTTGCCGAGAATCGCCTCGACGTCGACTTCGCTGCCCGGATTTTTCGCCGCCCCGAGGGTCGCGGCACCGGCAACCGTCTTGACGACCTTGCGAATGCCGTCGAGCGTGAGCTCGCGTCCCTGCAGCGCCTTCAGCGTCGCGCCGGCGACTGCCTTCCGCACGGCTTCACCTTGCTTGGCGCCGGCGCCCGCGAACATCGCGACTAGAGCGTCCTGGTCGATTCCCGATTTCATCATTTGGTCATGTCCTTGATGTGAGCAAGTCGCGGCCGACTCACTGCATGTGCTGGCCGCCGTTGATGGCGATGTTGGCGCCGGTGAGAAAGGCCGCCTCGTCGGAGGCCAGATAGATGATCAGACCGGCAACCTCCTCGGGCTTGCCGAGCCGGCCGACCGGGATCTGCGGCAGGATCTTGCTGTTGAGGATCTCTTCCGGGATCGCCGTCACCATCTTCGTGCCGATGTAGCCCGGCG
>JALYXU010000115.1 GCA_030946925.1 Pseudomonadota bacterium
ATCAAGACCAAGCCCAACGCCAAGGTCGCCATCCTCTACCAGAACGACGACTACGGCAAAGACCTCCTCAAGGGCGTGGAAGAGGCGTTCGGCACGGCCAACGCGAAGATGATCGTCGCCAAGGCGAGCTACGAAGTGACCGATCCGACGGTCGATTCGCAGATCATCAGCCTGCAGGGCTCGGGCGCGGATACCTTCATCAACATCACGACGCCGAAGTTCGCCGCGCAGTCGATCAGGAAGGCGTGGGACTCGGGCTGGAAGCCGCTGCACATCGTCAACAACGTGGGATCTTCGGTGGGCTCCGTGCTGGTGCCGGCCGGGCTCGACAAGGCGACCGGCCTGCTGACGATGCAGTACTACAAGGGCCCGAACGACCCGCAGTGGAAGGACGATCCGGCGATGCTCGAGTGGCGCGGCTTCATGGGCCGCTACTACCGCGAGGGCGATCCCAAGGACGCGTCGAACCTCTACGGCTACATCACCGCCCAGCTGATGGTGCAGATCCTGAAGCAATGCGGCAATGACCTGACCCGCGAGAACGTCATGAAGCAGGCCGCCAATCTCAAGGCGGTCAAGCTGCCCTTGCTGTTGCCGGGAATGACCGTCGACACCAGCCCGACCGACTACTACCCGATCCAGCAGGGCCAACTCGCCAAATTCACCGGCACACTCTGGCAAGGCTTTGGCGCCGTCATCAGCACGGACGCCCCGTAACCATCGCCGGGGGCAGGGCGGCGCGGGTCGTGCGCGACGCCGCGCCGGCTGTCATCGATCGGTCGCAGAAGCGTCATAAAGTGGCTGGATGCCACAGATCAGCGCAAGCAGCGCGGCCATGCCGCCGTTCCTGAACCGTGAACGCGCGATCCTCGAATTCAACCGCCGCGTCCTGGCCCAGGCGCGCCGCGCCGACGTGCCGCTGCTGGAGCGCCTGCGCTACGTCTGCATCGTCTCGTCGAACCTCGACGAGTTCTTCGAGGTGCGCTTTGCCGATTGTCTCGAGGCGGCGCGTTGGCCGGGGACCGGCACGACCAGCGCCGACATCGACGCGCTGGCGGCCGCGGTTCATGCCCTGATCGACGAGCAGTACGCGCTCTTCAACGACGAAGTGATGCCGGCGCTGGCGCGTTCCGGCATCCGCATCCTCAGCCACACCGATCGCAGCAAATCGGAACGACGCTGGGTCGCACGTTTTTTTGCGAGCCAGGTGCGGCCGCTGCTGGTCCCGGTCGGCCTCGACCCTGCGCATCCGTTTCCGCAGGTCGCGAACAAGTCCCTCAACTTCATTGCCCGGCTGGCCGGCAAGGACGCGTTCGGCCGGGGCAACGCCATCACGATCGTCAAGGTGCCGCGGGTGCTGCCGCGCGTCATCAAGCTTCCCGGCAGCCGCAAGCGGCAGCACTTCGCGCTCTTGACCAGCGTGATCCGCGCCCATCTCGGCGAGCTGTTTCCCGGCCGCGACGTCGAAGCGTTCTCGCAATTCCGGATCACCCGCGATTCCGACCTCGAGGTCGATCTCGATGTCAGCAACCTGCGCCAGGCGTTACGCTCGGGCCTGACGACGCGCCACTTCGGCAAGGCGGTCCGGCTCGAGGTCGTCGACACCTGCCCGGCCGAGTTGTCGGAGTTCCTGCTTCGCCAGTTCGAGCTCGCCGCGTCGTCGTTCTACAAGGTCAAGGGTCCCGTCAACCTGGTCCGCCTGAACGAGCTGATCGACCTTGCCGATGCGCCGGGCTTGCGCTTCGCGCCCTTCGAGCCGGCCTGGCCGGCCAGCCTGCCGCGCCAGCAGTCGGTCTTCGACCGGCTGCGCGCCGGCGACCTGCTGCTGCACCAGCCGTTCGAGTCGTTCGAGCCGGTGGTGCAGTTCCTGCGCGAAGCGGTCGCCGATCCGGACGTTCTGGCGATCAAGCAGACCGTCTATCGCACCGGCAGCGAGTCGCCCCTGATGCATCTGCTGATCGAAGCGGCCCGGCGCGGCAAGGAAGTGATGGCAGTTGTCGAGCTGAAGGCGCGCTTCGACGAGGAGGCCAACATCAACTGGGCCGAGCGGCTCGAGGCCGTCGGTGCCCAGGTGGTCTACGGCATCGTCGGCCTGAAGACCCATGCCAAGCTGCTGCTGGTGACGCGTCGCGAGGACGGCCGGCTGCGGCGCTACGCCCACCTTTCGACCGGCAACTACAACCTGAATTCGGCCCGGCTCTACACCGACCTCGGCCATTTCAGCTGCGATGCCGACCTGACTGCCGACGCCGATGCCGTGTTCCAGCAGATGGCCGGCCTCGGCCGGACCAAGCCGCTCAGGATGATGCTGCAGGCGCCGTTCAGCCTGCACAAGCAGATGCTCGCGCACGTCGCCCGCGTCGCCGACGCGGCGCGCGCAGGCCGGCCCGCCCGCATCGTCGTCAAGATCAATGCGCTCACCGACGTCGCGTTGATCGAGGCACTGGTGCTGGCTTCGGGCGCGGGGGTGAAGATCGATCTCATCGTTCGAGGCGCCTGCATGCTGCCGCCGGGCATCGACGCCGTCACCGACAACATCCGGGTCCGCTCGATCGTCGGCCGCTTCCTCGAGCACTCGCGCATCGCCTACTTTCGCTGGGGCGAGAGCAACGACGACGAAGCCTTGTTCCTGTCGAGCGCCGACTGGATGGGCCGCAACATGCATGGCCGCATCGAGGTCGCGTGGCCCCTCCGCGACCCTGTCCTGCGCCAGCGCGTCATCGACGAATGCCTGGTCCCGTACCTGCTCGACGACCAGGATGCCTGGACGCTCTCTGCCAGCGGCCGTTATCAGGCGGTCAGCAGCGGCGAGAATTCAGCGCAGAAGGCGCTGATGCGCCGTTATCGGGGGAGCGGCTGATGGATCTCGTGCTCTGGCGCCATGCCGAAGCGCTCGACGACGACGACGATCTGGCGCGGCGGCTCAGCGCGACCGGCCTGCACCAGGCCGCCCTCGTCGCCGAATGGCTGAACCGACGCCTCGCCGAATCGACCCGCATCATCGTCAGCCCGGCGCTGCGTTGCCAGCAGACGGCGGCAGCGCTCGGCCGCAAGTTCAGCACCGTCGACGCGCTCGGGCCGGGCGCCGATCCGGCGACTGTGCTGCGCGTCGCCGGGTGGCCGAGCGGCAGTGCGCCGGTCCTCGTGATCGGCCACCAGCCGACTCTCGGCATGGCGGCGTCGTTGGCGCTGACCGGCACGGCCAGCGCCCGATCGATCCGAAAAGGCGCGGTCTGCTGGCTCCGTCCTCGCGCGGACGGCGACCAGAACGAGGTGATGGTCCACGCGGTGCAGTCGCCCGACTGGCTCTGAAACTGCGCCTGAGGGACCGTCGCCGCCCGCGCTCGGGCGCGCCCTTCGTCACGCCAGCTGCAGAACCAGCTGCAGGCAGCCCGACTTCGACCACGCGTCGATCTCCTCGCGCAGCAGATGCAGCGTGCGTGGATGCAGATCGACCCAGGCACTGGCCAGGCCGATGCTGACCTGTCTGCCGCTGGCTCGCAGGGAGATCGCCGCGGCGTCGACAGCGTCGCGCGCATGGCAGAGAAGAACCGCCAGGCGAAGGCAGAGCAGATGCAGCGCGAAGGTCGGATCCTGCAGCTTCGGCTCGAGCTTGCGCAAACCGCCGCGCTGGCCGAGCACCAGGTCGGCGACACGCCGCAGCTGGCTTTGCGAGAAGCCGGCCGCATCGACGTGCGACAGCACATAGGCACTGTGCCGGTGGTGATCGTGGTGCGAGATCATCCTGCCCGTTTCGTGCAGGGCTGCGGCCCAGCGCAGCTCGCGCGCAGCCTCGACGCTGGCTTTCGGCTCGACGCCGGCGAGCAGCGCCACGGCAACCGCGCCGACCCGATCGGCCTGCGCGAGGTCGACGCCGAAGCGGCGCTGCAGTTCCCGCACCGACCTCTCGCGGATCTCGTCGGCGCCGGCTTCGCTCAGGCGCTCGGCCTGGCGGCGCGCCGCCAGCTCGAAGATCACGCCTTGGCGCAGCGCCCCGCGCGCCGGTTGCAGCTCGGCGATGCCGAAGCTCGCCGCAAGCGTGTACAGGATCGACAGGCCGCCGCCGATGATGGCGCGGCGGTCGTCCTTCAGGCCGGGCAGCGACAGCCGATCGGCATTGCCGGCCTCGAGGCAGCGCTCGATCAGCCACTGCAGGCCTGCGGGCGTGACGCGACCGTCCGTCACCGCGCTGGCGGCAAGAATCTGCGAGACCGCGCCGACCGTGCCCGACGAGCCGAGGGCTTCCCGCCAATGCTTAGCCGAGAACGGCTCGAGGCCCTCTTCGAGCTCTGCGCCGGCGGCGATCTGCGCCTCGCGGAACGCGCTCTCGCTGAAGCGGCCGTCGACGAAGTACTTCATCGACAGGCCGACGCTGCCGACCTGGAACGACTCGGCGCGTTCCGGCACGGCGCCGCGGCCGACGATCATCTCGGTCGAGCGGCCGCCGATGTCGACGACCAGGCGCGGCACCGACGAGGGCTGCAGATGGGCGACACCGGAATAGATCAGGCGTGCCTCTTCGCGACCGGAAATGATCTCGATCGGCCGGCCCAGCGCTGCCTGCGCACGAACCAGAAAGGCGTCGCGGTTGCGGGCCTCGCGCAGGGTCTGGGTCGCGACCGCGCGGACCTGGACCGACGCGAAGCCGTCCAGGCGCCGGGCGAACCGTGCCAGGCACTCGAGGCCGCGGCCGGCGGCCTCGTCGCTGAGGAAACCGGCAGCGTCGAGCCCGGCGCCGAGGCGCACTGTTTCCTTCAGGTAGTCGATGCGGCGATAGCGCTCCCCCGACACCTGGGCGATCTCGAGCCGAAAGCTGTTCGAGCCCATGTCGATCGCCGCCAGCTGGCCGGCCAAGCGCCCACCGTCCTGTCGTGGCTGCGGTTCCATCGTCGAATTGTCGACGCACCGCCGGTCTGGGCTCGTCGAAGCATCCGGGTGCAGCCTGTTTCTAGAATGGCCTCCCGTCTTCGACATTGGACCCGGCGATGATCACGACCGACAGCGACGGCCTCGATGCAGGCCTGGTGACAATCGACGCGGCCGGCTTCGCGATGCCCGCGTACCGTGCCATGCCGGCTGGCAAGCACGGCCTTCCGGTCGTCATCGTCGTCTCGGAGATCTTCGGCGTGCATGCGCACATCGCCGACGTCGCCAGGCGCTTCGCCAAGCTCGGCTACCTGGCGATCGCCCCGGAGTTGTTCGTTCGGCACGGCGATGCCAAGGCCGCGGTCGACATCCCGACCCTGTTCGCGACCGTCGTCCTGAAGGCGCCGCATGCGCAGGTGTTGACCGACCTCGACGCCTGCGTCGCCTGGGCTGGTCAGAACGGTGGCGACTTGTCGCGGCTCGGCGTCACGGGGTTCTGCTGGGGCGGCCTCATCACCTGGCTCTATGCAGCGCACAGCAACGCAGTGAAGGCAGGCGTGGCCTGGTACGGCCGCCTCAACGGCGTCAAGACGGAGCGCCAGAGCTCCTACCCGATCGATGAAGCCGGCGCGTTGCAGGCGCCGGTGCTCGGTCTCTACGGCGGCGCCGACACCGGCATTCCGCTCGAAGGCGTCGAGCAGATGAAAACGGCTCTGGCCGCCGGCAGCGCCGCGGCGCGCCGCTCCGAGATCGTCGTCTATCCATCGGCCAACCACGCGTTCTTCGCCGACTACCGGCCGAACTACGACAAGGCCGCGGCCGAGGACGGCTGGCGCCGCTGCCTCGACTGGTTGCGCGCGCACGGCGTGGCCTGATGCCATTGCCTGCCCCGGCGCGCGTCGCATGAGGCCTGCAGCGGCGGCGGCCGTCGAATGACGCTCGGCTGGATCCTCGTCGCGACGATGGCCGGCGGCATCCTTTCGGTGGCGGTTGCGGCCAGTCTCACCGTGTCGCTGCTGGCGCGAATCGTCCCGCAGCTGGTCAGCCTCTCGACCGGCGTGCTCCTGGCCACGGCGCTGCTCGACATCCTGCCCGAGGCGTTCGAGAGCAAAGGCGTCAGTCCGCAGGCGCTGTTCGGCACGCTTTTCGCCGGACTGATGTTCTTCTTCCTGCTCGAGAAGGCGGAGCTCTACCGGCACAGCCACCACCATGAAGGCGACCACCATCACCACCATCACGGCTTCGACCGGGCCCAGGCCGGACGCGGCGGCTGGAGCGTCATCCTCGGCGACAGCATCCACAACTTCTGCGACGGCATCATCATCGCCGCGGCATTCCTGGCCGACGTGCGGATCGGTGCGGTCACGTCGCTGGCGATCATCGCCCATGAGATCCCGCAGGAGGTCGGCGACTACATCGTCCTGCTCAACGCCGGTTTTTCGCGCCCGCGGGCGCTGTTCTTCAATGCGCTGTGCGGCCTCGCGGCGGTGCTCGGCGGCATCGTCGGCTACTTCGTCGTCGGTCCCTGGCAGGCGCTTTTTCCGTACCTGCTGGTGATCGCCTCGAGCAGCTTCGTCTACGTGGCCGTGGCCGACCTGATCCCGCAGCTGCAGCACCGCCTGAGCCTGCGCGAGACGGCGTCGCAGCTGCTTTGGCTGAGCGCCGGCATCGGCATCGTCGTCGTCGCCATGACGCAGCTGCGCGCGCACTGACGCCGCTGGGGATGGCGGCGGGGCTTCCCGCTCGGCTCTGCTTCCTCGACTTTTCAGCGAACGATGAGGACCGGCAGCATCGTGTGCTTGACCACCTCCTGCGCCTCACTGCCGAGAAACAGGGAAGCGAACCCGCGGCGGCCGTGCGAGCCCATCACGAGCAGGTCGCAGCCGTTCGTCTTCGCGTGCTCGACGATCGCCTCCCACGGCTGCAGTGCGTCGATCGTCTCTGCATGGCACGGCACGCCTGCAGCCGCACAGGCGTCGAGAACGGCGCGGACGTTCCGGGTGGCGCTGCGCTCCTGGGCCTCGAAGAAATCGGCCGGTGGCGCCGGCTGCATGTCGGAGACCGCACCGTAGGGAAACGGCTCCTTGACGCAGAGCGTGCGGACTTCGGCGCCCAGCGCCTTCGCGAGTCCGACACCGGCGGCGACTGCGTGCGCCGTGAGCTCGGAACCGTCGGTCGGAATGAGGATCCGCTTGTACATGGCAAAGGCTCCCGCTGGTCGGTGCAATCTATCACTGCGCGAGACCGGCACCGCCGGCGAATCGACGCGAGCTAGGCGCCCGGATCGCCTCGCGCGATCGGCCGGCTCGGGTCGGCCGACCATTCGCTCCAGGAGCCCGGGTAGAGCCGCGAGCCGTGCAGGCCGGCGTGTTCCATGGCGAGCAGGTTGTGGCAGGCGGTGACACCGGAGCCGCAGGAATGAACGACGTCCGTCGCCGAACGTGGACCGAGCGCGGCGACGAACTCGTCACGCAGCTCGGCGGCCGGCTTGAAGCGGCCGCCCGGCGCGAGATTCGCGGCGTGGAAGCGGTTCAGCGCGCCGGGGATGTGGCCGGCAACCGGATCGATCGGCTCACGGTCGCCGCGGAAGCGTTCGGCCGATCGGGCATCGAGCAGGGCGATGCGGTCGAGCGAGGCAGCCAGCATCGCCGCGTCGACGCTGCCGGCGATCGACGGTCGCTCGGGATAAGGCCCGGCGTCGACCGGCTCGGCACGGTCGGACGACAGCCTGCCGCCGCCGGCCGTCCAGGCCGCCAGGCCGCCGTCGAGCACGGCGACCTGCGAATGGCCGAGCCAGCGCAGCATCCACCAGAGCCGTGCCGCGTACATCCCGCCTTGTCGGTCGAGCGTCACCACCTGCGTCCGCGGCGTGATGCCGAGCCGGCCGGCGGTCCGGGCAAAGACGCCGCGCTCCGGCAGCGGATGGCGGCCGTTGCGGCCGGTCTTCGCTGCGCAGAGGTCGCGGTCGAGGTGAACGTAGACAGAGCCCGGAACGTGCGCCTCGTCGAAGCTCCGCTCGCCGGCCGATGGATCGCCCAGATCGAAGCTCGCGTCGAGGACCAGCGCCGGCGAGTCGCTTGCCAGCAGCGACTCGAGCGACTCCGCACCGATGAGGGTCTCGAAGGCCATGGCGACGGCCGGGTTCAGACGCGAAGGCGCCGGGATCCCATTCGCCGGCCGTACCACTCGTGGAATTGCTGCATGCCGTCTTCCATCGGGCTCTGGTAGGGACCGAAGTCGTCGTCGCCACGCTCCATCAGGGCCCGCCGGCCGGCGTCCATCCGCAGCGCGATCTCGTCGTCCTCGGCGCAGGTCTCCCAGTACGCGGCCTGCTCGGCCTCGACGAACTCACGCTCGAAGGCGTGGATCTCCTCGGGGTAGTAGAACTCGACGACGTTGAGCGTCTTCTGCGGCCCCTTCGGGATCAGCGTCGAGACGACCAGCACGTGCGGATACCACTCGACCATCACCGCCGGGTAGTAGGTCAGCCAGATCGCGCCGTGGCGCGGCACCGGATCATCGAACCGGCCCTTGCGGTAGGCCAGCACCGCGTCGTGCCACTTCCGATATGCGGCCGAGCCCGGCTTGGCCAGCTCGTTCTTCGGGCCGACCGTCTGCACCGAATGGCAGTCGCCGAATTCCCAGCGCAGGTCTTCGCAGGTGACGAACTGGCCGAGACCGGGGTGAAACGGCGCGACGTGATAGTCCTCGAGGTAGACCTCGATGAAGGTCTTCCAGTTGTAGTTGCACTCGTGCAGCCGGACGCTGTCGTAGGCATAGCCGGTGAAGTCGAGGTCGCGGTGGCCGCCGAGGCCGCCCAGATCGGCCATCACGTCGGGCCCCGACGGCGGCGCCTCGAAGACCATGCCGTTCCAACGCTGCACCGGGTAGTTCGGCAGCGACAGGCATGGGTCGTCGGGGAAGTGCGGGGCGCCGATCAGCTCGCCCTTCAGGTCGTAGGTCCAGCGGTGCAACGGGCAGACGATGTTGCTGCCGGTGTGGCCGCGGCCGCGCAGCATCACGGCCTGACGGTGCCTGCAGACATTGGAGACAAGTTCCACGCCGGAGCCGGTCCGGATCAGGGCCCGGCCCTCGTTTTCCTGGAGCAGGGTGTGGAAGTCGCCGACGTCCGGCACCGCCAACTCGTGGCCGACGTAACGGGGGCCTGTCGCAAACAGCGTGGCCTGCTCGCGCTTGAACAGATCGGCATCGAAATAGCTGCGAACCGGCAGCTGCGAATCGCTGCGGGCGAGCACCTGCGCCGGAACGCGCTGGTCGGACATGAGGCCGGATACCCCCAAAAAGCGTGATCGAAGCCGACCTTGTCGGCGGGAGGGCGGCTCGAAAGCCGTTTTCCGAAGGGTCATCGATTGTAGCCAGCGGCCCTCCGCCCTGCGCCTCGTGCGACGAAGCCCCTGCCTGTCGTTCCAGGGCAGCCACTGGTCGGCACGCCATGACGTGGGGACGGAGCGGCTGACTACAATCACGTCCCGAATGACGATCGACACCGACCCGGGCCGGACCATGGCCGTCCCCTCGAGCTACGAAGCTGCCCTGGCCGAGCTGGATGTGCTTGTCGCATCGATGGAAGGCGGCCAGCTGCCGCTGGAGGGCCTCCTGCAGGGCTACCGACGGGGCACCGAGCTGCTGCAGTTTTGCCGCTCGCGTCTGGAAGTGGTCGAGCAGCAAGTCAGGGTTCTCGAGAATGGCCAGCTGAAGCCGTGGCCATCGCCATGAGACGCGACCCCTTCGACACCTGGTCGCTCGCCGAGGCCGACGCGGTCGAATCGGCGCTTGCCGCCTGGGTCCCGGCAGATGCTCCGTCGGGTCTCGGCGTGGCGATGCGCTATGCCGTGCTCGACGGCGGCAAGCGTCTGCGCGCGCTGCTGGCTCTGGCCGCTGCCAAGGCGGTCCATGGCGAGCGAGAAGCGGCCCTGCGCGCGGCCTGCGCGGTCGAACTGATCCACGCTTATTCGCTGGTCCACGACGATCTGCCGTGCATGGACAACGACGTGCTCCGGCGTGGCAAGCCGACCGTGCACGTGCGCTACGGCGTCGCCCAGGCCATGCTCGCCGGCGACGCCATGCAGGCACTGGCCTTCGAGGTCCTGACGCCCGATGCCGGGCAGGTCTCGCCGGCGCTGCAGGCCCGTCTCTGCAGCCTGCTGGCCCGCGCGGCCGGCGGCGCGGGCATGGCCGGCGGCCAGGCCATCGACCTGGCCAGCATCGGGGTGCCGCTCGACGAACACGCGCTCTCGGACATGCACCGCCGCAAGACCGGTGCGCTGCTCCAGGCCAGCGTGCTGATGGGCGCGGCCTGCGGCGCCACGACGCCGTCGCAATGGCAATCGCTGTCGAGCTACGGCGAAGCGGTCGGCCTCGCTTTTCAGGTCGTCGACGACATCCTCGACGTGACCCAGGCCTCGGCCACGCTGGGCAAGACCGCGGGCAAGGACCTGCACTGCAACAAGCCCACCTTCGTCAGCGTGCTCGGCCTCGATGCGGCACGGCAACGGGCCAATGGCCTGCGGCAGGCGGCGCTGGCGGCCCTCGATTCGAGCGGCCTCGCCGACGTGCAGGGGCTGCGCGCGCTGGCCGATCGCGTCGTCGAGCGCGACAGCTGAGATGGCTGGCCGGCTGCTCGACTCGATCGACTCGCCGGCCGACGTCCGGCGGCTGTCGCGCCCGGAGCTGAAGCAGCTTGCCGGCGAGCTGCGCGAATTCGTCCTGCAGAGCGTCTCGGCAACCGGTGGCCATCTGTCGTCGAATCTCGGCACGGTCGAGCTGACGGTCGCGTTGCACCATGTCTTCGACACGCCGCATGACCGGATCGTCTGGGACGTCGGCCACCAGACCTATCCGCACAAGGTGTTGACCGGCCGCCGCGACCGGATGTCGACGCTGCGCCAGCTCGGCGGCATCTCCGGCTTTCCGCGCCGCGACGAAAGCGAATACGACACCTTCGGCACGGCCCATTCGTCGACGTCGATTTCGGCGGTGCTCGGGATGGCCGTCGCCGCCCGGCTGAAGGGCGAATCGCGGAAGGCCGTGGCGGTGATCGGCGATGGCGCGATGAGCGCCGGCATGGCGTTCGAGGCGCTCAACAACGCCGGCGTCTCGCAGACCGACATGCTGGTCGTGCTGAACGACAACGACATGTCGATCTCGCCGCCGGTCGGAGCGCTGAATCGCTATCTGGCCCGCCTGATGAGCGGCCGCTTCTACGCAGCCGCCCGCGACACCGCGAAGACGGTGCTGAAGAACGCGCCGCCGCTGCTCGAGCTGGCGCGCCGATTCGAGGAGCACGCCAAGGGCATGGTCGTGCCGGGGACGATCTTCGAGGAGTTCGGCTTCAACTACGTCGGCCCGATCGATGGCCACGATCTCGATTCGCTGATCCCCACGCTCGAGAATCTGCGCCAGCTGAAGGGCCCGCAGTTTCTCCACGTCGTGACGAAGAAGGGCTACGGCTACAAGCTCGCCGAGAACGACCCGGTGAACTACCACGGGCCGTCGAAGTTCGATCCTGCGGTGGGCATCGTCAAGCCGGCGACGCCCGCAAAGATCACGTTCACGCAGGTGTTCGGCGAATGGCTGTGCGACATGGCCGAGAAGGATGAGCGCCTGATCGGCATCACGCCGGCGATGAGCGGCGGCTCCGGCATGCTCGATTTCGAGAAGCGCTTTCCGAAGCGTTTCTTCGATGTCGGCATTGCCGAGCAGCATGCCGTGACGTTCGCCGCCGGGCTGGCCTGCGAGGGCCTGAAGCCGGTGCTGGCGATCTATTCGACGTTCCTGCAAAGGGGCTACGACCAGCTGATCCACGACGTCGCCATCCAGAACCTGCCGGTCGTCTTCGCGCTCGACCGCGCCGGTCTTGTCGGCGCCGACGGCCCGACCCACGCCGGCGTCTACGACATCGCCTTCCTGCGCTGCATTCCGAACATGAGCGTCCTGACCCCGGCCGACGAAGACGAATGCCGGCAGTCGCTCTACACGGCGTTCCTGCAGGACCATCCCGTGGCGGTGCGCTATCCGCGTGGCAGCGGCGTCGGCCGGCTGCCGCAACCGGTGATGACGGCGATCCCCTGGGGCAAGGCCGAGCTCCGCAGGCAAGGCGCGGCCGCTCCGGCGCAGGCCGGCCGGCGCATCGCCATCCTGGCTTTCGGCACGATGCTCTATCCGGCCCTCGCCGCCGCCGAAGCCTTCGACGCCACCGTCGCCAACATGCGCTTCGCCAAGCCGCTCGATGTCGCGCTGGTGACCGAGCTGGCGCGCAGCCATGATGCAATCGTCACCGTGGAAGAAGGAACTGTCTTGGGCGGAGCGGGCAGTGCGGTGCTGGAGGCGCTGGCCGAGGCCCGCATCGATTGCCCGGTGCTGCGGCTCGGCCTGGCCGATGAGTTCAGCGAACACGGCGATCCGGCGAAGCTGCTGGCGATGGCCGGGCTCGACGCCGCCGGCATCGAGCAGTCGATCCAGCGGCGCTTCGGCTCCGCGCCGACGCTGATCCGTCGTGCCGCAAGGCTTTGACCGGCGCGAGACAATTGCCGGCCATGACGAACCTGATCGACGCGCTGCACATCCCCGACACGCAGTCGGCGCACGACGACCGCAAGATCGCGATCCAGCGTGTCGGCATCCGCGGCGTCCGCTATCCGCTGCAGCTGAAGATCGAAGGCGCGGTGCTGGCCACCGTCGCCGACTGGTCGCTCGACGTGGCCCTGCCTGCCGAGCAGAAGGGCACCCACATGTCGCGCTTCGTCGCCTGGCTCGACGCGCTCGGCGAGCCGGTCGACGCCGGCGTGCTGAGCCGCGAAGCCGCGCGCATGCTGGTGCTGCTGCATGCCGACGCGGGCCGCGTCGAAGCGGCCTTTCCGTTCTTCCTGCGCAAGCGGGCGCCGGTGAGCGGGGTCGAAAGCCTGCTCGAATACCAGGGTCGATTGCTTGTTGAAATCGCTGGCAATGCAACCACCGCGCATGCCGAAGTCGTCGTGCCGGTCAAGTCGCTCTGCCCGTGCTCCAAGGAAATCTCCGACTACGGCGCCCACAACCAGCGCTCGCACGTGACGATCCGGGTCGAGCTGCTCGGCGACATCTCGTGGCGCGAGCTCTGCCGGTTCGCCGAGGATGCCGCATCGAGCGAGATCTGGTCGTCGCTGAAGCGCGCCGACGAGAAGTGGATCACCGAGCGTGCCTACGAGAACCCGAAGTTCGTGGAGGACATGGTCCGCGACGTCGCGCTGGCGCTCAACGCCGACCAGCGTGTCGGCCGCTACAGCGTCGATGTCGAGAACTTCGAGTCGATTCATGCGCACAGCGCGGTGGCACGCATCGAGCGCTAGGGGCACGGCCGCGTCGGTGCAACCCACGCTGGCAGCATCGCCAGGCCGACTCGCCAACGATCCGCTTTCAACATTCCACGAGGTAAAGATGACAGACCCACGCAACGTCGCCCACGACAAGAAGGTGCAACAGGAAAAGAAGCACCGCCATGAAGAGATCGCCCCCGGTGCCGACGTGACGCCGCAGCCGGGGCGCAAGTCGCACATGGAGCATCACGCTTCCGATGCGCCGAAGGCCCCGCCCGAGGCCGCCGACGAGGATGCCAAGCCTTAGGAACTATCGGAACGAAGCCGAGGCGGCCTCTCAGGCAGAAGCGCCGGGGTCGGTCGCCGGCATGCCTTCATCGTCGATGGAGTGCATCTCCTTTTTCGCACCCGACGCTTTTGCCCGGTCCGAAAGCTTCGCGTAGAACGCCGCGACCTCGCGGAGGTCCTGTTCGTCGAGACCTTCGATGCCGATCATGCGGTTGCTTGCGTTGCGGTTCGAGGCCAGCAGCTCGTTGAGCTTCAGGTGAACGGCGACGCTGTCCTTGTTCTGGCTTTGCTGGATCAGGAACACCATCAGGAACGTCACGATCGTCGTGCCGGTGTTGATGACGAGCTGCCAGTTCTCCGAGAATCGAAAGATCGGTCCGGCCGCTGCCCAGACCAGGATGGTGAGAAGGGCGACGCAGAACGCCGCAGGGGAGCCCGCCCACCTGGTGACGCTGCTGGCGAAGCGGTCGAATCTGGTCGAAAGCGGCGAGCGGGTCGCGTAGGAGGCACTGGTTGTCGTCGGCATCGCGCCGAGGGCGTCCGAGCCGCCGGCATCGGAGGCGTCGGGTGGCGAGGCTGGCCTGGTCGTCATAGGGATCCCTTGTGACGTTGCACGAGCAGCCGACTGTAGTGGCCCCTAGGCCGAGTGTTCGACGCTGAGCCCGAGCAGGGCCGGATCGCCGCCGCCACGCCGCACCAGAACCGGCACCGGGCCGCTCAGATCGACCACCGTCGTCGGCCGCATCGGGCAGGCGCCGGCATCGACGATGGCCTGGACCAGCTTCTCGTAGCGCTCGCGGATCCGGGCCGGGTCGTTGATCGGCTCGGTCTCGCCGGCGGCGATCAGGGTCGTCGCGAGCAGAGGCTGACCGAGCAGCTCGAGCAGGGCCTGGGTCACGGCGTGGTCGGGAACACGCAGGCCGATGGTGCGCCGCGACGGATGCGACACGCGTCGCGGCACTTCCTTGGTCGCTTCGAGAATGAAGGTGAACGGCCCCGGCGTGGCGGCCTTCAGCAAGCGGTACTGCGCGTTGTCGACGCGGGCATAGCTGGCCAACTCGGAAAGGTCGCGGCAAAGCAGGGTCAGATGGTGCCGCTCGTCGACGCCGCGAATCCGGCGCAGCTGCTCGGCCGCGGTCTTGTCGTCGAGATGGCAGACCAGCGCGTAGCTCGAGTCGGTGGGGATGGCGGCGATGCCGCCGCCGTGCAGGATCTGCGCCGCCTGCTTCAGCAAGCGCTGCTGCGGGTTGGCCGGGTGCACCTCGAAGTACTGGGACATCCGCCGATTGTCGGCGCCTGCTCAAGGCTCAATTCGCTGCGTGGATGCGCGATTCGAGCGCGCTCCAGACGGGCGTCAATCCGCTCGGCAACGGTGGCAATCCGCCGAGGTCGATGCGGCTTTCCTCGGGGCTGTGGAAGTCGCTGCCGCGCGAGGCCAGCAAATCGAACTCGCGTGCCGCGTCGGCGTAGCGGATCGCGTCGGCGGCGCTGTGCGCTCCGGTCACGACCTCGACGCCGCGGCCGCCGAGCGTCTTGAATTCGGTGAACAGCGCGTATTCCTCGGTCGGCGTGAATTTGTAGCGGGCCGGGTGAGCGATCACGGCAAGGCCGCCGGCACCGGTGATCCAGGTCACTGCGTCGCGCAGCGTCGCCCAGCGGTGCGGCACGAAGCCCGGCTTGGTCTCGACCAGGAAGCGCCGGAACACCTCCTGGGTGTCGGCACAGACGCCGCTTTCGACCAGAAACCGGGCGAAGTGGGTGCGCGAGATCAGCTCCGGGTTGCCGACGAACTGCAGCGCGCCTTCGTAGGCGTCGGCGATTCCGACCTTGGCCAGCTCGGCCGCCATCTCGCGGGCCCGTCCCTCGCGGCCGCCGCGGGTCGCCGCCAGCCCGGCCACCAGCGCGGCGTCGTCGACGTCGAAGCCAAGGCCGACGACGTGCACCGCGACGCCGGCGAAGGTCACCGAAATCTCGGTGCCAGTGAGGGCCGGCAGGCCGATCTCCCGAGCGGCATGGAGGGCCCGGCGCTGCCCGGCGATCTCGTCGTGATCGGTCAGGGCCCAGAGCTCGACGCCATTGGCCTTGGCCCGCGCCGCGACCGCTTCCGGCAGGAGCGTGCCGTCGGAGACGGAGGAGTGGCAATGGAGATCGGCGTTCATGACGAATCGGGGTTCGTCACATCATAGTGGGCGCACCGCGGAGAGGAGCCTGGCGCCATCCGCCGCGAGTGCGAGCGGAGATCCGGGTCAGGCCGCACCGGCGTGCTAGCCGCCGGTGACGGCGATCGTGTTGTCGTCGGGCCGACGGTCGATCAGCTTGTTCAAGGGATCGATGCCGGCCTTGACCGGTTTCTTGCCGACGTTGATGGTGAAGCTCGACTCTTCGGCAGTGATGCGCTTCCTCTCGAGCGCGATCGCGTTGCCGTTCTTGTCGACGACGCCGATGTCGATCAGATCGTTCAGCGGCACGTCGCTTTCCTTGCCGAGCGAGTCGGCGACCCGCTTCTTGGCGATCACTGTCATGGTCACTTCCCAGCGCTCGCCCGGCAGTGCCTTCATGGTCGCGCTGGTCGCGCGGTTGTCGTAGATGACGATCTTCTCGAACATGTCGTCGAGCATCGACTGCAGCTCCGGCGGCGTCACCTCGCGGATCCTGGCGATCAATTCGCTCGAGCTCGGATAGGGTGGGCCCTTGAAGGCGTGGGCATCGCGGAAGGCTCGGATCGCCCGGTTGAGCTTGTCTTCGCCGATGTAGTCGGCCAGCGCGTACATGACCAGGCTGCCCTTGGCGTAGTGGATGTAGGGCTGGTTCTCGACCCGCGACAGCGGCAGCTCCTTCTTCTGCTCGGTGGCTCGGCCCGACAGGTAGCGGTCGAGCTCGTAGCGAAGGAAGCGACGCATCTTCTCGGGGCCGAATTTTCGCTTCATCACCATCAGGGCCGAGTACTGGGCCATCGACTCGACCAGCATCGTGCCGCCCTGGACGTCGCCGGCGATGACCTGATGGCCCCACCACTGGTGCGCGGCTTCGTGGGCCGTCACGTAGTACGGATAGTCGATGTCCTTCGGGTCGTCGGGCCGGACCCGGGCGATGAAGCCGATCGCCTCCGAGTAGGGGATCGTGTTCGGAAACGACTGCGCGAAGGCCTCGTAGCGCGGGAACTCGACGATCCGGAACTGGCGGTACTGGTAGGCGCCGAAGTTGGCGCTGCAGTAGGCCAGCGCGTCCTTGGCGGACGCGTTCATCGAATCGAGATCGAATTCGTGGCCGGGCTGGTAGTAGATCTCGAGCGAGACGTCGCCGTTCGGGCCGTGCCAGACGTCCTTCTTCTCGGCATAGCGAGCCGACTGGAAGGCGAAGAAGGCAAGGATCGGCGCGTCCATCTTGTAGTGGAAATAGCGGCGTCCGTTCTCGGTCCACTGCCGTTGCAGGTAGCCGGGCGAAATGGCGATCTGATCGGCGTCGGTCGAGACCGTCGCTTCATAGCTGATGAAGTCGGCATCGGGCGCGATGCCATTCGTCTGCAGTCCGACCGGATCGTCGCGGTCGAGGGCACGATCCTTCGGCGCCAGGCCGAACTTCTTCCGGTCCTGGTCGCGCTCGAGCTCGGCGCGCTCCTGATAGCCGATCGACGGCAGCACCGCCCGGCCGTTGATGAAGCTGCCGTTGTAGACGACCGCCGTGTTCGCGCCCTCATTGGTGAAGCCGTGCGTCGGCAGCTCGAGATCGAAGCTGAGCGTCGTCGCCGCGCCGGCGCCGAGCGGCGCGGCCAGCGCGTAGCGGCGCACGCCTATCGCCATGTTGTCGTCCATCAATCGCGCCGGCACGCCGAGCTCGAGCTGGTGCACGACCAGATCGGGCCCGGCCGCGAAAGCCAGCTCGAGCACCGTCACCGGCTTGCCGCTCCGGTTCTCGAGCGCGTAGTGGCCGCGCATGCGAACCCGCTGCTCGGCGGGGAACAGATCGACGTCGAGCACCACCGCCGTGATCTTCGGCTGCGGTTCGAGCGCGGTCGCCTTGTAGCGCTTTTCGTAGTCGGCCTGGCGCGCTTCCCGGCTGCTCGCGGTCTCGTAGCGGTTCAGGATGTTGGTGTTCCAGAAGATGAAGCCACCGAGCCCGACGAACGCGATCGCTGCGGCGATGGCGATGCCGCCGCTGCGCAGGTCGAGCCGGGCCCGCGCCTGCAGCCAGCGTTCCCGCCATGAGCTCGGCGTGCCGCGCGTCCAGAACAGGTGCGCGGCGACGAGCAGCAGGATCGAGCCGGCGGTCCAGTAGGCCTGGAAGGCGCGCACCCGCGGCAGGTAGCTGCCGTAGCCGTTCATGTCGGAATAGACCGCGGCCGGGACGCTGCCGAACTTGTAGAGGTTGTGCTCCAGGCCGAGCTGGCTCGCAAACAGCAGCAGCACGTAGTAGACGACCACCACGAAGTGGCCGACGTACTTGTTGTCGACGATCGAATGCACCGCGATCGCGAAGGCGCAGATGAACCAGTAGCTGACCAGGTCGATCGTCAGCAGGTCCACCAGGTACAGGCCGACCTCGAAGCGGGTGTAGCCCTTGATCGCCTGGATCGTCATGCCGCAGAGCATCAGCGCCAGCTGCAGCACCAGCGGAACCAGCATCAGAGCGATCAGCTTCGCGATCAGCGGCAGCCAGGTCGGCGTCGGCAGCGCGTCGCTGATCTGGTCGAGCCGGTTGTCGCGCTCTCGCCAGACCAGCTCGCCGGCGTAGAAGGCGATGATCATCAGCATGAAGGCGCCGAAGAAGCCGGAGACCAGGCCGAGCATCTGGAACGTGACCGGCCAGGTGCTGGTGCCGTAGACGTTGCCGAGCGTGACGCTGCCGAAGACCAGGAACAGCAGGCCGGCCAGCACGAGGACGCCGAAGTAGATGTTCTTGGTGGTCTCGCGGAACTCCAGCCAGGCCCGATGCGGCACCAGCCGCCAGGCGCTCGACGGGCGGGCCGCGGCGATGGCTGGGCCGGGCGCGCCGAGCGTCCGCTCGTCCGCCGTGTCCGGGCCGGCGTCGGCCGGATCGGGCACCGCCTTGCCGCGCTTTCGCGACGGCGTGCCCGCAGCTTCGGCAAAGGAGAAGCGCCAGAAGCAAAGGCCGGTCACGACGCTGGCGACAGCGAGCCAGAGCAACCGGTTCCAGAGCAGGGCGCCTTCGAGCGGAATCGCGCGGCTGTTGCGCTCGGCGATGGTCCAGTATTCCGTCAGTCTGCTGAGGGCCCGGCTGCCGAACGGATCGATCAGCGCGGCGAGGCCGCGGTATTCGGCGTCGCGCCCGAGCTGTTGCGAGATCAGCCAGCCGAGCAGCACCAGGACGCTGCCGACGTAGACGGGCAGCATCTTCTTCGTGGCCGCGGCCAGCGCGAAGAAGACCGCGCCGATCAGGACCGCGTTCGGCACCAGCACGGTCGCATAGGGCGACAGGTAGGCCGACCAGTGGTTGGCACCGAGGCGGTCGGCATCCATGCCGGGCAGCAGCGTCGCCGCGAACGCACCGAAGCCGAGGCTCGAGAAAACCACCAGGACCACGCCGAGGCTGCCGAGGAACCGGCCACCGAGATACGCTGTCTTGCCGATCGGCGCGGTGAAGAAAAATCCGGTGGTCCGGTACTCGATGTCCTGCTGGACGGCGCGGCCCATCACCGCCGCCATGACGGTGATGCCGAGCATGCCGAGAACGGCGACGGTCTGCGCCAGTGCGAACGGCGAGTTGACGGCGACCTTACCGCTGCCGAATGAGATGGCTGCATCCTTGAACAGACCGCCGGCCGCGGCGATCCAGAGCAGCGCCAGCGCGAAGAAGACGAGGAAGTAGACCCAGGTCGAGAGCAGCTTGAGGCGTGTACGGAACTCGAACCAGGCAATCGCCAGCAAGGTCATGGGAAGGCCCGGAACAGCCGACCCGGACCGGCCGAGGGGCGCCGTGCCGACGCTGCCGTGTCGATCTGCGCGCCGCTCACCGGTGTCCGCCGATGGCCACGAAATAGGCATCGTCGAGCGTCGCTTCGACGGGCGCGAACGCCTTCCCGGGCGCGCTGTCGGCGACGACGTGCACGCTGGTCCTGCCGGTGTAGAGCCGGGTCGAGATCACCTTGTGTTGCTCGCGCAGGGCCGCGACCTCGGCGCGCGTCACCGACGCCTGCCAGATCCGGCCGGCCAGGGCGTCGGTCAGCCGCTTCGGCGTGCCGCTGGCCAGCACCTTGCCGTGATTCATGATGGCCAGTTGCGGACAGAGGTCGCTGACGTCGGAGACGATGTGGGTCGACAGCAGCACGATCACTTCCTCGCCGATCTCGACCAGCAGGTTGTGGAAGCGCGTCCGCTCCTCTGGATCGAGGCCCGCGGTCGGCTCGTCGACGATGATCAGCTTGGGATTGCCGAGCAGCGCCTGGGCGATACCGAAGCGCTGCCGCATGCCGCCTGAAAAGCCGCCCAGCGCTTTCTTTCGCACGTCGTCGAGGTTGGTCTGCCTGAGCAGCGCGTCGACGGCGTCGCGGCGCTCGGTCCGGTCGGTCAGGCCCTTCAGCCGCGCCAGATGGTCGAGCATGTCTTCGGCGCTGACCTTCGGATAGACGCCGAAGTCCTGCGGCAGGTAGCCGAGCAAACGCCGCACACGGGCCTTGTCGCGCAGGACGTTGATGTGCGTCGACGCGCCGGCATCGACCAGTTGGGCCGAGCCGTGGTCGGCATCCTGCAAGGTGGCCAGCGTGCGCATCAAGGTCGACTTGCCGGCGCCGTTCGGCCCGAGCAGGCCGAACATGCCGGTCGGAATCGACAGGCTGACATCGTCGAGCGCGCGCACGCCGTTCGGGTAGGTCTTCGACAGACCGGTGATGTGCAATTCCATGGCGTCGAGTGTGGACGGGTCGGCCGCGAGTGCGAAGCGGATTGCGACCAGCCGACGGATCGGAGGGTCAGGCCGGAGGCACTGTCGCGTCGCCGTCGCCGACCGCGGCGACGATCACCATCTGCAGCCGCTCTTCGCCGTTGTAGCTGTCGAGGCAAAGCCGGTAGGCGAGGCGGACGCGGCCGGCGACCGGCTCGACGCGGCCGAACCAGATCGCCTCGCGAACGGTGCCGTTCATCCGCACCGCCAGCTTCGTGTGCTTGTCGCCGACCAGGCGCTGGCTGACGATCTCGACCGCGTCGCAGAAGACCGGCGCCTCGAACGCCGCGCCCCAGACCTCACGCTCGAGCAGGCGCACCGTGGCGGCGTTCCAGTGCTCGTCGGCGAGCGGGCCGTCGGTGGCGACGCGTTGCTCGCTCGGCGTTGCGGCCAGGCTCGCGGCCGCGCCATGCAGGGCGATGCGAAAGGCATCGAGATCGGCCAGCGCGATGGTGCAGCCGGCGGCCATGGCGTGGCCGCCGAAGCGCTTCAACAGCAGCGGCGCGCGCTTGCTGACGAGATCGAGCGCGTCGCGCAGGTGCAGGCCCTCGACCGAGCGGCCCGAGCCCTTGAGCAGGCCGTCCTGGCCGAGCGCGAAGACGAAGGTCGGCCGATGCAGGCGGTCTTTCAGACGCGCCGCGATGATGCCGACGACGCCCTCGTGGAAGCTCGGATCGAAGATCGCGAAGGCGCGCTCGACCCCGCCCGCAGCCGCCAGCGCGCGATCGATCAGCGCTTCGGCGTCGTCGCGCATGCCGGTCTCGACGCTGCGACGCTCGCGGTTGATGGCATCGAGCGCCGCAGCGATCTCCTCGGCCCGCGCAGCGTCGTCGGTGAGCAGGCACTCGATGCCGAGCGTCATGTCGGCGAGGCGCCCGGCGGCGTTCAGACGCGGCCCGAGCGCGAAGCCGAAGTCGGCGGCACTGGCTTCGCGCGGGTCGCGGCCGGCGACCGCGAACAGCGCGGCGATGCCGGGCTGCATGCGGCCGGCGCGGATGCGCTTCAGTCCTTGCGCCACCAGGCAGCGGTTGTTGCGGTCGAGGCGGACCACATCGGCAACGGTGCCGAGCGCGACCAGGTCGAGCAGGGCATCGAGCCGCGGCTGTTCCGCGATCTCGAACTCGCCGCGCTCGCGCAGCTCGGCGCGCAGGGCGAGCAGGACGTAGAAGGCGACGCCGCAGCCGGCCAGGTGCTTGCTCGCGAAGCTGCAGCCCGGCTGGTTCGGGTCGACCACGACATCGGCGTCGGGCAGGACCACCCGGCCGTCGATATGCGCCGGCAGGTGGTGGTCGGTGACGACCACGATCAGCCCGCGTGCCGCGGCGTGGGCGACGCCTTCGAGGCTGGCGATGCCGTTGTCGACCGTCACCAGCACCTCGGGTGCGGCGCGCTCGATCGCCAGGTCGACGATCGCCGGCGTCAGGCCATAGCCGTGCAGGCGCCGATCCGGCACGACATAGGCGAGCGTCGATGGATCGGCGCCGAGCAGCTTCAGGCCGCGCAGCGTCACCGCGCAGGCGGTCGCGCCATCGCAGTCGTAGTCGGCGACGACGCAGATGCGGCTGCCGGCGCCGATCGCATCGGCGAGGAGGTGGGCGGCGTCGGCAGCGCCGAGCAAGCCGGCCGGCGGCAGCAAGGTCGCGAGCGAGGCTTCGAGCTCGTCGGCGCTTCGGACGCCGCGGCCTGCGAACAGCCGGGCCAGCAGCGGATGCACGCCGGCCTGCTCGAGCGCCCACACGGTCCGCGGTGGCGCGTCGCGGGTGTCGATGCGCATCGGCTCGGCCGACCCGCTCGTTACGGTCGTCGCCGTGTGCTCGGTAGGTGCCGTCGTCACGGTCGGTTCCTTCAGCTCGTTCGGCATGGTCGAGGCAATGATCTCAGAGCGTCTCGAGGAGGGCATGCGGCTCGGCCGCGCTCCAGCGCGAACGGAGCCTCTGCCAGAGCGGACGCGGTTGCAACGCGAAGCCGACGGTGCTGCGTTCGCCGCAGAGCGTCAGCATGACCGCGTCGCCGCGCTCGGCCCGTGCCAGCAGCAACGCCATCGCCCCCGCGTCGAGGTCGCGCCAGGCATCGGCCCAGCCGGCCCAGTCGGCGGCGAGCAGCGGCGCCCGAAGCGAGCGATCGAGCTCCGGCGCGTCGGCGTTCGTGCCGGCCGTTTGCGCCCGACCGCAGCCGCTGAGCCAGAACGAATTGACCGCGAGCTGGCCGCGCAGCTCGCGGGCTTCGTTGACCGGATGGGTATAGAAGACCAGCTGCACTTCGCTCTGCAAGCGGCGGATCAGGCGGGCGATCGGCGTGACCGCAGGGCCGAGCCAACGGTCGACGCTGCGACCGATGACGCGGTCGAGCGATGCGGTCGCCAGGCTCCCGAGATCGGCGCGGCCGATGTACCAGCGGTCGGCTGCGCCAGCGGCCACCGCGAAGCCTTCGCTCTCGAACAGGCCGCGCACCGCCGCGAACAGCGCATCCGATTCGGCCGCGGCAAGCGCGAGCTCGCTCGGGTCGGTCATCACGACATGGTCGCGTCCGAGCTGCCAATGTGCCGGCGTGAGCTGGCCCCATGCAACCTCTGCCGTGTCGATGCCGTCGGCGGCGGCCGCATGCGCAGCGAAGGGAAGCAGGCCGTCGTCGCCCCGCCAGCCCCAGGCGGCGGCGAGCGCGCGTTCGTGCGGCGGCGAGAACGCATTGGCCGGGCCGTCGTCGCGGGTGGTCGGTGACAGCAATGCGAGCAGGCGCGCGAGGTGCGGAAGGCGGAGGTCGCGAAGCACATGCCGGCAGGCTTCCGAGGTGTCGGAAGCGAAGGCAACGAGCAGGTGCATGAGCGCGAATTATCGCGGCGCCGTGCCCGTCGCCGCGCTGCGATGCGAGCGATCGGCCTCGCGTAACATCGCCGCCGCATGAACTGGCCCTATGAACTGCAGATCGGCTGGCGCTACACGCGGGCCGGCCGCAGCGGCCGGAAAAACGGCTTCATCTCGTTCATCTCCGGCGTCTCGATGCTCGGCATCGCCCTCGGCGTCGCCGCCCTCATCATCGTCCTCTCGGTGATGAACGGGTTCCAGAAAGAGGTGCGCGACCGGATGCTCTCGATCGTCGCCCACATCGAGATCTCCGACGCCGAAGGCAACGCGTTGCCGGACTGGCACGCCACCGCCGCCGAGGCGCGCAAGAACCCGGAAGTGATCGGCGTGGCGCCGTTCGTCGCCGCGCAGGCCCTGATCGCCCGCGGCGACGAGATGCGCGGCGTCATCGTCCGCGGCATCGTCCCCCAGGAGGAGGCGACGGTCACCGACCTGGCGGCCAAGCTGCGCGACACGACCCTGGCCGCCCTCGTGCCCGGTGCCTGGAACGTCGTCCTCGGCGCCGAGCTCGCCCGCTCGCTCGGCGTCCACGAGGGCGACAAGGTGACGATGGTGCTGCCGGGGGGCCAGGTGACGCCGGCCGGCGTCGTGCCGCGGCTGCGCCAGCTGAACGTGGTCGGCACCTTCAGCGCCGGCCACTACGAATACGACAGCGGCCTGGCACTGGTCCATCTCGAGGACGCCGCGAAGCTCTTTCGCGTCGAAGGGCCGACCGGCGTGCAGCTGCGCCTGAAGGATCTCGATCAGGCACCCCTGGTCGGCGCCGAGCTCGCCGAAAGCCTCGGCCGCAAGGTCAACGTGCGCGACTGGACCAGCACCAACCGCAACTGGTTCGCCGCGGTGCAGGTCGAGAAGCGCCTGATGTTCATCATCCTGACGCTGATCGTTGCGGTGGCGGCGTTCAACCTCGTCTCGACGCTGGTCATGACGGTGACCGACAAGCGCGCCGACATCGCGATCCTGCGCACCTTGGGTGCAACGCCGCGCTCGGTGATGTCGATCTTCATCGTGCAGGGCGCGCTCGCCGGCGTCATCGGCACGTTTTCCGGGGTCGGGTTCGGCTTGCTCGTCGCCTACAACGTCGATGTGATCGTGCCGTTCATCGAGCGGCTGCTGAGCGTGAGCTTTCTGCCGAGCAGCGTGTACCTGATCAGCCGCATGCCGAGCGATCCGCAGAGCACCGACATCGTGCCGATCGTCGTGATCTCGCTGGTGCTGTCGTTCCTGGCAACGCTTTATCCGAGCTGGCGCGCGAGCCGGGTGCAGCCGGCCGAAGCGCTGCGCTATGAGTGAGGCGGCCGGCGCCGACGCGGCGCCGCTGATCGTCAAGGCGACGGGACTGCACAAGCGCTTCACCGAAGGCAGCGGCGCCTCGCGGCTCGACGTCGCGGTGCTGCAGGGTGTCGACCTCGAAGTGCGGCGCGGCGAGACGGTTGCGATCGTCGGCGCGTCCGGCTCGGGCAAGAGCACCTTGCTGCATTTGCTCGGCGGCCTCGAGGCGCCGACCCAGGGACGGGTCGAGCTCGCCGGGCGCGACCTGGTCGGCATGAGCGCTTCGGCACAGGGCGAGTGGCGCAACCGCCACCTCGGTTTCGTCTACCAGTTTCACCACTTGCTGCCCGAATTCACCGCGCTCGACAACGTCTCGATGCCGTTGCGGGTGCGGCGCACGGCCATTGCCGAGGCCCGCGAACGCGCGGCCGCGGTGCTCGCGCAGGTCGGCCTGGCGGATCGGCTCGGCCATCGACCGGGGCAGCTTTCCGGCGGCGAACGCCAGCGGGTCGCGATCGCTCGGGCGCTGGCCGGCAGTCCCGAATGCGTGCTCGCCGACGAGCCCACCGGCAACCTCGACCGCGAGACCGCTGACGGCGTTTTCATGTTGATGCTGGAGCTGGCACGTCAGCAGTCGATGGCCTTCGTGCTGGTCACGCACGACGAGACGCTGGCGCGGCGCTGCGATCGCCTGCTGCGGCTGACGAAAGGGCGGCTCGCGGGTTGAGCTCGGCGCGGGATCAGGC
>JALYXU010000160.1 GCA_030946925.1 Pseudomonadota bacterium
GACCGTCAGCCTCGAGCAGACGATGGTGGCGATGCAGAAATCGCAGATCGGCTTTCAGGCGACGCTGCAGGTTCGGAACCGGCTGGTCCAGGCCTACTCGGACATCATGAACATGCAGGTGTAGGGCTCTGCGCCTGCCGTCGACGCTCAAGTCGCCGTCGCGCGCTTGTCCATGATCTTCTGCAGCTTGTCTTCGAGAGTGGCGCGGCTGAAGGGCTTGACGATGTAGCCGGCGGCGCCGCTCTGTGCCGCGCGCAGCACGTCGTCCTTCTGCGTCTCGGTCGTCACCAGCAGAACCGGCAAATGCCGGAGCGCGGGGTCGGCCTTGATCTGCTTCAGCAGCTCGAAGCCGTCCATGAGCGGCATGCCGACGTCGGTGATGACGAAGTCGAACCGCTCCGCGCGCAGCTTGGCGAGTGCCTCGATGCCGTCCGAGGCTTCGACGGCGTCGCTGCCGTCGAGCTCGCGCAACAGCACCCGGACGAATCGGCGCATCGTCGCGAAGTCGTCGACGATCAGGAACTTTCGGGCGGCGGTCGGTTGCATGGCGGTCTTCCGGGGCGAACCCCGATCAGGTTGTCGGCCCCGGCCGGCAGAACCTGAATGTCGCCATCGGCCGGTATTCGACGTGTCCGGGCCCGACTCGTGAATTGGACCCCGATGCAGGGCGTTATCGCTCGACCGGCGCGGACCGGAGCGGCGACACTCGCGTGAACCCGCCCACCATGACGAACCAGATTCTTTCGCAGGAAGAAGTCGATGCCCTGCTGCAGGGCATCGCCGACGACGTCGAGGCGCCCGAGGAAGCGGCGACGGTCGACGGCGTCCGCGACCACGACCTGGCCAGCTCGGGCCGGCTGGTGCGCGGCCGCATGCCGACGCTCGAGATCATCAACGAGCGCTTCGCCCGCAACGTCCGGGTCGGCCTGTTCGACATGATCCGAAAGGGCGTCGAGGTCGGCGTCAACGCGGTCAGGATCCAGAAGTACGGCGAATTCCTGCGCGAGATCGTCGTGCCGACCAGCTTCAACGTCATGAGCGTGCAGCCCCTGAACGGCTCCGGCCTGGTCGTCTGCGAGCCGAGCCTCGTGTTCGCCGTCATCGACGCACTGTTCGGCGGCTCGGGCAAGTACCAGACGCGCATCGAGGGCCGCGAGTTTTCGGCGACCGAGCAGCGCGTGATCGTGCGCCTCGTCGAGGTCGTCGCTGCCGAGCTGAAGAAGGCCTGGCACGGCATCTATCCGCTCGAGCTCGTCTACCAGCGCTCCGAGATGCTGCCGCAGTTCGCGAGCATCGCCGGGCCGAACGAGGTCGTCGTCGCCAGCTCGTTCAGCATCGACATCGGCGAGAGCAGCGGCATCGTCCACATCTGCATTCCGTACTCGGTGCTCGAGCCGATCAGGAACGTCCTCTACTCGACCGTGCAGGGCACGACCGTCGAGCCCGCCGATCGGCGCTGGGTCGAGCTGCTGAAGCAGCAGATCGAGCCGGCCGAGATCGAGCTGGTCGCCGAGTTGGCGACGGCGCCGGCCACGATCGAGCAGCTGCTGTCGTTCAAGGTCGGCGATTTCGTCGAGCTCGACCTGCGGCCGGTGATCGAAGTCAAGGCCTCCGGCGTGCCGGTGTTCTCGTGCCATTACGGCACCTCGGCCGGCAAGTACGCGCTGAAGGTCGACCGCATGGTGACCGATCAGTCGCCGGGCTGGCTGCGCGAGCGCAGCGCCTGAGACGTCGCCGCGCCGGCCGACGCCGACGGGGCGTGCCCCGGCGTCGCGTGTCGACGCCTAATTCAGGGCCATCAGCTTGCCGCGCTTTTGCGTCAGATCGATGTAGCGCTGGAGGGCCCGGGTCGAATCGCCGTTGATCCGCTTGAACTCGAAGCCGAGGCGCACGCCATGGGCGTCGGCGTTGATGGTGCTGACGTGCTGCAGCCGCATGCTGACCTCGAGCCGGGTCTCGGTGTCGAGGTCGACGCGCACGTCCTGCAGCAGCACGCCCGAGTTCATCGTCGGCACGTCTTCGGGAAGAAACAGGCCGCAGCCGCCGATCGAGATGTCGAGCACGCGGAGGTCGAACTGCATGCCGGGCAGATCGGGGTGGCGGATCATCGCCGTCGGCGCGCTGCGGATCAGCGGCCGGACCCGGAAGGCGTTGCGGCGCTGGAAGCGGAACATCTCGATGGGCGCCGCGCAGCTGAGGACGCTGGCCCGGTTGCCGTGCACCAGCACCAGACCGTGGACGTCGAACTGCAGCTTGACGCTGTCGAGGTAGCCGACCACCACCACCTCGCCCGATTCGAGCAAGGCCGGCAGCGCCGGGTCGCTCTGGTCGGCATTGAAGCCGATCGTGCCGCGGCCGCTGTCGAGCGTCCAGAGGGCGCTGGTCAGGACGCTGCCGTTGCGGGCGTGCAGGTTAAGCAGGACCGAGCCGTCGAGCAACTGCTTCAGCAGCGTCTGGATCTCGCGCGGGGCGGTGACGCGGAATTCGTCGAGCCCCTGGTCGTGGCCCATGTTGTCGAGCGGAGCCGGTCTGGTTTCCATCGCGTGCCTGGTGGCGCTGGGATCGCGGGTTGTCGAGCTTGTCGAGGTTGGCGGGCTTGTGCGGATGCAAGGATCTCGTCAGTGGACGGTCTTCGGCCGGCCGGCGAGGATCTCGTCGAGGTCGTCGAGCCATGGCTCCGCGAGCTGGCGGATCTCGGCGTCGTTGACCAGGATGCGTTGCATGATCCGCGACTTCAGCTGCGCCTCGTCGGCCGGCAGCGGCCTGGCGACGGCAGCGTTTTTCAGCTGGGCGATGAGCAGGGCGCAGGCGCCTTCGAGCTTGACGACGTGGTCCCAGTTGCCGACACGGGCGGCCTCGAGCATGTCCTGGCTCGCCTTCTCGATCGCTTCGTAGTAGTTCAGCAGCACGGAATTCATGATGGTCTGTTCCGGTGAGAGGGTCTGCATGAGGCTCATGCCGCGACCTGCACGGGCAGCGCGGCTTGCGGCGCCACTTGCGGCGCGATGGCATTCCAGCTGTCGTTGAGCGAGCGGGCCAGGTTCGCGCAGTCGGCCAGGGCTTCGTCGTCGGAGCGCAGATTGGCGATGGTCAGGCGGTAGACCATGTACTGGTAGAGATCGCGGAGGTTGACGGCCAGGGCGCCGCCGGCGTCCATGTCGAGCGGTGCGAGCAGGCCTTCTTCGAGGATCCGCACGGCATGGCCGATCGCCCGGCCCTTCTCGAGCACGTCCTGTCGCTGCAGGGCGCCGCGCGCCGCGGCGATCTCGCCGCAGACGGCCTGGTAGAGCATGCTGACGAGCCGGTGCGGGCTGGCTTCCTCGACGCCGGTGCTGGCGCTGACGTTGCGATAGAAGCCGAGGACGGCGGGGCGTTTTCCGGGCTGAGGCGTGGTGCTGAACATCAAGGAACCCTCTCTGCCTTATTTATCGACGCCGGCGCCCCAATCTTTACCGTGTCGAACGCTCGTTTTGCCCGGCTTTACCGCACGTCGCGCAAGGCCGCTCGGGCAGTCAAGATTCAATTCGAATTGTTCGAGCCGTTCGAATTGAAGCTCGACTTCGAATAGAACTGCTGCGTCACGAACGAGGCCAGCGCATTGGCCTTGGCCATCGTCTTGTCGAGGGCGGTGTATTGCGCCTGCAGCCGGGCCTTGGTCTGAGCGAGGCGGTCGTTCAAGGCGCTCTGGTCCTTCTGGTTCGCGCTCAAGCTCGACTGGATCGAGGCCTTCTTGCCGGGCAGGGCGCCGCCGAACGACAGCAGCGAGCCGGTCCAGTCGGTGAAGCGCTTGCCGAAGCCGTTGTTGCCCGGCTTTGCCGCGTCGACATGCGCCAGCGCCTTGGTCAGCTCCGGCAGCTTGGCGACGGCGTTGTTGAGAGCGGCGTCGTCCAGCACCAGCGCGCCGCCCTTTTGCGCCTGCACCCCGATCGAGTTCAGTGTCGCGAACACGGTCGAGGCACCGGTCGATTGCGAAAGCATGGCGTGCAGCTGGTTCTGGATGCTGGTCGCGGTGCTATCGCCTTGCAGCGGCGCCGCGGTCTGGGTCGTCGAGTCGTAGTGCGTCTCGGTCGCCAGATAGTTGTTGAGGTTGTTGTAGGCAGCGACGAAGGCGGCAACCCGGCCCTTGATCGCGTCGGTGTTGCGGCTGACGTTGACCGTCACCGGCTGGGTCGTGACCTTGCTGAGATTGAAGGTGATGTTGTCGATGACGCCGCTCAGCGTGTTGCTGCTCGAGCTGACGGCGATGCCGTTGATGCTGGCCTGGGTGTTGCTCGCCGACTGCGCCAGCGTCATCTGCGCCGGATTGGTGGCCGGGTCGTAGGCGAGCCGTGACAGGCCGATGGCGTCGCTGTTGCCTGCATCGCTGTCGGCGACGACGACGCGAAAGCCGTTGCCTGCGCCGGTCGCGCTCGATTGCAGCGCCAGCCGGGCGCCGCTCGCGTCGGTGACGACGCTGGCGCTGATGCCGGCATTGGCGGCGTTGATCTTGGCGGCGATGCCGGCGAGGGTGTTCTCGGTGGCACCGATCGGCACCGTGATGTCGGCAGAGGTCGACGCCGGCGTGAAGACCGAGTTGCCGGTGCCGCTCCAGGTGCCGAGCCGGATCGTCAGGCTGCCGGTGCCGACCACGCTGGTGCCGGCCGTGAACTGGCCGGCCTGGCTGACCAGCGACTGGCCCGACGACAGGCTCGAGACCGACACCGCATAGATCCCCGGCGCCGCGCCGGTCGAGGTGCCGGCACTGACGCTGGTCGGGTCGGTCGAGCTGGAATTGGTGAGGGCGAACGAGTTCGGGTCGAACATCGGCTTGGCCGCGTCCTGCAGGGCCGAGACCAGCGATTGCAACTGGCCGAACGCGGACAAATTGGTCTGCAGCGTGGTCGCCTTGGTCTGCAACGCGTGCAACGGCAGGCTTTCGACCGCCATCAGCGAAGTGACGATGGCGTTGACGTCGAGACCGCTGCCGATCCCGGTCGACGAGATGGTCCCGGTGGACGAGGTGATGGTGGTCATGTCGGTCGCTGTCGAGACGGCACGGGCGGCTGCCGCGCCGTGGCGAATGTATCGGCCGTTCGGCGCGAAGCTTTAGGCGGGCGCCGAGCTTGTGATGTCGCTTGCGCGGAGAGGCTCAACCCTTCAGCAGTGCCAGCACCTGCTGCGGCATCTGGTTGGCCTGCGCGATCATCGCCGTGCCGGCCTGCTGCAGCACCTGGGCGCGTGACAGGTTGGCGGTTTCCGCGGCGAAGTCGGCGTCTTGGATCCGGCTGCGCGACGCCGACAGATTCTCGCTGCCGGTGTGCAGGTTCTCGATCGTCGAGGAGAACCGGTTCTGCACCGCACCGAGCGCGGCTCGGGTCGAGTTGACGGTCTGCAGGGCGGCGTCGATCGAGCTCAGCGCCGCGTTCGAGCCGGCCACGGTCGAGATGTCCATCGCGCTCACAGCGGTGCCGGTGCCGTTGATCGCGATCGAGGTGGCGAGACCGCCGGTCTGGGCGAAGACGACGCTGCCGCTGATGCCGCTCGGCGCCGTGTAGCTGAGGTTCAAGGTGCCGCCGGTCAGGGGGGTCGTCGGCAGGCCGAAGTCGGCCGCGGCCGAGCCCGGGAACGTGTTCGGAGCATAGGCGACGGAGACATTCCGACCGTCGGCCGCGGCCAGGCTGATGCCGGCGCCGGTGTCGGAAGCGATCACCCCGGTTGCCGCCGATTGGGCGTTGATCGCCGCGACCGCGTTGGCGCGGTTGCTCGACAGTGCGCCGGCGCCGTTGACGCCGGAGATCGAGATCGCGACGCCGTTGATCGTGTAGGTGGCCGCGCCCGGACCCGTCGCCGCGGTGGCCGAGGCGCCGGCCGGGACGTTGGTTGCATTGGCGATGGCGATCAGGCCGGCGATGTTGCCGCTGGTGATGGCCGCCGCCTGCGCCTTGGCGTCGATCGCGACGCTGCCTAGCGAGATCGTGCTGCCGCTGCCGACCGTGACGGTCAGCGGCTGGGCCGTGTTGTTGGCGGTGCCGATCGGCTGGCTGACCAGGTTGAAGCCCTGGTAGACGCCGAGGGCGCTGGCCCGCGAGCTGGCGATCGACGCGACCGTGATGGTCTGGCCCGAATTGGCGCCGACCTGGAACTGTTGCGCGACGAAGCTGCCGTCGAGCAGGTTGATGCCGTTGAACTGCGTCTGCGTCGCGACCCGGTCGATCTCGGTCTGCAGCTGTGCCACTTCCTGCTGCAACGCGGCCCGATCGGAGGCGCTGTTGGTCGAATTGGCCGACTGCACCGCCAGCTCGCGCATGCGCTGCAGATTGCCGGTGACCGAGCCGAGCGCGCCTTCGGCCACCTGCGACAGCGAGATGCCGTCGTTGGCGTTGCGGGCCGCCTGGTTCAGGCCGTTGATCTGCGCCGTCATGCGATTGGAGATCGCCAGGCCGGCCGCGTCGTCCTTGGCGCTGTTGATCCGAAGCCCCGAGGAGAGCCGCTGGATCGCCGTCGACAGATCGTTCTGCGTCTTGTCGGTGTTGTATTGCGCTGTCAGGGACCGGATGTTGGTGTTGATGGTCTGCATGGGTCTCTCCGTTTGCGTGCAGTGCGGACCCGAAAGTCCAGTGCGGCAATTCTGAAGAGAGCCTGAGCCGATCGAGACTCCGAAAAGCGGAGGCTTCGCCCATCAATTCGGCGCTGACGTGGAAAGGGCCGGCCCGGCGATGCCGGGTCGACCCTTCTGACTGTGAAGCCGCGGACCGGCGCGTGCCGGCCCGTCTCGCTGCGCTCTTACTGCAGGAGCTTGAGCACCGACTGCGGCATCTGGTTGGCTTGCGCCACCATCGCCGTGCCGGCTTGCTGCAGCACTTGGGCGCGCGACAGGTTGGCCGTTTCCGCCGCGAAGTCGGCGTCTTGAATCCGGCTGCGCGCTGCGGTGATGTTCTGCGCCGAGTTCTGCACGTTCTGGACCGTCGAGGAGAAACGGTTCTGGATCGCGCCGAGCGAAGCCCGGGTCGAGTTCACCGTCGCCAGTGCCGCGTCGACTGATGCCATTGCGGCGTTGGAGCCGGCGACCGTCGAGATGTCGAGCGCGCCGACCGCTGTACCCGTCGATGCGATCGCGGTCGAGCTGGCGAAGCCGGTGGCTTGGGCGAACACCAGGCTGCCGGAGACGCCGGTTGGGGCCACGTAGTTGACGTTGACCGTGCCGCCGACGAGCGGGGCAGCGACGTTCAGGCCGAAGTCGGCCGCCGCGGAACCGGTGAAGGTGCCCACTGCATAAGCGACCGAGACGTTGCGGCCGTCGGCTGCAGCCAGGCTGACACCGGCACCGGTGTCGGTGGCGACCACACCGGTCGCTGCCGATTGGGCATTGATGGCGGCTACAGCGTTGGCGCGGTTTCCAGCCAGGGCCGCGGCACCGTTGACGCCGGCGATCGTGATCGCCACGCCGTTGACGGTGAAGGTGCCATTACCGGCAGCGGTGGCCGCACTGGCCGAGACACCGGCCGAGACTGCGGTGGCATTGGCCGTGGCGGTGAGGCCCGCGACGTTGCCGTTGTTGATCGCCGCGGCGATCGCCTTGGCATCGACGGCAACGGAGCCGAGGGCAACGGTCGCGCCGGCGCCTGCAGTCACTGTCAACGCGGCGGCCGTGTTGCTCACCGTACCGATCGCCTGGCTGGCGAGCGAAAGGCCCTGATAGACGCCGAGCGCGCTGGTGCGGCTGGAGGCGATCGCTGCGACCGTGATGGTCTGGCCGACGTTGGCGCCGACCTGGAACGCCTTTTGCGTGAAGCTGCCATCCAGCAGGCTGGTGCCATTGAACTGCGTCTGTGTCGCGACGCGGTCGATTTCCGACTGCAGCTGCGCAACTTCGAGCTGCAGCGAGGCGCGGTCGGATGCGGAGTTGGTCGAGTTGACCGACTGCACTGCCAGCTCGCGGATGCGCTGCAGGTTGTCGGTCACCGACGACAGCGCGCCGTCGGCGGTTTGCGCCAGCGAGATGCCGTCGTTGGCATTGCGGGCCGCCTGGTTGAGACCGCGGACCTGGGTGGTCATGCGGTCGGAGATCGCGAGGCCGGCGGCGTCGTCGGCTGCGCTGTTGATGCGCAGGCCCGAAGACAAGCGGGCGATTGCCTTGGCCAGGTCGTTCTGCGAACGGCTGGCGTTGTTCTGCGCGGTCAACGAATTCTGATTCGTGTTGATCATCATGGCCATGAAAAATTACTCCTGAGCGGTTGAAGAAACTCGGCACAAGCGCCGTCATTGCTGAAGCGAACGCGGCGCCTTTTGCGGAACCGCCCTTCGCTTCGAGCAGCCGGCGGTGTCAGCCACCGGCCTGCTGCGCCCGGCGTTCGTCTTCCTCTGTTGCTGCGAGGGGCTTGCGCCTTTCGCAGCATCGTTGGCCTCTGACTCCGGACCCCGGCTTGGATTGCTCCTCGCCGTTGCTGGGTTATCGGTGAGCGCTTTTCGCAACTTGAGCGCCACGCTGCCAAATAGTTTTGGCTGTTGCGATGGGCTTGCGGCGAGCGCGTTTCAGATCAAACGCTGCCTTATCGGCGTGTCATGTGCGGGCTGTAGCGCTTGTGTGCTCGGGTTGTGAAGACGTGTGTCATGCGGACCCGGGGCGCCGGAGCGGCACGGGGGCGGCGAGCGGCGGGTATGCCTTGGGCTGTCGTCGCCCGAGGCGGCTGGCGACGGGCACCTCCGCCTGAACCGACATGGCGCTGGACGACGTGGCGTGGGCGCCGCCACCCAATTCACACCCACCACTCCCCACCCCCACGCTCTGGCATCTTCGAGACAGGGCTCTGGGATCCTTCAACGAGCGGGTCGGTGCAATGCATTTCCAGAGCTCGGGGTGGCGAGTGGTGGGTGTGAATTGGGTGACGGAGCTCACGCCACGTCGTCCAGAGCTCTAAAGCCCGAAGCAGAACCGCGCGTCATCAGCCGCCTCGGGCTCCGGCAGCCCAAGGCATACCCGCCGCTCACCGCCCCGCGCGCTGCTCGGTCAGGCTCTGGGTCGTCCCCACTGCATGGGCCGAAAGACGTGCTCGAAATCACACTCGGCGGGCGCTGGTAGGAACTTGCCTGACACCCGCCATGGAAGAAGCTGGACTCAAGCGACCGAGATGACCTGATGGTCCGTGCCTTCTCGAGTCTTCAGAATTCGCTCATCGCAAGGCAAAGACCTTGAACGAGAGCAACCTGAAGCCACCGGAGCCCTGAACATGAATGCCGACCAGATCCTGAACGAAATCCGCGAAGCCAACCTGTCCTACCTGATGCTGGCCCAGAGCCTCATCCGCACCGACCGCGACCAGGCCCTCTACCGCCTCGGCATCAGCGAAGAAAGCGCGGCGTTGATCAACCTGCTCACGCCGGCGCAGATGATGAAGATCGCCGCCGGCAACACGTTGCTGTGCCGCTTCCGCATGGACGACGATCTGGTCTGGGGCCTCCTGACCAACCACGGCAAGAGCGCCGCCAACGACAGCACCAACCGCCTGCACGCCTCGATCCTGCTGGCCGGCCGGCACCAAGAGGCGGCCTGAGCATGGGTGCCAAGAGCATCCTGACCGAGGCCAGGCAGATCAGCCGCGCCGTCGCCCTGATCCAGCTCGGGGCCCGGCTGCAGGTTCTCGAATCCGAGACCGATCTCTCGTACGAGCGGCTGCTGCGGCTCTACAAGGAAGTGGCCGGCAAGTCGCCGAGCAAGGGCCAGCTGCCGTTCTCGACCGACTGGTTCATGACCTGGCAGCCGAACATCCACGCCTCGTTGTTCCTGAACATCCACGAATACCTGAACAAGTCTTCGGAGCTCGACGAGATCGACGCCGTGATCAAGGCCTACCAGCTCTATCAGGAGCAGACCACGGCGCAGGGCCTCGAGCCGCTGCTCTCGGTGACGCGGGCCTGGCGGTTGGTCAAGTTCGTCGACAACGGCATGCTGACGATGACCAAGTGCTCGAAGTGCGGTGGCCAGTTCGTCAGCCACCTGCACGAGATCGCCAAGCACTACGAGTGCGGCCTTTGCAACCCGCCGGCCCGTGCCGGCAAGGGCAAGGCCACCGGCTCGATCAAGATGCACTGATCGGCCCCGGCGCGGCCCCTGCACCGCGTGTCGCCGAAGTTAAAGTTTTCTGGAAGCCAGCCGATACACAAGGTTCTCTGGTTTCTTGCTTGTCTCCTCCAGCACATTTCTGTGCTTTGAAAACGGGTCCTTCGGGGCCCGTCTTTTTTTGGTGCGCCGGGATTCAGGGGTTGTTGCAGCGATCGCCGCGACGGCTGTTCGGCACACTCAAGTGACGAGGAGCGAAGCCGATATATGGCACGGCGCGGCGAGCATTGGCACGGCCGCGTATCGGATACGAACAAACCATGGTTGTCCTGATCGGCTACGGCGTCGCACTCGGCTGCATCTTCGGAGCCTTCATCCTCCACGGCGGCAACATCGGCGTGATCCTGCACGCGCTGCCGACCGAGCTGATGGCGATCCTGGGTGGCTCGCTCGGCGCCTTCGCAGTGAACAACCAGCCGAAGGTGCTGAAGGCCACCCTGGCCGCGATCCCGAGCGTGCTGAAAGGCTCCAAGTACTCGAAGGCGCGCTACATGGAGCTGATGGCACTGCTCTACGACATCCTGCAGAAGGCCCGCAAGGAGGGCTTGATGGCGATCGAGAAGGACGTCGAGGACCCGGCCTCGTCGCCGACGTTCATGAAATACCCGACGGTCGGCGGCGACCACCACGTCGTCGAGTTCATCACCGACTACCTGCGCATGATGGTCTCCGGCAACCTCAACTCGCACGAGATCGAGAGCCTGATGGACAGCGAGATCGAGACCCACCACAACGAGGCGCACGGCCCGGTCAACGCGCTCGCCCGCCTGGCTGGCGCGCTGCCGGCCTTCGGCATCGTCGCGGCGGTGCTCGGCGTCGTCAACACGATGGGCTCGGTCGGGCAGCCTCCGGCGATCCTCGGCGGCATGATCGGCTCGGCGCTGGTCGGCACCTTCCTCGGCATCCTGCTCGCGTATGCAGTCGTCGAGCCGCTCGGCGGCCTGATCGAGCAGAAGGTCGACGAAGGCTCGAAGGAGCTGCAGTGCATCAAGACGACGCTGCTCGCCAGCATGCAGGGCTACGCGCCGCAAGTGGCGGTCGAGTTCGGACGCAAGGTCCTCTACTCGAAAGACCGGCCGACCTTCTCCGAGCTCGAAGGCCACGTCAAGGGAAAGAAGTCGTGATGCGCCATGGCCGGTGACTCCAAGAAGCTCCAGCCGATCATCATCAAGCGGGTGAGGAAAGGCGGCCACGCCAAGCATGGCGGTGCCTGGAAGATCGCCTACGCCGACTTCGTGACGGCGATGATGGCGTTCTTCCTGCTGATGTGGCTGCTCGGCTCGACCACCGAAGGCGACAAGAAGGGCATCGCCGATTTCTTCAACTCGCCGCTGAAGGTCTCGCTGATGGGCGGCACCGGCTCGGGCGACTCGTCGTCGGTCGTGCGCGGCGGCGGCGCCGACCTGTCGCGCTCGACCGGCCAGGTCAAGGACGGCGATGTCCAGGCCAAGCGGAAGCTCCTGAATCTGAAGGCGTTGCAGGCCGAGCAGAAGCGCACCGAGCTGGCCCGCCTCGAGGTGCTGAAGGGCAAGGTCGAGCAGGCGCTCGCGGCCAGCCCGAAGCTGGAGGCGATGAAGTCGCAGATTCGCCTCGACATGACGCGCGACGGCCTGCGCATCCAGATCACCGACGCGCTGATGCGGCCGATGTTCGACAGCGGCAGCGCGGTCGTGAAGCCCTACATGCGCGAGCTGCTGCGCGAGATCGGCCACGTCCTGTCCGACGTGCCGAATCACATCACGCTCGAAGGCCACACCGACGCGCAGGCCTACGGCGGCGGCGACCGCGGCTACAGCAACTGGGAGCTGTCGAGCGACCGGGCCAATGCCTCGCGGCGCGAGATCGTCAGCGGCGGCCTGCCCGAAGACCGCATGCTGCTGGTCCAGGGGATGGCGTCGAGCAAGCTGTTCGTGCCGGAGCAGCCGGAGAGCCCGATGAACCGGCGCATCAGCATCATCGTCATGAACCGGGAGGCCGAGGAGCGGCTCCTGAAGATGGTGCCCGGCCAGGTCGACGCCGACCTGGCCGCAGCAGCCGAAACGGCGCTGGCGGGTGCGCCGCCGCCGGGCCCTGCCGGCCGATAGCGCGCGTCCCGGTCTGCCGAGAGGGATTACTTCGGCAGCAGCACCTTGTCGACGACGTGGATGACGCCGTTCGACTGAATCACGTCGGCGATCGTCACGTGGGCCATGCCGCCCGATTCGTCGGCGACCATGATCATGTTGCCGGCCTTGCTTGCCGTCAGGGTGCCGCCGGAGACTGCCGTCAGCGTCGCCTTGCCGCCGCCGGCATCGATCGCCTTCGACAGCGCTGCAGCGTCCATCTTGCCGGCCACGACGTGGTAGGTCAGGACCTTGGTCAGCGCACTCTTGCTTTCCGGCTTGAGCAGGTTGTCGACGGTCCCGGCGGGCAGGGCCGCGAAGGCGGCGTTGGTCGGGGCGAACACGGTGAACGGCCCGGGACCCTTCAAGGTCTGGACCAGACCCGCGGCCTTGACCGCGGCGACCAGCGTGGTGTGGTCCTTGGAATTGACGGCGTTGTCGATGATGTCCTTGTTGGAATACATCGGCGCGCCGCCGACCATGACCTGGGCCGACGCCGTGACGGTGACGGCGGACAGGGTTGCGGCCAGGGCGACCGCGGCGAATGTGACGAGTTTCATGGCTTTCCTTGTGGCTGGAGGGATGGCTGAAGAGCCTCGGCGCCGGCGCTGTCGCGGCGTCCTCGGTGGCATCTTCTACGCGACCGCCCGGTCAGCGGATGCAAGCGCCGCACGATGGGAAGCCCCCGCGCGTCCTGCCGAATTGCCCGGCCTTCCAGTGCCTTATCGGCCTCAAGTTTTGCATTCGCCCCGGAACAATCGTCCGCAGCAGCGACATCAGCCATGGCCGACACCTCCACCCAGGACAAGCAGCTTCCCGCCTCCGAGCGCAAGCTCGACAAGGCGCGCGAGGACGGCCAGGTCGCGCGTTCGCGTGATCTTGGTCACTTCGCCGTCGTCGCCGCCGGCAGCGCCCTGATCGCCTGGAACGCGCCGTCGCTCGCGACCGTGCTCAGGAACGCGCTGGCCACCTCGCTTCGCTTCGATCGCGCCATGGCCCTCGGCGACGGCGCCATGGCCGATCGGCTCGCCGCGTGGACCCTGACCTGGGCCTGGGCGGCGATCCCGTTCGGCCTGGCGATGAGCGCCGTGGCGGTTGCCAGCGGCCTGGCGATGGGCGGCTGGACCTGGACCGCGAAGCCGCTCGGCCCGAAGTTCGCATTCCTCGATCCGCTGGCCGGCCTGGCCCGCGTCTTTTCCAAGCAGCAGAGTCTGGATGCCTTGAAGGCGAGCGTCCTCGCTCTCGTGCTCGGCAGCATCGGCGCGTTCTGGTTGAAGGCGCACGTTGTCGATTTCGCCGGCGTGCTCGCGCTGCCGCTGCCGGCCGCGATCGCCGCCGCTTCGGGCGCCATGACGGGCGGCCTCGGCCTGCTGCTGCT
>JALYXU010000165.1 GCA_030946925.1 Pseudomonadota bacterium
GCCCTCCGGAGTCCACTCGCGAAACGCCACCTCGGCGACCAGCTGCGGCTTGACCCAGCGCTCGCCGCCGGCACTGCGCCGCGCCCAGCGCCCCGGCTTCACGGTCGCCGCATCGAACAGCGGCACGGCGACCTCGAGCTTGACCAGACGGGTGTGCAGATCCTGGCCGGTCCGCGCATTCCAGCCAGTGCCGACGTTGCCGGCGTAGGTCAGCGTTCCTTTCTCGTAGGTGCCGAGCAGCAGGCTGCCGACCTCGGCAGCGGCGTTGGCCCGGTCGGTGAAGCCGCAGACCACGAATTCCTGGCGCATCGCGCACTTGAGCTTGAGCCAGGTCTCGGTGCGCGCCGACACATAGGGCGCATCGGGCCGCTTCAGGATGATGCCTTCGAGCTGCATTTGCCTGGCTGCCTCGAGCATCTGCGCCGGCGTCGCGTCGAAGCTCTGGCTGAGCCGCACATGCTCGGTCGGATGCGCCTCGACGATCTCGCGCAGCAGGGCCCGGCGCGACCACAGCGGCACTTGGCGCAGATCGCAGCCGCCATGGAACGGCAGGTCGAAGACGAAGTAGTCGATGCTGTCGCTGCTGGCGCCGTCCATCGCGTTCTGCAGCGCGTTGAAATCGGGCAGCCCGGCCGCGCTCATGACGACGATCTCGCCGTCGAGCCAGCCTGAGTCGATGCCGAGCGCCTCGATGTCGGCGGCGAGCGTCTTCATCCTGTCGGTCCAGTCGTGACCGCCGCGCGTGATGAGACGCGCCTTGCCGTCGGCGATGCGGGCCATCAGCCGATAGCCGTCGAACTTGGTCTCGACGACCCATTCGCCGGACGGCGCTGCGCTCGCCAGCGTCGCCAGTTGCGGCGCCAGTTTCGCCGGCGACTCGGCCCGCACCGCGGCCGTCAGGTCGGCGCTTCGAGTCGCTCGTGGCGACGACCTCGCCACGGCGTCCGCGGTTTTCGGCAACGCCGCTGCGCTGCTCTTCGGCGCTGCCCGCTGCGGCTCTCTTGTCTCGATCAGGCCGAGCGGCCTGGCGAAGACGCTGTCGGGCAGCGCCGCGATCACGTCGTATTCGGCGCGCGGCCGCGCCCACTCGTCCTTCTTCTTGAACAGCATCCACGGCTCTTGCCGGTCGCCCGGTTTGGCGATGCGCACCAGCTCCCAAAGGCCGGCCAACTTCTCGCCGTGCAGCCTGAAGACGAGCTTGCCCTTTCGCATGCCCTCCTGGGCATCGCCCACCGGCTCCCAGGTGCCGCGATCCCAGACGATCACCGTGCCGGCGCCGTACTGCTTCGGCGGGATCGTGCCTTCGAAGCCGGCGTAGTCGAGCGGATGGTCCTCGACGTGGATCGCCATCTGCATCTTTGCCGGATCGAACGACGGTCCCTTGGGCACCGCCCAGCTGAGCAGGACACCGTCGAGCTCGAGCCGAAAGTCGTAGTGCAGGCGGCTGGCCCAATGCTTCTGGACCACGAAGGAAAGCGCCGCCCTTTCGGCCGACGCCGCCTTCGCCTTCGCCGTCTTCGAACTCGCCACCTTCGCCTTCGCGACAACCGGCGCAGCCAGCGCGCCCGACGGCTCCGACGTGACCCGAAAGTCGCGCTTGTCCTGGTACTTCGACAGGGGCGGACGCGCCACGTCAGACCTGTGCGGTGAGCGCCGCGCAGGCGCTCTCGACGATGTGGCTGGCCGCGGCGTCGATCGGGACCCGGACGACATCGGGCTCGTCGGCGCCCGGCCGCTCGAGCGTGCGCAGCTGGCTCGCGAGCAAGGCGCCCGGCATGTAATGGCCGCTGCGGTTCGCCAGCCGGGTGCCGATCAGCTCGGCCGTGCCGTCGAGGAAAACGAAGCGGACGGCGGGCGCGGCAGCGCGGATCCGATCGCGGTAGACGCGCTTCAGCGCCGAGCACGCGACCACGACGCCGCCTGGCGAGGTGGCCGCATCGCCGAGCACGGCGGCGATGCGGTCGAGCCAGGGCCAGCGGTCGGCGTCTTCGAGGGGCGTGCCGGCCCGCATCTTGGCCACGCTGTCCGGCGCATGGAGGCTGTCACCGTCGACGAAACGCAGGCCGAGCTTGTCGGCGATGCCGGCGCCGACCGTCGTCTTGCCGCAACCCGAGACACCCATGACGACCGCGGCGATGCGGCGATGCGCTGGCGATTCCGGCGTTGTCGAAAGGGGCATGCTGCTGCGCTGGGCCTGGGGTGCGAGCGTAGCCTGAAGTCATGCGACGATCGCGCTTCCCCCTGGCCTGGAGACTGCGTTCGATGTTGCGATTCCCGTCTGCGCCTTCGCCTGCGCTCGTCGTCTCGGTGCTTGTGTTCGCGCTCGGAGGATGCGAGATCCTGAAGAAGAGCGAACAAGTGCAGGGCATCGTCAACGAGCGTGTCGTCGGCATGCAGGCCGGCAACTTCTTCGACAGTTACGGCCCCGCCTATCGGCGCGAAGAGCAAAGCGACGGCTCGACGATCTTCGCCTGGGTCTCGCAAACCGGTCGGGTTGCCGCCGGCTACGGCAGCCTCGGCGAGCACACCTGCACGATGCAGCTGACCGCCGACAAGCGCGGCCGGCTCGTCGCGGCGACCGTCCTCGTCGACAACACCGGCCACACCAGCCTGTCGCGTTGCGGCGAGATCTTCAAAGCCCCGCCCTGAGCGCGTGTGAGAGGCCGCCTCCGCGGTGGGGCCGCCTGCGCGCCGGGGCCGTCAGTCCCGCCTGCCGGCCTCGCTGCCTCAGTTCAAGGAGACCGATCTGCAGCGTCTGCTGCATCGGCTCCGGCCCGGCCCGGACCTCAAAGGGCCTTCACGTCGATGAAGTACAGACCCCACGGGCACAAGGCGAAGCGTTCCTTGAGCGGCTTGTCCTTGAAGTCGGGCACGCGATCGGCGTCGTACAGCGCCCACAGAGGACCCAGGCCGCCGAGGCTCAGCGGCACGCCGTCGAGCGCCGTAGCGACGATCATGCGATAGCGGTTGGCATCGGCCATCTTCACGGCGACGGCGTAGCCGTCGACCGCATGCAAGACGAG
>JALYXU010000185.1 GCA_030946925.1 Pseudomonadota bacterium
CCATTGGTCGCGCCGACATTGCCACCTGAGACCGGCGCGTCGACGAAGGAGAACCCAAGCCGACTCGCCTCGCCCGCGAGCTCGCGGGCGACGCTCGCCGACGCCGTCGTGTGATCGACGAACACGGAGCCTTTTTGCATTCGCGCGAACGCGCCGTCGCTGCCCGTCGTGACCGAGCGCAGGTCGGCGTCATTGCCGACGCAGGCGAAGACCAGCTCGGCCCCGTCGGCCGCGAGCGCTGGAGTCGGCGCGCTGGCGCCGCCGTGGGCCTTGACCCATTCGGCGGCCTTGGTAGCGGTCCGGTTGTAGACGGTCACCCGATGCCCGGCGGCCGCGAGGTGGCCGGCCATCGGATCGCCCATCACGCCCAGGCCGATGAAGGCGACGCGCCGCGAGGGAGTGGATTCGTAGGTTCTTGTGCTCATGGAAAATGATAACGGCCTCGCAGAGGCCGTTTCAATCCGGGAAGCGCTCGCTTCGAAGCGCCAGCTCAAACGATGTGCATGTGCTCGGTTCCGGCGGTCAGGTCGCTGCTCTTCGAACGCTGGCTGTGCAGCTTGATCTGCAGCCGCAGATCGTTGACCGAGTCGGCGTTGCGCAGGGCGTCTTCGTAGGTCACGACCTGGCCTTCATAGAGGTCGAACAGGCTCTGGTCGAAGGTCTGCATGCCAAGCTCGCGCGAGCGCTTCATGATCTCCTTGATCTCGGCGACCTCGCCTTTGAAGATCAGGTCGGAGATGAGCGGCGTGTTGAGCATGACCTCGACCGCGGCGACCCGGCCCTTGCCCTCCTGGCGCGGCAGCAGCCGCTGCGACACCAGGCTCTTCAGGTTCAGCGACAGGTCCATCAGAAGCTGGGCGCGGCGTTCTTCGGGGAAGAAGTTGATGATCCGGTCGAGTGCCTGGTTGGCGCTGTTGGCGTGCAGGGTGGCTAGGCACAGATGGCCGGTCTCGGCGAAGGCGACGGCGTGTTCCATGGTCTCGCGGTCGCGGATCTCGCCCATCAGGATCACGTCGGGTGCCTGGCGCAGCGAGTTCTTGAGGGCGATGCCCCAGCCGTCGGTGTCGATGCCGACCTCGCGCTGGGTGACGATGCAGTTCTTGTGCGGGTGCACGAACTCGACCGGGTCTTCGATCGTGATGATGTGGCCGAACGAGTTCTCGTTGCGGTAGTCGACCAGCGCCGCCAGCGAGGTGCTCTTCCCGGAGCCGGTGGCGCCGACGAAGATGACGAGGCCGCGCTTGCTGAGAGCGATGTCCTTCAGGATGTGCGGCAGGTTCATGCTGTCGATGGTCGGCAACACCTGCGGAATGGTCCGCAGCACCAGGCCGACGTTGCCCTGCTGCACGAACGCGTTGACGCGGAAGCGGCCGATGCCCTGCGGCGCCACCGCGAAGTTGCACTCCTTGGTCTTCTCGAACTCGGCTGCCTGCTTGTCGTTCATCACCGAGCGGGTCAGGGCCAGCGTGTGCTGGCCGGTGAGGGGCTGCGGCGAGACCTTGGTCACCTTGCCGTCGACCTTGATCGCCGGCGGGAAGTCGGCGGTGAGGAAAAGGTCGGAGCCGTTGCGCGACACCATCAGCCGCAGCAGGTCGTTGACGAATTTCGATGCCTGGTCGCGTTCCATGTCACTCCTTTGATTCGCCTCGGTCGGCGCCGGGCCGCGTCAAGCGGGCCGAGTTCCCCTTCGGGGGGGCGACGCCGAAGGCGTCTTGGGGGCTCACATCTCGAGGGCTCACATCACCCCGGGAAGTTTTCCGGGAACTTGGCCTTGCCGCGTGCTTCGGCCGGCGACACGATATTGCGGCGCACCAGGTCGGCCAGGTTCTGATCGAGGGTCTGCATGCCGAGGCTGTTGCCGGTCTGGATCGCCGAGTACATCTGTGCGATCTTGCTCTCCCGGATCAGGTTGCGGATCGCCGCGGTGCCGAGCATGATTTCGTGAGCCGCGACCCGGCCGGAGCCGTCCTTGGTCTTGCAGAGGGTCTGCGAGATGACGCCGATGAGCGACTCCGACAGCATCGCCCGCACCATCTCTTTTTCTGCCGCCGGAAAGACGTCGACGATGCGGTCGACGGTCTTGGCGGCGCTCGAGGTGTGCAGCGTGCCGAATACCAGGTGGCCGGTTTCCGCGGCGGTGAGAGCGAGCCGGATCGTCTCGAGGTCGCGCATTTCGCCGACCAGGATCGCGTCCGGGTCCTCGCGCAAGGCCGAGCGCAGGGCGTTCGAGAACGACAGCGTGTGCGGGCCGACCTCGCGTTGATTGATCAGGCACTTCTTCGATTCGTGGACGAACTCGATCGGGTCCTCGACGGTGAGAACGTGGCCGAACTCGTTTTCGTTGAGGTGATTGACCATCGCCGCCAGCGTTGTTGACTTGCCCGAGCCGGTGGGCCCGGTGCAGAGCACCATGCCGCGCGGCTTCATTGCCAGTTCGGCGAAGACCGGCGGGCAATTCAGTTGCTCGAGGGTGAGGATCTTCGACGGAATGGTCCGGAACACCGCGCCGGCGCCGCGATTCTGGTTGAAGGCATTGACCCGGAAGCGCGCCAGGCCCTGGATCTCGAAGGAGAAGTCGCACTCCAGCGTCTCTTCGTAGTTCTTCCGCTGCGAGTCGTTCATGATGTCGTACACCATGTCGTGCACCTGCTTGTGCTCGAGCGGGTCGACGTTGATGCGACGGACGTCGCCGTGAACGCGGATCATCGGCGGCAGGCCGGCCGACAAGTGCAGGTCCGAGGCCTTGTTCTTGACCGAGAACGCCAGCAGTTGGGTGATGTCCATGAATCTTTCGAGAGTGGCGCGGGAGTGGCGACAGCGGCGTCGCCACATGCGTCCGGCGCAACGTTGACGCGATGATCGCAGACAACCTCCTCCGCGTGAACGAGCGCATTGCAAGCGCGTGTTGTCGCGCCGGCCGGCCCGTGCAAAGCGTCACGTTGCTTGTCGTGAGCAAAACCTTCGCCGCGGAGGCGGTCCGGGCCGCGGTCGGCGCCGGTGGGCAGCGCTTCGGCGAGAACTATGTGCAGGAGGGGCTCGACAAGATCGCGCAGCTCGCCGATCTGCGGGGCCGGATCGAGTGGCACATGATCGGTCCGCTGCAGAGCAACAAGACCCGGTTGGTGGCCGAGACCTTCGATTGGGTCCAGTCGGTCGACCGCCTCAAGACGGCCGAGCGGCTGAGTGCGCAACGACCGGCCGGCCTGCCGGCCTTGAACGTCTGCCTGCAGGTCAACATCAGCGGCGAACAAAGCAAGGCGGGCCTTCGGCCTGGCGAGGTTGCCGCCGCCGCCCATGCCGTCGCGGAGTTGCCGCGGTTGCGCCTGCGCGGCCTGATGGCGATTCCGGAGCCGACCGGAGATTTCGAGGCGCAGCGCCGACCGCATCGCGATCTGCGTCTGTTGTTCGAGGCGCTCCAGGGGGGCGGTCTCTTTCTCGACAGCCTGTCGATGGGCATGAGCGACGACCTGGAAGCGGCCATCGCCGAAGGCGCGACCATGGTTCGTGTCGGCAGCGCGATCTTCGGCGAGCGGCCCGGCAGCGACCGTGGCCCTGCGCCTGACCGGAGGCCCTAAGTACACTGGCTCGATGCTCACCAGGACGGCGTTCATTGGCGGCGGCAACATGGCCAGCGCCATCGTCGGCGGCTTGCTCGAGACCGGTTACCGCGGCGACGCGATCCTGATCGTCGAGCCCGACCCGGCCCAGCGCGAGCGCCTGCGCAAGCGCTTCGGCATCGCCGCCATGCCCTCGGCGGACGCTTCGCTGACGGCTGCGGAGGTGGTGGTCTGGGCGGTCAAGCCGCAAGCCTTCCGCGGTGCGGCGACAGTCTGCCGTCCACACATCCAGGCCGCTCTGCAGCTCAGCGTCATGGCCGGCATCCGCAGCAGCGCAATCGTCGCCGCCACCGGCAGCGAGCGGGTCGTCCGGGCGATGCCGAACATGCCGGCGCTGATCGGCCAAGGGATCGCCGGCCTGTTCGCGGGTCCCGGCCTGGGTGCCGCGGACCGGGCCCAGGTCGAAGCGTTGCTGGCCCCGACCGGCGAGTGCGTGTGGGTCGGCGTCGAGGCCGATCTCGATGCGGTGACGGCCCTGTCGGGCTCCGGCCCGGCCTATGTGTTCTACGTCCTGGAAGCAATGCTGGCAGCCGGCGCGGCGATGGGCCTCGACCAGACGCAGGTCCGGCGTCTCGCCCTGCGGACGCTGGCCGGCGCTACTGCGCTCGCGGCACAGTCGGTCGAGACCCCCGAACGGCTGCGTCGAAACGTCAGCTCTCCCGGTGGCACGACCGAAGCGGCGACGTCGGTTCTCGAGGCGCACGGCGTCAAGGAAGCGCTGGTCGCGGCGATCGTCGCCGCCCGCGATCGGGCCTGCTCGCTCGCCGACGAGTTCGACGTCGCGGGCTAGAGTCGCAGTTTGGCCAGCCTGGCCGCCCCACTGCAGATGCCCGATGAGCTATCTCTCCTACCTCACGCCCACCGCCACCAGCCCCTGGCACACCTATCTGTCGCAGGTCGATCGGGTGCTGCCCTATCTGGGACCGCTGGCGCGCTGGTCGGAAACGCTGAAGCGACCGAAGCGGGCGCTGATCGTCGACGTGCCGATCGAGATGGACGACGGCAGCGTCGCCCACTTCGAAGGTTTTCGGGTCCAGCACAACCTCTCGCGCGGCCCGGGCAAGGGCGGCATCCGCTACCACCCGGACGTGACGCTCGAGGAGGTGATGGCGCTCTCTGCCTGGATGACGGTGAAGTGCGCGGCCGTGAACCTGCCGTACGGCGGCGCCAAGGGCGGAATCCGCGTCGATCCGAAGACGCTTTCGCTGAAGGAGCTCGAGCGGATGACGCGCCGCTACACGAGCGAGATCGGCATCATCATCGGCCCGCAGCGCGACATCCCGGCGCCCGACGTGAACACCAATGGCCAGATCATGGCCTGGATGATGGACACGTACTCGATGAACACCG
>JALYXU010000194.1 GCA_030946925.1 Pseudomonadota bacterium
TTCACCGTAACGTGGGTTCGAATCCCACCCTCTCCACCAAGTCGACATCTTGCCCGGCCTGCAATCGCGGGTCGATCCTGACCGACGGCGCGGATTGGCGAAGAGCATTGCGTCCGTAACCCAAACGCAATACACTCTCGTCGTGAAATCCGCCGTTATCCCTCAAATCCGCGTCGAGCCAGCGTTGCGCGCTGAGCTCGAGTCGGTTCTCCAGCCCGGCGAAACCTTGACCGACTTCGTCGAAGCGACTGTGCGAAACGCCATCGCGTTCCGGCGTGTCCAGACCTCATTCCATGCTCGGGCACAGGCAGCATCGGAGGAATACCACCGAACGGGCGTTTCGGTGCCCGTCGACACCGTCCTGAAGAGACTGCAATCCAAACTTGACGCCAAGCGCAAGCGGCTCGGCCGGTGAGCTTTGTCGTTCGGCTCTCCCCTACAGCAGAAGCTGACTTGGAGCGCCTCTTTGAATTCTTGCTTGATCGAGCCGAGACAACCGAAGACCTCGATCGCGCCCAAGCCGCGATCGACGCCGTCAAGGCGACGGCGCAACACCGGCTGGCTATCACGCCCTTCAGCTTTCGCAAAGCGGCCCAGAACATAGCCCAGCGGGAATTGATCATCCCGTTCGGAGGCACCGGGTATGTGGCGCTGTATGAGATCGTCAGCACGTCGGAAGTTGTCGTGCTTGCAGTGCGCCACCAGCGTGAAGAGGACTATCACTGACGTCGATCGGCAGAAAGCGATCTCACGGACCGGCATCCCAATAGGCTGTTTCGGCAGATGTCGTAATTCGTCTGCCTTCCGCACTTGTCTGGCCCGCATGAGCGCGGCGTACGTTCTGCTTCATGGCCGCCTTCTCGCCGAAGGCATGCGGGATTCACCTTCGTGCGCCGACGCTCCTCGCCGGTCGGCTTGTTGGGTTATCAAAGCGGCCTTGCCCACATCCAGCTCGCCTCGCAATCGTTTGCGGGCGCCGAGACGTGGGACCAGCTCGACGAGATGGCCAAGTATTCCTATCGGTCCTCGCCGGGTGTCGTCGCGCAGGGCGTTCTGGCCATGCTCCACCTGGACGCATCGGACGTGCTGCCGACGATCAAGGTACCGACACTGATCATCTCGGGAGCGCAGGACGTCACGACCTTGCCCGTTGCGAGCGATCGCATGAACCACGACATCCCGTCATCGGTTCGGCTGACCGTGAGTCCTGCTGCCCACCTCGGTCCGGTCGAGCAATTCGCGCGTTACGCGGACGCGATCAGCTCATTCGCGAGGCAACCCTGATCGTGAAGCAGGTCACCGACCGGCCCCGCGCGTGAGCGGTAAACCACATCCCCTTCCCGAAGGTCATCCGCACCTGCGCGCGACGCCAATCCGCGACGTCGTGAGCTGCTACTGCACGCTGGTTGACGAGAGCGAACACTCGATCTCCGTGAAGATCGAGAGCTGGGCCTCCACCCGGGCGGGAGACGAGACGGAGAAGGTGACCGAAGGCGTCTTTGCGTACGTTGCCGTCGACGAGAACGGCAAGCCCCGCGAAGTGCGGAACGACGCGTCGGCGAAAGATTGACAACGACTCTGGCGTTTTGGCATCCTTCGGGGCCGTCCGCAACTCTTCAGAAAGAGCCGAATGAGACACCGTCGAAATGCGATTTACTGGCTCGCCGCGCACTTGCTTCCAGCCTCGCTGTGCGTGATCGGGGCTTCTGCGCTTGCTCAGTCTTGGGAATACAAGTCCTACAAGAGGGATCGGGGCGGTCAGTGGGACAGGAACAATTTCACCACCGGGACGATCAAGCTGGAGGAAAGCGACGGCAAGGCAACGTTCCGAATGATCGCTGGAAGCGTCGACGCATGTCTCAGGGGCGAACTTCCCGCCACGGTGACCAAGACCGATACAACGACCATCATCGAGCCGCAGCAAGCCCTCGCCGGCTGCGAATCGTTCCGCTATGTGATCCGCAACGATGGCTCGGGTGGGCGTCGCGAAGTCAAACGGGGCGATGCATGGGTCAACGACACCTTCGATCACGGGCTGACACCAGCGAAGTGAGGAGTTCACAAAGGGTCGCCTTGCGCTTCCTCGTCCTCCTGCAGGGATAGCCATCGCCGCAGCTCGCCTCGGCACGTACGTTGCTCTCCGCCGGTATGCAACAGACCGGAACGCACCGTCCCTTGACAGACATTCCATAGTTCGACTAGTATCGAATCATGGAAGAGAAAGACATCGTCCAATCGCTCGCTGCACTCGCGCAGCCGATCCGTCTGCAGGTCTTCCGAGCCTTGGTCGTCCGGGGCCCTTTCGGCTTGACTCCGGGCGCGATGGCGGAAGGCCTCGGAATACCGCCGAACACCTTGTCGTTCCATCTCAAGGAACTGACCCACGCCGGTCTGGTGACGCAGGAGCGAGCCAGCCGAAACATCATCTACCGAGCCGCCTTCGATCGAATGAATGCGCTGCTCGGCTACCTGACCAAGAACTGTTGCCAGGACGCCGACTGCGCCCTCGAGGCGACGGCCGAGTCCTGCTGCTGACCACCGTTCACTGGAGACATCATGAAACGATTCCACGTTCACGTCCACGTCGACGATCTGAAGGCGAGTGTCGCCTTCTACAGCAAGCTGTTCGCCGCAGAGCCGGCGCGGCTCGAGACCGACTACGCGAAGTGGATGATCGAAGACCCGCGCATCAACTTCGCAATTTCCACCCGCGGCGGCAAGCCTGGTGTCGATCATCTCGGCTTCCAGACCGACAGCGACGAAGAGCTGGACGAGCTCAAGGCCCGTGCGCAGGCCGCTGACATGGTCTTGCTCGACGAAGGCGAAACGACCTGCTGCTATTCGCGGAGCGAGAAGCACTGGGTGACCGACCCTCAGGGAATCCCCTGGGAGCATTTCCACACGCTCGACAGCATCCCGACATTCAGCCAGAGCAGCGCCGGCGTGCCTCAAGAAGCGGCCGCGTGCTGCGGCAACGGGGCGCCGCGCGGCAAGCCTGCAACGGTGGCCGCCAAGCCGATCTCGTCTTGCTGCTGAGGCTGGACTGTCCGCCGGCGGAGGGCGAAGGCCTCCAGGGATGCTCACGGCAAACCGAGAAATGAGCACGGTGGGCCCCGCCAACCGCCCGGCTCCGGTATCGATGAGCATCTTCGAGCGCTATCTCACGCTCTGGGTGTTCATCTGCATCGTCGCCGGCATCCTCCTCGGCCAGTCTTTCCCTGCTCCGTTCGAGGCCATCGGCCGGCTGGAGATCGCCAAGGTCAATCTCCCTGTCGGCCTGCTCATCTGGGTGATGATCATCCCGATGCTCTTGAAGGTGGACTTCGGCGCATTGCATCAGGTCCGCCAGCACTGGCGCGGCGTCGGCGTGACACTCTTCGTGAACTGGGCTGTCAAGCCGTTCTCGATGGCGCTGCTCGGCTGGATCTTCATCCGCCACATATTCGCGCCGTGGCTACCGGCGGCGCAACTAGACAGCTATGTCGCCGGCCTGATCCTGCTTGCCGCTGCCCCCTGCACCGCGATGGTGTTCGTCTGGAGCCGGCTCACCGACGGCCACCCACTCTTCACCTTGTCCCAAGTCGCCTTGAACGACACGATCATGGTGTTCGCGTTCGCACCCATCGTTGCACTGCTCCTCGGGTTGTCGTCGATCTCGGTGCCGTGGCAGACGTTGCTCGCCTCCGTCGTGCTGTACATCGTGATCCCGGTTGTCATCGCTCAAGTCTGGCGCATGGCGTTGCTCGCTCGCGGACAGGCGGCCCTCAGTGCCGCGCTCACCAAGCTCGGCCAGTGGTCGATCGCGGCTTTGCTGACAACGCTGGTGCTCCTGTTCGCCTTTCAAGGCAAAGCGATCCTGCAACAGCCGCTGGTGATCGCCATGCTCGCTGTGCCGATCCTGATCCAGGTCTTTTTCAATTCGGCGCTGGCTTACTGGCTCAATCGCCGAGTCGGTGAATCGCACGACATCGCCTGCCCCTCCGCGCTGATCGGCGCCAGCAACTTCTTCGAGTTGGCCGTGGCCGCCGCCATCAGCCTGTTCGGATTCCAGTCTGGCGCCACGCTGGCCACCGTTGTCGGCGTGTTGATCGAGGTCCCGGTGATGCTTCTGGTCGTTCGGGTCGTCAACGGCAGCAAGAACTGGTACGAGGCACCGGCCCGCCGCAGCGCGGCGAACCGAACGGAAGGGCAGGCGGCCCAATGAGCGTGACGATCTTCATCCGATGAGCAGCTGCTCGATGCCATGCTCGCCCATCCGATCCTGATCAACCGGCCGATCGTCGTGACGGGACTCGGCACCAAGCTCTGCCGACCTTCCGAAGACGTCCTCGAGCTGCTGCCGGTGCCAAAGCTCGCCCCTTTTGCCAAGGAAGACGGAAGCGTCGTCCAGGACACCGGCAAGCGGCGCGGCTCCTCGTTGGGTGGGCACAGCTCGGGGCCGGAATCAGACTAGGATGGCTTCGACGCTCCGGCGAAGCCCTGAATACCCATGGCCTTCATTGCGCCTGCCCACAATCGGCGCACCCTGCAAGGTCCGCAGCCCACCAGGAGGATCACCATGACAACGAGACGTGATGTTGTGTTCGGCTCGATCGCCGCCGGCGCCCTTTCCCGTGCGGGATCGGCACTCGCCAGCCCTTCGCAGCCCGCCACACCGGTCAACTTCGC
>JALYXU010000196.1 GCA_030946925.1 Pseudomonadota bacterium
CGACGTCATCGTCGCCGACGGCGACGGCGCCGTCGTCATCCCGGCGGCGCTGGTCCAGGACATTGCCGCCGCCGCGGTCGAGCAGGAGCGGTTCGAAGGCTGGGTGATGCGCGAGGTCGAATCGGGACGCCCCTTGCCCGGGCTGTATCCGCCCGACGTCGACGCCAAGGCGCGATACGCTGCCTGGAAGGACGGCACCGCCAGCTGACTCGGGCCGAGCAGCCGACTCCGGCCGCTGGCCGGCCCCCGAGCGGCCGACTTCGGCGCTCGCGCTATCCTCGACACCGCCTTCGGCGCCCAGCGTCGCCCCGACACCGTCCTGCAAGCATGGCCCGATCCGCATCCTTTCGCACCCACGACGGCGGCGCCGCCGACGCCGGCCGGCTGATCCTGCGCCTGGTCATCGGCCTGCTCATCCTGCTGCACGGCATCGGCAAGCTGCCCGGGCCGCCGCAAATGATCGCCGAGGCGCTGGCAAGGCGCGGCCTGCCCGAAGCGCTCGCCTACGCCGTCTACCTCGGCGAGATCGTCGCGCCGGTGCTGCTCATCGTCGGCATCTGGACCCGGCTGGCGGCGTTGGTGGTCGTCGTCAACATGATCGTCGCCGTCCTCCTCGTTCACCTGCCGCAGCTGTTGTCGATGGGCCCGCACGGCGGCTACGCGCTCGAGCTGCAGGCGATGTATCTGTTCGCTGCCGTCGCCGTGGCCCTACTCGGCGCCGGTCGCTACAGCATCGGCGGCCGCTTCGGGCCGCTCAACTGAAGCGACTTTCCGCGCGTCGGCGTCGGGCCGCTGCCGGCGCGCCTAGGGTCGGGCCTCCCAGCGGGGGCCCGCTGCCGAGGGTCGCGTAGGCCAGGCGAACGCCATCGCGGGCGGTGCAGAAGCGCACGTGCTGGCTGGCGAGATCGATCACGTCTATTGCGGTCGTCGACACCTGCGACGGGTGTGCCGCGGAGTGCTGCCAGCGAAGAGGCCCTATTCTGCGCCGATGCCTCGCCAACGAAAGTCCTCATGAGCGACCCTCTCAAGCCCGCCGCCGAGCTCGCCCTGCGTGCCAGCAAGCCGTATCCGAACGACAGCGCCGCCTACCGCGAGGCGCGCACGGCGCTGCTCGTCGAGGAGATCGAACTGCGTCGGCAGATTGCTCGGGTCGCGGCGCTGCGCCGGAAGCTCCCGCCGGGCGGCCGGCCGCCGCCTTACAAGTTCCTCGATCAGGATGGCCGCAGCGTCACCCTGGCCGACATGTTCGGCCCGCACGATACGCTGCTCACCTACTTCTGGATGTACGGACCGAAGCGCAAGCGACCGTGCCCGATGTGCACGGCGCTCCTCGGTTCCTTCGACACGCCGGCGCGCGACCTGACGCAGCGCGTCGCGCTGGCCGTGATCGGCCGCTCGCCGGTGTCGCGCCAGCTCGCCTTCGCGCGCGAGCGCGGCTGGCGCAACCTGCGCTTCTTCCAGTGCGTCGGCGACGACTTTGCGACCGACTACCGCGGCCTGGCCGCCGACGGCAGCGAATGGCCGGCACTCGACGTCTGGACGAAGGACGGGGCGGTGCGTCATTTCTGGGCCGCCGAGTCGAGCGGTACGCAAGACCCCGGGCAGGACCCGCACGGCGCGCCCGATCCGACACCGCTGTGGACGCTGCTCGACCTGACGCCGGCCGGACGCGGCAGGAACTGGTATCCGAAGCTGGACTACGACGACTGAGGCAGCGCAAGGTCGCGCCGGGAAGATCTGCGCTGCCGGCCGACCGAGGCGCCCTCAGATGTCGCGCGCCTCGTCCGCCGTCAGCGAGGCGAACCGCGACTGGCGAATTCGCGTCGCGGTCAGCGCTCCGGCCTGCTCCAGGATCGGATAGGCGACGCCGCAGATGTGCGAGTTGATCCGCTTCAGCTCGCTGATGAGGTCGATGTGCAGCGAGCTGGTCTCGATGCTTTGCGTCGTGTTCTCGCGCAGTCGGGCGATGTGGTTGGCGGCGTATTCGTGCTCGAGCTCGCGAAAGCGCGCCTTCTCCTCGAGCAGCCGCTTGGCATCGCGGACGTGGCCGTCGAGAAAGACGCTCATCGCCAGCCGCAGATTGGCCAGCAGGCGCTCGTGCAGGTGAACGATCTCGGCCATTCCGGCTTCCGAGAAGCTGCGGTTCTTCCGCACCTTCTTGTCCTCGATGTCCTGCAGGATCCGTTCGATGATGTCGCCGACCTGTTCCATGTTGATCGTGAACGAGACGATGTCGGTCCAGCGCCGGCTCTCCTGCTTGGACAACGCCTCGCCGGAGATCTGCGTCAGGTAGAACTTGATCGCGGAATAGAGCTCGTCGACCGTGTCGTCGAGCTTGCGCAGCTCGCCCGAAAGCCGGAGGTCGTTGTTGTGCAGGACCGGAAGAATGCCGCGCAGCATCGTCTCGACCACGTCGGCCTGGTGCAGGGCCTCTCGTGCGGCGCATGAGATCGCGAGCGAGGGCATCGTCAGGGCGAGCGGATCGAGATGACGCGGCCGCGTCGTGTTGGCACCGAGCGGCGGTTCGGGGTACCAGCGATCCACGGTGCGGCCGACCAGGCCGGTGAAGCCGATGAACACGGCCGCCAGGACCAGGTTGAAGGCGAGGTGGAAGGCAACCACCTGCTGGTGCACGGTGGGCGCGAGCTGCTGCAACAGCACTTGCACTTGCGGCAAAAAGGCGACGAAGAGAAGCGCGCCGCCGATCTTGAAGATCAGGTTGCCGAGCGGCAGGCGCCGCACCTGCGCGGTCGCGCCGGCGGTGGCCAGCATCGCCAGGACGCCGCTGCCGATGTTGGCGCCGAGGACCAGGCCGAGGGCGGCCGGCACCGGCACCATCGTCGACGCGGCCAGCGTCGCGATCAGGAGGACGATCGCCAGGCTCGAATACGAGAGCACCGTCAGCGCGGCGCCGACGACGATGTCGAGCAGCACGTCGCTGGGCAGCGAGACCAGCAGCGCACGCACCGCCGGCGCTTCGGTCAAGGGCCGCGTCGCGGCGACGATCAGCTGCAGCGCCAGGGTGATCAAGCCGAGACCGATCAGGACCCGGCCGACCGCGCCGGCGCCGCTGTTCTGCTTCGAGATGAAGACGACGACGCCGACGAAGATGAGCAGCGGCGACAGCCAGGACAAGTCGAACGAAAAGACCACCGCCATCATGCTGGTGCCGACATCGGCGCCGAGCATGACGGCCAGCGCCGCGCTGGTGGTCACCAGATTCTTGCCGACGAACGAGGCGACGATCAGGCAGGTGGCCGTGCTCGACTGGATCAGGCTGGTCACGCCGAGCCCGGCGCAGACGGAGCGGAAGCGGCTGCCGAAGCTGAGCGCCAGGATCCGGCGCAGGTTCTCGCCGAACACCCGCAGCATGCCGGTGCGAACGATGTGCGTGCCCCAGACGAGCAGCGCGATCGCTGCCAGCAGATTCAGCAGAGGAAGCATGGGTCGATCATGCGTGAGAACGTGGCCGTGGCCGTTCCTGTGCGGTCTGCAGCGTCTGCTTGCGGCGAAGGGTCGAGAGATTCATCACGCCGGCTGCGCTCACGCCGCCGAGGCCGAGGGCTGTTCATGGCGCCTGCACGGGTGCCCGGCCGGCGCGACAATCCGCCGATGACGACACCGACGCCCGAACATCCCGCGCTCACCGCGGTCAGGAAGAGCGGCAGCGACAAGGTCAAGGTCGCTGTCAGCGACATCGACGGCGTGCTCCGCGGCAAGTATCTGCACCTCGACAAGTTCCTCGGTGCGGCCGAGCCGGCGCCGGGCGGCGGCTTCGGCTTCTGCGACGTCGTGTTCGGCTGGGACATGACCGACAAGACCTACGACAACGCCACGCACACCGGCTGGCAGCACGGCTTTCCCGACGCGCTGGCCCGTCTCGACCTGGCGACGCAGCGCAACGTGCCGTGGGACGGCAATGTGCCGTTCTTTCTCGGCGAGTTCGTCACGCCTGAGGGCGAGCCGTCGCCGATCTGCCCACGACAGACCCTGAAGCGGGTCCTGAAGCGAGCCGAGAAGATGGGCTTTTCGCCGATGTGCGGGATGGAGTTCGAGTGGTTCAACTTCGTCGAGACGCCGCAGACCTGGGCCGCCAAGCAGGGTGTCGGGCCGACCCCGCTGACGCCGGGAATGTTCGGCTACTCGCTGCTGCGCATGAACCACAAGCGCGAGTATATGAACGCGCTGATGGACGAGATGCTCGCGTTCGGCGTGCCGATCGAAGGCCTGCACACGGAGACCGGGCCGGGCGTCTACGAGGTGGCGATTGCTTTCGGCGAGGCGCTCGAGCAGGCGGACCGGGCGATCCTCTTCAAGACCGGCGCGAAGGAGATCGGCGCCCGCTTCGGCGTCATGCCGAGCTTCATGGCCAAGTGGAGCCAGCAGTATCCGGGCTGCAGCGGCCACATCCACCAAAGCCTGAAGGACGGTCCCGACGGCAAGAAGAACCTTTTCTACGACGCTGCCGCGCCGACGAAGATGAGCCCGCTGTTCGAAAGCTATGTCGCCGGCCAGGTTGCCTGCCTGATGGAATTCGCGCCGATGTTCTGGCCGACCATCAACAGCTACAAGCGGCTCGTCGACGGCTTCTGGGCGCCGGTCAAGCCGACCTGGGGCATCGACAACCGCACCGCCAGCTTTCGGGTCCTGGCCGGCAGCCCGAAGGCGACCCGACTCGAGACGCGCTGCCCGGGCGCCGACGTCAATCCGTACATCGCCATGGCGGCGGTGATCGCGGCCGGTCTCGAAGGCGTCGAGAAGGGCTGGAAGCTGACCGCGCCACCGATCACCGGCACCAACGCCGGCGCCGACCACATCCCGCGTGCGCCGCGCACGCTGATCGAGACGACCCGCGTCTTCCAGCAATCGCGGATCGCTCGCGACTGGCTCGGCGACGATTTCGTCGATCATTTCGCGGCCAGCCGGGACTGGGAGTGGCGGCAGTGGCTCGACGGCGTCACCGACTGGGAATTGAAGCGCTACTTCGAGATCATCTGATGGCCTTTCTTCAGCGCATGTCGAGGCCGGTTCATCGTCTGCTGACGACGATCGCGGTCGTCGCGGCGCTCGCCGGCACCGGCGCGGCCGACGCAACCACCGTGCGCATCGCCACCGCCTTCGATCCGCAGACGATGGATCCGCACGCGCTTGCGCTCCTGTACCACGCCCGCGTCACCTACCAGGTCTACGACTCGCTCGTCAACCGCGACGAGAACTTCAATTTCGAGCCGTCGCTGGCGCTGTCATGGAGCCGCATCGACAACACCACCTGGCGCTTCAAGATCCGTCCCGGCGTCGTCTTCCACGACGGCACGCCGTTCACGGTCGAGGACGCCGTCTTCTCGGTGCAACGGGCGATGACCGCGCCGTCGCAGCGCGCCTTCCAGCTCAAGGGCGTGGTCGGCGCGAAGAAGGTCGACGACGCGACGCTCGAGATCGACCTCGATGCCCCCGACGCGGTGCTGCCGCAGAAGTTCGCGACCCTGCCGATGATGAGCAAGGCCTGGTGCCAGCTGCACAAGGTCGAGGTCGCCCAGGACTTCAACGGCAAGCAGGAAACCTATGCGGTCCGCAACGCCAACGGCACCGGTCCGTACCTGCTCGAACGCTACGAGCCGGATGTGCGCGCGGTGCTGAAGAAGAACCCGCGCTGGTGGGGCTGGAGCGAGAAACGCTCGGGCAATGTCGACGAGGTGGTCTGGCTGCCGATCCGCTCCGATGCCACCAGACTGGCGGCACTGATCTCGGGCGAAGTCGACATGGTCCTCGACCCGCCCACGCCGGACATCGCGCGCCTGAAAACGGAATCCGCCCTGACCGTGCTGCAGTCGACCGATCTCGGCCAGCAATACCTCGTCTTCGACGTCGCCCACGCCGAGCTCGAAGGCTCCGACGTCAAGGGTCGCAACCCCTTCAAGGACCTGCGCGTGCGCCGGGCCGTCTACCACGCGATCAATGTCGAGCTGATCGCGCAGAAGGTGCTGCGCGGTCAGGCGCGACCGACCGGCGCGTACCTGTCGCCACGGGTCGACGGTTCGCCCGCCGAGCTCGACAAGCGGCTGCCCTACGACGCTGCGAAGGCGAAGGCGCTGCTCGCCGAGGCCGGCTACCCGAACGGCTTCTCGGTGACGCTCGACTGCGTCAACGTCGCCTGGCGCGAGGCGGTCTGCCAGGCGATGACGGCGATGCTGACCCAGGTCGGCATCCGGGCGACGCTGCGCTCGTCGCCGACCAACCAGTTCTTCCCCAAGCTGAGCGAAGGCACTGCCAGCCTGATCGAATTCGGCTGGACGCCGACCACCGACGCCTGGGCGTCGCTCAACGCGCTCTTTCGCACCTGGAGCAAGGCCGGGCTCGGCACCTTCAACAGCGGCCGTTTCAGCGACCCGAAGCTCGACGCCTTGATCGACGCCATCCGTGTCGAGCCCGACGAAGCGAAGCGCCGGGCGATGTCGGCCACCGCGCTCGGCATGGTCGGCGATGCGCTGCCATCGATTCCGCTTTACCGGCGCACGTTGAGCTGGGCGATGAAACGCACGGTCCACGCGGTGCAATGGCCGAGCGACCTGATCGAGCTGCGTTGGCTGCGGCTCCAGTGAGCCGCAGCGTTTCGTCCATGGCAACGACGCGGTCCCTGCCATGACGATCAGTCATTTTTCGTTTCCGACGGCGATCCACTTCGGTCCCGGCGCGAGCCGCCTCTGCGGCCCGCATCTCGCGGGGCACGGCATGCACCGGCCGCTGATCGTCACCGACAAGGGTCTGGCGGCCTTGCCGCTCCTCGCCGCCTTCGAGCGGAGCCTGCACGCCGCGAAGCTCGACTGCGCCGTCTTCGCCGGCGTGTTCGGCAATCCGACGGCGAGCCAGGTGATGGAGGGCGCTGCGGCCTACCGTGACCACGGCGCCGATTGCGTCGTCGGCATCGGCGGCGGCGCGGCGCTCGACGTGTCGAAGGTGGTCGGGCTGATGGCGACCCATCCGGGCGACGTCATGGAGTACGTCTGGGATCATCCGAAGGCCCGGCCGATCGGCGCCGCGCTGCCGTACTTCGTCGCTTTGCCGACGACATCGGGCACCGGCAGCGAGGTCGGCCGCAGCAGCGTCATCAGCGAGCCGGACACGCATGTCAAGCGGGTCGTCTTCTCGGCACGGATCCTGGCCAAGGCGGTGTTCGCCGATCCGGAGCTGACGCTCGGCCTGCCGCCGGCGGTCACTGCGGCCACCGGCATGGATGCGGTGACCCATAACGTCGAGAGCTATCTTTCGCCGGCTTATCACCCGCTCTGCGACGGCATCGCACTCGAGGGCCTGCGCCTGGCGGCCCGCTCGCTCGCGCTCGCCGTCGCGGAGCCGGGCAACATCGACGCCCGCGCCGACATGATGATGAGCTCGATGATGGGCGCGATCGCCTTCCAGAAAGACCTCGGCGCCGTCCATGCCTGCGCCCATGCGCTCGGCACGGTGTGCGACATGCACCATGGCCTGGCCAACGCCCTGATGATCGACACGGTGCTGGCCTGGAATGCCGAAGCGGTGCCTGCGAAATTCGCCGAGCTCGCGCACGCCGTCGGCGCGAGCGGCGGCGCCGCCGGCTTTCTTGTCTGGCTGAAGCAGCTGAAGCAGGCGATCGGCATCGCTCCCGGACTGGCGGCGGCCGGCGTGACGCGCGACGCGATTCCGCGCCTGGTCGCGGTCGCGGCGGCCGACATCTGCCACAAGACGAATCCGCGGCCGGCTCTCGCGGCCGACTTCGAGCGCCTGTTCGCGGCGGCGATGTGATGTCAAGTGCCCCCACGCTTGCGGCTGGCGCCGCGGCGCTGCCCCGATGACGACCATGACGAGCGATCGCGTCAAGGTCGGCATTTCGGCCTGCTTTTTTCACGCCGACGCGACCCGACCGATCTTCAGCGGCAAGACCTTGCAATACCTCGAGCAATCGATCGCGCACTGGGTCATGTCGAGCGGCGCGCTGGCGGTGATGATCCCGAGCCCGGTCGGCGACACGCAGAAGGGCGACGCGGCGCTCGACGACTATGCCGAATGGCTCGACGCGCTGGTCCTCGAGGGCGGCGCCGACGTCTGGCCCGGCAGCTATGGCGAGACGCCGCTCGACGAACGCTGGCACGGCGACCGGCTGCGCGACGACTACGAAAAGGCGCTGCTTGCCGCGTTCGCCGGCCGCGGCAAGCCCGTACTCGGCATCTGCCGCGGCCTGCAGCTCATGAACGTCGCCCACGGCGGCACCCTGTTCCAGGACATCGACACGCATCGTCCCGGCGAGGTCCGTCATCGCGACGCCGCCATCTACGACCGCAACGTGCACCCGCTCGAATTCGTCGCTGGAACGCGGCTCGCCGAGGTCTTCGCCGGCACCGCGCAAGCAAGCGTGAACAGCGTGCATCACCAGGCGGTGAAGGACCTCGCCCCTGGCTTCATCGTCGAAGCACGCTGCCCCGTCGACGGCATGATCGAAGCGATCCGCAAGCCCGGACCCGCCTTCATGGCCGCGGTGCAGTGGCACCCCGAGTTCCATCGTTCCGGCGAGGGCACCCTCGACGACCGGCCGCTGCTCGAGGACTTTCTGGCCGCTGCCCGCGCCGCCCGGCAGCTCTGATGGCCGCTCCGATGGCAGTGTTGACGATCACCAATCCGGCCGACGGCTCGCTGCTTGCGGAAGTGCCGGCAGACGACGCGGCCAGCGTCGCTGCGAAGGCGGTGCGGGCACGGGCCGCGCAGCCCGCCTGGGCAGCGACGCCGATCGCCGAGCGGAAGGCCGCCGTCGCACGCTTTCGCGGGCACGTCGTCGCCGAGCTCGAAACGCTGGCCCGTACCCTCACTGCCGAGGTCGGCAAGCCGATCACGCAATCGCGCAACGAGCTGAACGGCTTTCTCGCCCGCATCGATTTCTTCGTCGGCGAAGTCGAGGCCTGCGTTGCCGGTGAGGACGTGTTCGCCGATGCCGGCATCACCGAGCGGATCGGCCACGACCCACTCGGCGTCGTCGCCAACATCTCGGCCTGGAACTATCCCTATTTCGTCGGCGGCAACGTCTTCGTGCCGGCCTTGCTTACGGGCAATGCGGTGCTCTACAAGCCCTCCGAATTCGCGACGCTGACGGGGCAGCACATCGCGAGGCTCCTGCACGCGTCGGGCGTTCCCGAGGACGTGTTCATCACGATCGTCGGCGCCGGTGCGGTCGGCGCCGCACTGGTCGAGCAGCCGGTCGACGGCGTCTTTTTCACCGGTTCGGCAGCCACCGGGGCCGGGATCGCCGCGGCGGTGGGGCCGCGGATGATCCGCCTGCAGCTCGAGCTCGGCGGCAAGGACCCGAGCTACGTCGCCGACGACGCCGACCCCACCGCCGCCGCCGCATCGCTGGCCGACGGCGCCATGTACAACACCGGCCAGAGCTGCTGCTCGGTCGAGCGCATCTACGTCCACGAGCGCATCCACGACGCCTTCGTCGACGCCTTCCTCGCCACGGTGGCCGGCTTCAAGGTCGGCGATCCAGCCGACGAAGCGACCTACATCGGTGCCATCACGCGCGCGCCGCAACTGGCCGTGCTCGAGGCGCAGATCGCCGACGCCCGGGCCAAGGGCGGCAGGGTCCGGCTCGGCGGCAAGCGGATCGACCGCGCCGGCCAATGGTTCGAGCCCACCGTCGTCACCGAGGCGAACCACGCGATGCTGCTGATGCGCGAGGAAAGCTTCGGCCCGGTGATCGGCATCCAGAAGGTCGGCAGCGACGCCGACGCGCTCGCCTTGATGAACGACAGCCGCTACGGCTTGACCGCGGGCGTCTACAGCGGCAGCGAGGCAAGGGCTAGGGGTCTGCTCGGGCGGGTGCGGGCCGGCAGCGTCTACTGGAATTGCTGCGACCGGGTCAGCCCGCGGCTGCCCTGGTCGGGCCTCGGCGATTCCGGCGTCGGCGTGACGTTGTCGAGGGACGGGATTCGAACCTTCACGCGGCCGAAGGCCTGGCATCTGCGCCAGGCGTGAACGGCTGAGTCGCGACGGTCACCCGCCCGGACGCGTGGGCGCGCCCCGTGCTCAGCCGGTCCAGGCGTCCTGCGTCACTTCGCCGACCGGAAGCGGCGTCGGCTTCAGGCTGATCGGAACGAAACCGAGCGACGGTGCGGCGGCGGCCACCACCTCCGGCGGCATCGGCGTATTCGTCACCGAGCCGAACGCCGAGATCATGGCCGCGGCCTGACGCCGCGCTTCGTCGCGGGCGGCCTCCAGCGCGATCTCGGCCCGGCGCAACGCGTCGGCGATGGTTTCGTTCGCCAGCATCTGGGTCGCGCCGACGTTGAGCTTGACCCGGGCGATGCGCGGCGCCACCTGGCGGTCGTCGATCCGCGCGTTGATGCGGGCGACCACCACTTCGATGTCGGCGACCGGCGTGCGCGGCAGCACCACCGCGAACTCGTCGCCGCCGAGCCGCCCGGCGACGTCGCGGCGGCGCAGCGTCTCGCGAAGCGCCGTGCCGATCTGGCGCAGCGCTTCGTCGCCGACCGAGTGGCCGAGCATGTCGTTGATGTGCTTGAGCCGATCGACGTCGAACACCAGCAACGACGCCAGGCCAGGGGCCGGCTGGATCGCCTTGGCCGCGAGCTCGTGAAAATGGCGCCGGTTCGGCAACTGGGTCAGGGTGTCCACTTCCACCATGTGCCGCAGTTTTCGATGCGAGGCGCGGAGCTGCGCCATGTTGCGCTCGTGGTTCATGACGAGGGAGAGCTGGGGCATCAGCAGCGCCGTGACGGCCGGCGCGAGGAGCGCGGCCAGGGCGAAGTCGGGCGCGGCGAGCACGGCGACGAAGCCGCTGAGGGCGAGTCCGATCCAGGTCACCTGCAGCAGGGCGCTGCCGGCCAGGCCGAACAGCAGGCTCCTCAAGACCGGCGCCGTCTCGAAGTCTTCCAGTCGGGGGACGACCACCGCCGCGTACAACGTCACCACCAGCATCGCGCCAGCGAACACCTGTTGCGGCGTGACCGCATTGAAGGGCACGAACCAGGCGCCGGCCGCGGCGGCGGAAGCGATGCCGAGCACCAGCCAGTCTGCCCAGGCTGGCATGCCGGCACTGCCGCGGGCGAAGAAGCGGCGCAGGCCGGCCAGTGTGACGACCGGCCACTGCAGGGCCAACGCCGCCGTCAGCGCCAGCAGGACGGTGTCCGCTTCGGCCATGGCGTGGCCGACCAACGCGGCGACGAGGGCGCTGTTGGCGCCGATCCACCACCAGACGCCGCGGCGCAGGCGTTGGCGGATACCGATCGACGCGGCAGCGGCACTTGCCAGGGCAAGCGCAGCCGAGGCCGCGAAGAGCAAGGTCGGGGGGTCGAGACGCATCGGAGAAATTCTAGGCAGCGCCTCCTGCGAGCGGGGTCGCGATTGACGGCGCATGGCTGTCCCGGCGCGAAAAGCGTTACCAATTGGCAGGCGTTTCCGGCTCCAACCGCCCCGAGGCCGGTCGAAGCGCCGCTCTTACACTGCCCGCTTGCTGTCCCCGCCCCGTCCCTCGCCTGTCCTGTCGAGGGTCTTCGACGCCTGCTGGCGCGCCGCAGCGTACTGTCTCCACCCCAAGGTGATCGCCTTGTCGCTGGCGCCGCTGCTGCTGGTCGGCGGTGCCGCGTGGCTTCTCGGTTACTTCTTCTGGGAGCCCGCGGTCGGATCGCTTCGCGGCTGGCTCGAGGACTGGACCTTGCTGGCGGCACTCTTCTCGTGGCTCGATGCGATCGGTGGCACGGCCTTCCACAGCGTCGTCGGCCCGCTGCTGGTGGTGGCGCTCGCGGTGCCGATCTGCGTCGTCGCGACGCTCGTCGTGGTCGCCACGCTGATGGCGCCGGCGCTGGTCCGGCTGGTCGGGAAGAGGCGCTTTCCTCTGCTCGAGAAGCGTCGCGGCGGCGGCTTCTGGCGCGGGCTGGCCTGGTCGATCGCCTGCGCCGTCGCGGCGCTCCTCGCGCTTGTGGCCAGCGTGCCGCTCTGGTTCATTCCGCCGCTGGTGCTGGTCGTGCCGCCATTGATCTGGGGCTGGCTCAGCTATCGCGTCTTCGCGTTCGACGTGCTGGCGCTGCATGCGAGCGCCGAGGAACGGCGGCGCCTGATGCTGGCACACCGCCTGCCGCTGCTCGGCATGGGCATCGCCACCGGCTTCCTCGGCGCCGCACCCTCGCTGCTGTGGGCGCTGAGTGCGCTCGCGCTCGTGTTCGCGCCGCTCCTGATCGTCGTCTCGATCTGGCTCTACACGCTGGTGTTCGCGTTCTCGACGCTCTGGTTCGCCCACTTTCTCCTCGCCGGCCTGCGCGACATCCGGTCGGGCGAGGTGCAGTCTGGCGAGGTGCGGTCTGGCGAGTTGCGGTTGAGCGAGATGCCGGCGCCATGAACTTCGGTCTCATCATCATCGGCGACGAGATCCTCTCCGGCAAGCGTGCCGACAAGCATCTGCCGCGTGTCATCGAGCTGCTGGCGGCGCGCGGCCTGTCGCTGTCGTGGGCGCGTTACGTCGGCGACGAGCCCGATCGCATCACTGCCGACCTGCGGGCCGCGTTCGGCAGCGGCGATGTCGTCTTTTCCTGCGGCGGCATCGGCGCGACACCCGACGACCACACCCGGCAGTGCGCCGCCGCCGCGCTCGGCGTCCCGTTGGCGCTCCACCCCCAGGCCGGCGCCCTCGTCGTCGAGCGCATGAGAGACGTCGCCCGGGAGCGCGGCGAAAGCTTCGATCCGGACCGACCCGACAACCGGCACCGACTCGACATGGCGCTCTTCCCCGAAGGGGCTCGCGTCATCCCGAACCCCTACAACAAGATCGCCGGCTTCTCGGTGCGCTCGGGCTCCGGCGGAGTCTTCTTCGTGCCCGGGTTCCCGGTCATGGCTTGGCCGATGATCGAGTGGGTGCTCGACACCTGCTATCCGGAACTGCATCGGGCCGCCGATCTGCGTGAGCGATCGGTGATCGTCTTCGGTGCCATGGAAGCGGCGCTGACGCCCCTGATGGAAACGGTCGAGGCCGCGTTCCCAGGGATCAAGGTGTTCAGCCTGCCGAGCGTCGACCACGCCGAGTTCGGCCGCCACATCGAGCTTGGCGTCAAGGGCGAGCGCGGCCAGCTCGACGCAGCCTATGCGGCGATGCTCGAGGGCCTGCGATCGTTGCAGGCGCGGCTTGGCCCGGAACTGGTGCGATGAGGGCCGTGATCGCGCCTTGTCGCGGTGCGCCGGACGCACCGCCGAGGGGCTCGGCCCCTGCAGACACTGGCATACTTTCTGCTCGTTTCCGATGCGCATTTGCGGGGCTTCGGCCGCCCGCGAACGATCCGCAGCACCCCACCGCAAGCCCTAATGGAGATTGATTGATGGCAAAGACCGTCGCCGACGTGATGAACATGGTGAAGGAAAGCGAAGTCAAGTTCGCCGACTTCCGCTTCACCGACACCCGCGGCAAGGAACAACACGTGACCGTGCCGGTGTCGCATTTCGACGAAGACAAGTTCGTCTCGGGCCACGCCTTCGACGGCTCGTCGATCGCCGGCTGGAAAGGCATCGAGGCGTCGGACATGCTGTTGATGCCCGATCCCAATTCGGCCGTGATCGATCCGTTCTTCGAAGAGCCGACCATCAACCTGACCTGCGACGTGCTCGAGCCGGCCGACGGCAAGCCCTACGACCGCGACCCGCGCTCGATCGGCAAGAAGGCCGAGGCTTACCTGAAGGCGTCCGGCCTCGGCGACACCGCGTTCTTCGGCCCCGAGCCCGAGTTCTTCATCTTCGACGACGTGAAGTGGGGCTCGGACATGTCCGGCTGCTTCGTCAAGATCGATGCCGACGAGGCGCCCTGGAACACCGGCAAGAGCTTCGAGAACGGCAACAGCGGCCATCGCCCGACCGTCAAGGGCGGCTACTTTCCGGTGCCTCCGGTCGACAGCGCGCAGGACATCCGGGCCGAGATCTCGCTCGTGCTCGAGTCGCTCGGCATCCCGGTCGAGGTGTTCCACCATGAGGTCGGCGGTGCCGGCCAGAACGAGATGGGCACCAAGTTCAGCACGCTGGTCGAACGCGCCGACTGGACCCAGAAGCTCAAGTACGTGATCTGGAACGTCTGCCATTCGTACGGCAAGACCGCCACCTTCATGCCGAAGCCGATCGTCGGCGACAACGGCTCGGGCATGCACGTGCACCAGTCGGTCTGGAAAGATGGCAAGAACCTGTTCGCCGGCGACGGCTACGCCGGTCTCTCGGAGTACGCGCTGTTCTACATCGGCGGCATCATCAAGCATGCCCGCGCCTTGAACGCGATCACCAATCCCGGCACCAACAGCTACAAGCGGCTGGTGCCCGGCTTCGAGGCGCCGGTCAAGCTGGCCTATTCGGCGAAGAACCGTTCGGCGTCGATCCGGATCCCGTTCGTCTCCAACCCGAAGGGCCGTCGGATCGAGGCGCGGTTTCCCGATCCGCTGGCCAACCCGTACCTTGCGTTTTCGGCCCTGCTCATGGCCGGCCTCGACGGCGTCGAGAACAAGATCCATCCGGGCGAGGCGGCGACCAAGGACCTCTACCACCTGCCGCCGGAGGAAGACGCGAAGATTCCGACGGTCTGTCACAGCCTCGACCAGGCGCTCGACTATCTGGACAAGGGCCGTGCCTTCCTGACCAAGGGCGGCGTCTTCACCGACGCCTTCATCGACGCCTACATCGAGCTGAAGATGCAGGAAGTCACGCGTTACCGCATGACGACGCATCCGATCGAGTTCGACATGTACTACAGCCTCTGAGGCTTCGGCAAGCTGCGACACAATCGGCACCGGCAAGTCGGCGCGGCTGGATCGGCCGACGTTGAGAGGCTGGAGACGATATGAAACGCCACACACTCTGTATCCTGGTTTCCGCCACGGCCCTCGGCGGCAGCGTTTCTCTCGCTGCCGAGAGCGCCAGCAGCACCGCCGAGTCCAACGTGTACCGCTGTCCGGGCAACGAATACAAGAACACGGTGTCGGCCAAGGACGCCGAACGGCTCGGCTGCAAGAAGATCGAGGGCGCCCCGGTCACGATCATCCAGATGACCAAGCCGCGTGCGTCCGGCACACCGGTCCCGGTCGCGGGCGGCGGTTCTTCGGCGCGGATCGACCCGGTGGCGCAGCGCGCCCGCGACAGCGACGCGAGGCGCATTCTCGAGAACGAGCTGAAGACCGAGGAAGACCGTCTGTCCCTGCTTCGCAAGGAATACAACAACGGCCAGCCCGAGCGGCAGGGCGACGAGAAGAACTATCAGAAGTACGTCGATCGGGTCGGCGAGATGAGCGCTGCGATCGCCCGCAAGGAAGGCGACGTGGCTGCGCTTCGCCGCGAGCTCGCCAAGTTCCCGCCACCGGCGCCGCCCCCCACCTTGTGACTGCGCCGGGCCCGCTCGAGCCGGCCGCGTCATGCACTGAAACCGCCGGCGGTCATGCCGCGTTCGACCTGCTGGCCACGATGGTGGCCGAGGTGACCCCCGAGGGCGAATGCGTCTTCGCCAATTCGTCGTTCGAAAACGTGCTCGGTCTGTCGCGCCGCAGCATGTCGCGAAGCTCGGCGTTCGACTGGTTCACCGATCCACGGCTGGTTCGCGACACCGTCATGGCGGTCAGCACGAATGCGTTCGCGACCAGCCGCTTCGACGCGCAGCTCAAGCGCCCCGGGTCGAGCCATGGCGAGACCTTGCCGGTGGGCGTGACCATCAATCAGATCGACGGCGCGCGCAACGTCGTCTTCGAGCTGGTCGAGATCGAGCAGCAAACGCGGCAGGAGCGCGAGGAGCGCGCCCTCGAGCAGGCCCACGCGACCAAGGAGCTGATCCGGAACCTGGCCCACGAGATCAAGAACCCCCTCGGTGGCATTCGCGGCGCGGCGCAACTGCTCGAGATGGAGATCGAGTCGCGCGCGCTCACCGAATACACGCAGGTCATCATCAAGGAGGCCGACCGGCTGCAGTCATTGGTGGACCGCCTGCTCGCGCCGCACCGGAAGCCCCACGTCGTCGGCAACGTCAACATCCACGAGGTCTGCGAGCGGGTGCGTGCCTTGATCGTCGCCGAGTTTCCGAGCGGCCTGGCGACCGAGCGCGATTACGACACCTCGATCCCCGAGTTCCCCGGCGACCGCGAGCAGCTGATCCAGGCGGTCCTGAACATCGCCCGCAATGCCGCCGAGGCGCTGAGCGAACGCATCGAGATCGGCGACGCGATGATCCTGATGCGGACCCGCGTGGCGCGGCAGGCGACGCTCGGCAAGCACCGCTATCCACTGGCACTGGAATTGCATATCGAGGACAACGGTTCCGGGATTCCGCAGGCACTTCACGAGCGGATCTTCTTGCCCCTCGTGTCGGGTCGTGATGGTGGTTCGGGACTCGGCCTGACGCTTGCTCAAACCTTCATCCAGCAACACCAGGGCACCGTCGAGTTGGAAAGCGAACCGGGACATACTGTGTTCAAGATCTTGATTCCGCTGCTCAGATGAAGCCCCCACGCTTACTGCGTTCGCTGCCTCCCGAGGGGGCGCGGCCGGCCTTGGGGCGGCCCGGCGGCCGGCCGACATGAAACCGATCTGGATCGTCGACGATGACCAGTCGATCCGCTTCGTTCTCGAAAAGGCGCTGACCCGCGAGGAGTTCGCGGTGCGCAGCTTCACGAACGCGCGCGACGTGCTGACGGCGCTCGATGACGATCAGCCGCAGGTCCTCGTCTCCGACATCCGGATGCCGGGCGGCTCGGGCATCGAGCTGCTGGCCAAGATCAAGGCCCGCATGCGCGACCTGCCGGTCATCATCATGACCGCCTACTCCGACCTCGACAGCGCGGTCGCCGCGTTCCAGGGCGGCGCGTTCGACTACCTGCCGAAGCCATTCGATGTGCCGAAGGCGGTCGACCTGATCCGGCGTGCGGTCGAAGAAAGCCTGCACGTCGGCGAAGTGGAAACGCTGACGGCGCAAGTCCCCGAGATGCTCGGTCAGGCGCCGGCGATGCAGGACGTGTTCCGGGCGATCGGCCGACTCAGCCAGAGCATCGTCACCGTGCTCATCACCGGCGAGTCGGGCTCGGGCAAGGAGCTGGTGGCCAACGCCTTGCACAAGCACAGTCAGCGCGCGAGCGGTCCGTTCGTCGCCATCAACACGGCGGCGATTCCGAAGGACCTGCTCGAGTCCGAGCTGTTCGGCCACGAGCGTGGCGCCTTCACCGGTGCACAGACGACCCGGCGCGGCCGCTTCGAGCAGGCCGATGGCGGCACGCTCTTCCTCGACGAGATCGGCGACATGCCGTTCGACCTGCAGACCCGCCTGCTGCGGGTCCTAGCGGACGGCCAGTTCTATCGCGTCGGCGGCCATAACCCGATGCGCAGCAACGTCCGGGTGATCGCCGCGACGCATCAGGATCTCGAAGCGCGCGTCAAGGCCGGCTCGTTCCGCGAGGATCTGTTCCATCGCCTGAACGTCATCCGGCTGCGCCTGCCGGCGCTGCGCGAGCGCCAGGAAGACATCCCGGCGCTGACGCGTTTTTTCCTGCAGAAAAGCGCCCGGGAGCTCGGTGTCGAGGGCAAGCGCATCAGCGAAGCGGCGCTCGCGCGTCTGCTCAGCTTCGACTTTCCCGGCAACGTCCGCCAGCTCGAGAACATCTGTCACTGGCTCACCGTGATGGCGCCGGCGCAGCTGGTCGATGCCAAGGATCTGCCTCCGGAACTGCAGGCGAAGCCGCCGCCCCGCGCCGCGGTCACGAGCCTCGATCCGGGCCTCGGTACGGCACCGGGGCAGGCAGCGGACGCGGTCGCCGCCGCGGCGACGGAAGCGCGCCCCGAGGCTGGGCCGGGCGCTCCGCTGACGGTGCCGAGTCTGCTGGCGGCGACACTGGCATCGGTCGCTTCGGCGCCGGCCTCAGTGAGCTGGCTGGCGGGCCTGGAGCAGGAGGCGGGCGAGATGCTTCGCGCCGGCGAGCCGATGGTCTGGGACGCCTTGACCCGGCGCTTCGAGGCGCAGCTGATTCAGACCGCGCTGGCGCTGACCCGGGGCCGGCGAATCGAAGCGGCGCAGAAACTCGGGATCGGCCGCAACACCATCACGCGGAAGATCCAGGAGCTCGGCCTCGACGACAAGGCTTGAGCTTCGTCGAAGGCGGGGCGCCTCAGATATGCCACCAGGCCAGGACGCCGACGACGATGCCGATGGCACTCAACCCGTAGACGCCGAACTGCAGCCGGCGGCTCTTTGTCAGCAAGGCGATCGCGGCGAGGGCGATCGAGATCTGCAGCGCCGTCGTCGCCTGGGCCCAGCGGTGGTGCTGGTGGATCTGCTCGTCGCTCCGCTTGCTCCATTCACCCGATTCGTGCTCGAACTTTTCCGCCTCCTTCTTGATCACTTCCTTTTCGCTCTTGTAGCGCTTGATCTCTTCGGCGTAGAACGCCCTGCGCGGCTCCGGCGCCAGCTCGACGGCCAGCTCGGCGAGGTTCTGCTTGCTGCTCTTCGACTGGTAGTAGCTCCACTGGTTCGACGCTTCGGTCTTCTTGATTGCCGCTTCGTTCTTGTCGAGGCCAGCGTTCGCCTGGGTCAGGCCGCCCATGTAGGAAAACAGGGCGCCGATCGTGGCGATGATCGCGGTGGCCACCGCAAGCCGGCCGGCAAAGCCATGCGGCTCGGCTTGCGACTGGTGCTCGAGCTCGTGCTCGTGCGGGCCGTGCACATGAAACTCGTGGTCCGACATCTCACTCTCCCTGCGTGGTTCTGTTGTACGTGACGAAGGCGTAGTCGAGCGCGTCTGCGGTTCGCTGCGGCTGCCGGGCTGTCTCTTCGAAGAGCGCGCGGTCCCAGGCTGGAAAGAAGGTGTCGGCGTCGACCTCCGCCGCGATCTCGGTCAGCTCGAGCCGGTCGGCGTGCGGCAGGGCCTGCGCAAACACCTCGGCGCCGCCGATCACGAAGACCCGAGCTGCCTCGGCGCAGCGTCCGAGCGCGTCTTCGAGCGAGCCTGCGGCCTCGGCGCCTTCGGCCCGCCAGGCCGGGTCGCGTGTCAGGACGATGTTGCGCCGCCCGGGCAGGGGTCGGCCGATCGACTGCCAGGTCTTCCGGCCCATGATGATCGGCGCACCCATGGTGAGCGCCTTGAACCGGCGCAGATCCTCGGGCACGCGGAACAGCAGGGCCCCGGCCCTGCCGATGCCGCCGTTGCCGGTGACGGCGGCGACGAGGCTGATTGCGGGGCGCGGCATGGCGCGATTGTCGCTGCGCGGTCGCCCCGATAATGGCCGCCGCATGTCGCTCGCTGCCCGCTCGTGAAAACGCCTTCCGCCAACGACTCCGAAGCGCTTGCTGCCTGGCGCGCCGCCGCCGCATCGTCGGCACCCGATGGCGACATCGGCGCGCTGAACTGGGTCACGCCCGAGGGCATCGTCGTCAAGCCGCTCTACACGCGCGCCGACATCGACGCGCTCCCGGCCACCGACACGCTGCCGGGCTTTCCGCCGTACGTCCGCGGCCCGCAGGCGACGATGTACACGGCCCGCCCATGGACCATCCGCCAGTACGCAGGCTTCTCGACCGCCGAGGCGTCGAACGATTTCTATCGCAAGGCGCTCGCGGCCGGCGGCCAGGGCATCAGCGTCGCCTTCGACCTTGCGACGCACCGCGGCTACGACAGCGACCACCCCCGCGTTACCGGAGACGTCGGCAAGGCCGGCGTGGCGATCGATTCGGTCGAGGACATGAAGATCCTGTTCGGCGGCATCCCGCTCGACAAGGTCAGCGTCTCGATGACCATGAACGGCGGCGTCCTGCCGGTGCTCGCCGGCTACATCGTCGCCGCGGAGGAGCAGGGCGTCGCCGAGGACAAGCTTTCAGGAACGATCCAGAACGACATCCTGAAAGAGTTCATGGTGAGGAACACCTACATCTATCCGCCGGCGCCGAGCATGCGGATCGTCGGCGACATCATCGAATACACGGCATCGCACATGCCGAAGTTCAACTCGATCTCGATCTCCGGCTATCACATCCAGGAAGCCGGCGCGAACCAGGCGCTCGAGCTGGCGCTGACCCTGGCCGACGGCCGCGAATACGTGCGCACCGCCATCGCCAAGGGCCTCGACGTCGACGCCTTCGCCGGCCGGCTCAGCTTTTTCTGGGCGATCGGCATGAACTTCTATCTGGAGATTGCCAAGATGCGCGCGGCGCGCGGCCTCTGGCACCGGATCATGGAAGAGTTCGCGCCGAAGCAGGCGAAGAGCTCGATCCTGCGCACCCATTGCCAGACCTCGGGCTGGAGCCTGACCGCGCAGGACCCGTACAACAACGTCGTGCGGACGACCATCGAGGCGATGGCGGCGGTGTTCGGCGGGACGCAGAGCCTGCACACCAATGCGCTCGACGAAGCGATCGCGCTGCCGACTGAATTCAGCGCCCGGATCGCCCGCAACACCCAGCTCGTGATCCAGGAAGAGACGCACATCACCTCGATCGTCGATCCATGGGCGGGCAGCTACGCGATGGAAGCGCTGACGCAGCAGATGGCCGACGCCGCCTGGACCATCATCGACGAGATCGAGGCCCTGGGCGGCATGACCAGGGCCGTCCAGTCGGGCTGGGCCAAGCTGAAGATCGAGGCCAGCGCGGCCGAGAAGCAGGCCCGCATCGACTCTGGCCTCGACACGATCGTCGGCGTCAACAAGTACAAACTCGATGCGGAGGCGCCGATCGAGACGCTGGCGATCGACAACCATGCGGTGCGCGAGAACCAGGTCCGCCGCCTCGCGGCACTGCGCGCCTCGCGCGATGGCGTCGCGGTCACGTCGGCACTGGCGGCGCTGACGCAATGCGCGCGCGACGGTGCCGGCAACCTGCTCGACCTCGCCATCCGCGCGGTGCGCCTGCGCGCCACGGTCGGCGAAGTCAGCGATGCGCTGGAAGCCGTGTGGGGCCGCCACCGTGCAGACACGCAGAAGGTGTCCGGTGTCTATGCCGCCGCCTACGACAGCGCCGCCGGTTGGGACCAGCTCAAGCAGGAGATCGCTGCGTTCGCCGAGCAGGAAGGCCGCCGGCCGCGCGTCATGATCGCCAAGCTCGGCCAGGACGGCCACGACCGCGGCGCCAAGGTGGTTGCCAGCGCTTTCGCCGATCTCGGCTTCGATGTCGACATCGGGCCGCTGTTCCAGACCGCCGAGGAGTGCGCGCGGCAGGCGATCGAGAACGACGTGCACGCGGTGGGCGTCTCGACCCTTGCGGCCGGCCACATGACGCTGGTGCCGGCGATCATCGACGCCCTGAAGGCGCAGGGCGCCGGCGACATCGTCGTCTTCGTCGGCGGCGTCGTGCCGCGGGGCGACCACGAGTTCCTCTACGCCGCCGGCGTCAAGGGCATCTACGGTCCCGGCACACCGATCCCGGCGAGCGCAAAAGACGTGCTCGAGCAGATCCGCCTCGCTTTGTCCGCGTCGGCATCCACGAGCGCAGCGACGCCGGCACGCGAGCATGCTGGAGCCCGCTGACCAGGCGCTGCTCGAGGCCATCGTCGGGCCGGTCGGCGAAGCGCAGCGCCGGGCCGTGGCGAAGGCAATCACCCTTGTCGAGTCGACCCGCGTCGAGCATCGCGACCGCGCCGACGCGCTGCTCGCGGCCTTGCCGCTGCCGACGAACGAGACGCTGCGCATCGGCATCTCGGGCGTGCCCGGCGTCGGCAAGTCGACGCTGATCGAGGCGCTTGGGCTCGATCTGATCGCTGCCGGCCATCGGCCCGCGGTGCTCGCGGTCGACCCGAGCTCGGGCATTTCCGGCGGCTCGATCCTCGGCGACAAGACGCGCATGGAGCGGCTCTCGGTGCAACCGCATGCATTTGTCCGGCCGAGCCCGAGCGGGGGCACGCTCGGCGGCGTCGCCGCGGCCACGCGCGAAGCGATCCGGATCGTCGAGGCAGCGGGCCACGACATCGTCGTCGTCGAGACGGTCGGCATCGGCCAGAGCGAAGCCGCCGTCGCCGCCATGACCGATGCCTTCGTGCTGCTGCAGTTGCCGAACGCCGGCGACGAGCTGCAGGCGATCAAGAAGGGCGTGATCGAGCTGGCCGATCTGGTCGTCGTCAACAAGGCCGATCTCGATGCCGCGGCGGCGGCGCGCGCCGTCGGCCAGATCGAGCAGGCAATGCGGATCGGTAGCGGCGCGTCGATCGCCCGGGGCGAGGGCGGCGCGGCGCCGCGGGCCATGGCGACGAGCGCGCTCGACACCGCGCAGGTCGCCGCGGTGTGGCAGGCGG
>JALYXU010000244.1 GCA_030946925.1 Pseudomonadota bacterium
GGCAGTGCGAGCAACGCGACGGCGCCAAGCGCGCAAGCGGCGAGCCGACGGGAGGTGCGGGGTGGTGTCATGGCGATGGTCCGATCGTCGTCGAATCGCCGCGTAAATTCGAGGCGTGAACAGAAACGCGGCGCTTTTTCTCGTGATGTGCCTGGCTTGGGGGCTGACGTGGTGGCCGGTCAAGGTCGGCGCTGCGCACGTGCCGCCGATCTTCCTCGCCGCCGGGCGGTTCACGATCGCCGGGACGTTGATGCTGGCCTGGGCCGGGCGCGCTGCGTTGAACGTGCCGCGCTCGGCACACACGCGCCTGCTCGCCACCGCGCTGCTCGTCAACACCGGCAACTACGCACTGCTGTTCTGGGGCGTCGCCCGGGCCCCGACCGGCCTCGCCGCGATCGTCAACTTCGCGACCATCCCCGTCTTCTCGCTGCTGGCCAGCCACTGGCTCGAGGCCGAGCCGATCGTGCGGCGCCAGGTCGCCTCGATCGGCCTCGGCAGCATCGGCCTGGCGCTGCTCTTCGCGACGCGTGCGCTGGGCTCGCTCGGCAATGCGCCTGCCTCGGCGGGCGAGCTGTGGGGACTGGCGGCGATCGCGCTCGGCACCTTGCTCTACTGCGTGGGCGCGGTGCTGTCGCGGCCGATCGCGACGGCGATGCCGGTGCTCGTGCTCGCCGGCTGGCAGACGCTGATCGGCGGCGCCGGCCTGGCCACGCTCTCGCTCGCGCTGGAGCAGGTCGAGGCCGTGCACTGGCGCGCGCTCGCCGGTTGGCCGACCCTGCCGGCGCTCGCCTTCCTCATCGCCGGGGGCTCCTTGGCCGGCTTCACGATCTACATGCGGCTGCTGCGCGACTGGGGTGCCTTTCGCGCCGGGCTCTACGCCTTCGTGAGCCCGGTCATCGCGGTCGGGGTGGGCGTCGTTGCGCTGCACGAGCGCTTCGGCTGGGCCGAAGGCGTCGGCGCGCTGCTCATGTTCGGCGCAGCCGCCGTCGCCTTGAGGAAGCCGCGCGCCACCTCGCCTAGCCGCGCCTGAGCACCAGGTGAGTGGCGAGGTCGGTCGCTTCGCGCTCGGCCACGGTGAAGCCTCGCGCCGGCAGGTCCAGGCCGGCGAAGAAGTGCTCGCCGCGTCCGAGCAGGGCGGCCGAAACGGCGAGGTGCATCTCGTCGACGAGACCGGCCTCGATGTACTGGCGCACCGTCGACACGCCGCCGCCGATGCGGATGTCCTTGCCGCCGGCCGCCGCGCGGGCCTGCTCGAGCGCGGCATGGATGCCTTCGGTCACGAAGATGAAGGTCGTGCCGCCTTTCATCTCGACCGGCGGCCGTGCGTAGTGGGTGAGCACGAACGTGGGCACGTGATAGGGCGGCTCCTCGCCCCACCAGCCCTTCCACGACTCGTCGGGCCAGGGCCCGCGGACCGGGCCGAACATGTTGCGGCCGAGGATCCACGCGCCCACGTTCGACATGCTGGCCGCGGCGAAGCGCTCGTCGACGCCGGTCGTGCCGCCCTCGGTCCCGCCGTGCATGCGCTTGAAGGTGCGAGTCGAGAAGGCCCACTCGTGCATCGCCAGGCCGCCCTTGCCGAGCGGGTCGCTCAGGCTCTGGTCGGGGCCGGCACCGAAGCCGTCGAGGGAGAGGGAGAAGCTGCTGATGCGGACTTTGGACATGGCGCAGTTCTATCGTATTTTTGCGCACCTCGCGCAACGCGATCCAATGTGCGGAGGTCGCGCGGTTTCGCGCGCCAACGCCTGTTCACGGTTGCCTCCCAGATGCGAAGGCTACTGGCGGCGCGCTGCCCCTGCCGGCTGTGTCTCAGCGGTCGTAATGGCGCATGCGGCCGTCGCGGTCGTGATCGCGGTCGCCGCCGCGAAACTGCTCGTGCCACTCGTGGTGGCGCCACTCGGCATGACGCCAGGCGCGCTCGCGCTCCCATTCGAAGCGGGCGTCGTGTCCGCCCCAGCGCGGGGACTCGAACACCTCGCGCGGCGAGACGAAGACGGGCGGCCTCACGTACACCGGCGCCGGCTCGAAGTAGACGGGCCGCGGTTGAAGGTACACCGGCCGCGGCTGCACGTAGACCGGTGCCGGTTCGTAGTAAGCCGGCCCGCTCTGGAAGCCGACCGACACCTCGACGTTGGGGTGGGCCTGCGCGACCGTGGCCG
>JALYXU010000261.1 GCA_030946925.1 Pseudomonadota bacterium
TCAAGAGGACCCGCCATGAACGCACGCGACCCGCTGCAACCGATCCAGGCCGACGAAGCCGAGGCGCTCGGCCGCTTCGCCGAGCGCGTCTGGGACGACGAGATCGTCCCGCAGATCACCAGGTACATCGAGGTGCCGGCAAAGAGCCCGGCGTTCGACCCCGACTGGAAAGAGCACGGCTTCATCGACCGCGTCGTCCGTGACGCGGCGGCGTGGGTCGAGCGCCAGAACATCGCCGGTCTGAAGCTGGAGGTGATCCGCCTCGACGGCCGCACTCCGGTAATCTTCTTCGAGGCGCCGGCGACCAAGCCGGGCGGCAACGATGCGTCGGCGGAAACGATCTGCCTCTATGGCCACCTCGACAAGCAGCCCGAGTTCAACGGCTGGAAAAGCGGCTTCGGTCCGTGGACGCCGCGCTACGAGAACGGCCTGCTCTACGGTCGCGGCGGCGCCGACGACGGCTACGCGATCTACGCTGCGATCACCGCGATCCAGGCGCTCGACCGGCAAGGCATCGCCCGGCCGCGCTGCGTCGGCCTGATCGAGACCTGCGAGGAAAGCGGCTCGTTCGACCTGCCGGTCTACGTCGATGCGCTGCGCGATCGGCTCGGCCACATCGGCCTGGTCGTCTGCCTCGACAGCGGCGCCGGCAACTACGACCAGCTCTGGCTGACGACCAGCCTGCGCGGCAACATCACCGGCACGCTCAAGGTCGAGATCCTGACCGAGGGCGTGCACTCCGGCGACGCCAGCGGCCTGGTGCCGTCGAGCTTTCGAATCCTGCGCCAGGTGCTCGACCGGCTCGAGGATTCGAAGACCGGCCGGCTGCTCCCGGAGAGCTTTCACTGCGCCATTCCGGCCGACCGCCTCACGCAAGCGAAGGCGACCGCGGCGATCCTCGGCGACGAGGTGTGGAAGCGCTTCCCGTGGGCCTGCGGCGCCGACGGCGGGCCGACGCTGCCGACCACCACCGACCCGGTCGAAGCGCTCATCAACCGCACCTGGAAGCCGACCTTGAGCGTCACCGGCGTCGATGGCTTCCCGGCGATGCAGGACGCGGGCAACGTGCTGCGGCCCTACACCGCATTCAAGTTGAGCCTGCGCACGCCGCCGCTGGTCGACGGCAACGCCGCCGCGGCGGCGCTGAAGACCTTGCTCGAGGACAACGCGCCCTACAACGCGAAGGTCACGTTTCACACCGACGGCCGCGCCGGCCATGAGGACGCGCCGGCGTCAGGCGCGAGCGGCTGGAATGCGCCCGCGATCTCGCCCTGGCTCGACGACGCGCTTCATGCCGCATCGCGAGCGCAGTTCGGCGCGCCTTGCGGCTACATCGGCCAGGGCGGCACGATCCCGCTGATGTCGATGCTGCAGCAGAGCTTTCCGAAGGCGCAGATGATGGTCTGCGGCGTGCTCGGGCCGAAAAGCAACGCGCACGGCCCCAACGAATTCCTGCACGTGCCCTACGGCAAGAAGCTGACCGCTGCGGTTGCCCAGGTGATGGCAGCCTGTCCTTAGGCGGGCAACCGCTGCCTGGCCGCCAACGCCAGCGCCACGGCTTCGCCGACCTCGATGCCGTCGACCGCGGCCGACATGATGCCGCCGGCATAGCCGGCGCCTTCGCCGGCCGGATAGAGGCCGCCGACGTTGCTGCTCTGCAGGTCCTTGCCGCGCGGCATCCGCAACGGCGACGAGGTGCGGGTCTCGACCCCGGTGAGCACCGCGTCGTCCATCGCGAAGCCGGCGATCTGCCGGGCGAATGCCGGCAGGCTCTCGCGAATCGCCTCGATCGCATAGCCGGGCAGGCTCTCATGGCCGGCAGCAGCGAGATCGGTCGGCTCGACGCCAGGCTGATACGACGGGCGCACCGTCTCGAATGCCGTCGAGGCGCGGCCGGCCAGGAAATCGCCGACCCGCTGCCCCGGCGCGGCATAGCTTTCGCCACCGAGTCGGAAGGCGCGCGACTCCCAGAAGCGCTGGAAGGCGATGCCGTCGAGCGGACCGATGACATCGCTACTGCTCGCGGCGCGGTAGTCGTCCGGCGCGATGCCGACGACGATGCCGGCGTTGGCGTTGCGCTCGTTGCGCGAGTACTGGCTCATGCCGTTGGTGACGACCCGGCCCGGCTCCGAGGTCGCGGCCACGACGGTCCCGCCCGGGCACATGCAGAAGCTGTAGACCGAGCGGCCGTTTCGCGCGTGATGGACCAGCTTGTAGTCGGCCGCGCCGAGCGCCGGATGGCCGGCGCTGGGCCCGAAGCGGGCGCGATCGATCAGGCCCTGCGGATGCTCGATGCGAAAGCCGATCGAGAACGGCTTGGCCTGCATCGCGACGCCGCGCCGGTGCAGCATCTCGAAGGTGTCGCGGGCGCTGTGGCCGAGCGCGAGCACGACCTGCTCCGCGTCGATCTCCTCCCGTTCGCCGTCGCTGCGGGCGACGACGACGCCGCGAACGTGGCCAGCCTCGATGCGCAGGTCAACCAGCCGGTGCCCGAACCGGATCTGGCCGCCGAGCCGCTCGATCTCATGGCGCATGGTCTCGACCACACCGACCAGGCGGAAGGTGCCGATGTGCGGCTTGGCGACCCAGGCGATTTCGGGCGGCGCACCGGCCTTGACGAACTCGTCGATGACCTTGCGGGTCAGGTGGCGCGGATCGCTGATCTGGCTCCAGAGCTTGCCGTCGGAGAAGGTGCCGGCGCCGCCCTCGCCGAACTGCACGTTCGATTCGGGATCGAGAACGCCGCGTCGCCAGAGCGCCCACGTGTCCTTCGTCCGCTGGCGCACGGCGCGGCCACGTTCGATGACAAGCGGATTGCAGCCCATCTGCGCCAGAAGCAGCGCCGCGAACAGGCCGCATGGTCCGAAGCCGACGACGATCGGTCGCGGCGCCTGACCCGCCGCGAAGTCGGCCGGCGCCGCAGCGACGAATCGATAGCGCATGTCCGGTGCCGGCCTGACGTGGCCGTCGCCGGCGTGCCGGGCGACCACGCCGGCTTCGTCGGCCACCTCGCAGTCGACCGTGTAGACGAGGACGATCCCGGTTCGCTTGCGCGCGTCGTAACCACGACGAAACACGGCGACGCTGCGCAGGTCCGCGGCATCGATGCCCAGCCGCGCGACCACCGCCGCCTGCAGCGCCTCAGCGGCGTGGTCGAGCGGAAGGCGCAGCTCGGTGAGGCGGAGCATGGTCGTCGCGCGTCGGCGGGACAGTCAGTGGAATGCCTCGATGGTGGTGGCGCCCATCAGCGGCTCGAGCAACCGGCCGAGCGGACGCAGCGTCGAATAGCGCGACGCGACCTTGTGCGCATAGGCGAAGAAGCGCGGCAGGTCGGCGCTGTAGGCCGGCTTGGCGTCGCGGTGCTTGAGGCGGCAGAAGATGCCGAGCACCTTGAGATGACGCTGCAGGCCCATCCATTCCAGGCCGCGCCAGAACTCGCCGAAGTCGGCGTCGACCGGCAAGCCGACCGTTCGCGCCGCTTGCCAGTAGCGGACTGCCCAGTCGAGCTCGCGCTCCTCGTCCCAGGAGATGAAGGCGTCGCGCAGCAGCGAAGCGACGTCGTAGACGATCGGCCCCGCCACGGCGTCCTGAAAGTCGAGGATGCCGGGGTTCGGGTCGGCGACCATCAGGTTGCGCGGCATCCAGTCCCGGTGCACGGCCACCCGAGGCAACGCCAGCGCGCTGGCGACCAGCCGGTCGCACGCGTCGGCCCAGACGGCGGCGGCGTCGGCCGACCAGACCGCCCCGCATTCCTTGACCACGCACCACTCGGGAAAGAGCGCCAGCTCGCGGCGCAGCAGCGTGTCGTCGTAGGCGGGCAGCGACTCGGCCGGGATGTCGCGCTGCCAGACGATCAGCGCGGCGATCGCGTCGCGCATCAAGGCATCGGCCCGGCCGCCGTCGCCGCTCGCTTCGGCTTCGAGCAGGGCCTGCAGGTACAGCCGATCGCCCAGATCGTCGAGAAGGAGAAAGCCGTTGTCGACGTCGGCTTCGCGCACCTGAGGCCCGTGCAGGCCGGCCGTCTCGATCAGCCTGGCGACGTGAACGAACGGTCGGACGTCTTCATGCGGGGGCGGCGCGTCCATGACGACGAGGCTGCCGCCGGAGTGCCGATCGATCCGGAAGTAGCGGCGAAAGCTGGCGTCGCTGGAGGCCGGCCGAAGCGAGGCCGCGATCAGGCCGTGCGGCGGACCGATGCGTCGCAGCCAGCCGGCAAAGGCCGCTTCGCGTTCGGGGCTCGACCAGGCAACCACGGCGATTGGAGAAGGATGCAAGGGTGGTGGCAGGCGTGGCCCGAAGAAGCGACGACGGGATCGCCCGCATGGATAATGGATTCTACAAATCGGTGCTTCGCGCTCATGCGAGTCACTGCCTTCGTCCGGCAGCGCCTTTGTTGCACAAGCCGGCCTCGCGCCTGTCGGCGCTTCAGCCTGCGCCCTGCCCACGCCTCGTGCGTCTCCTTCATCGCCAAGCCGTGGTTCGCCGCGTCGCCAGCACGATCCGTTGCGCGGGGCTCGGAGGCATGGTCGCACTGGCTGGGGTGATGTCGGCTATGGCGCAAGTGGTCGCGCCGGTCATCGGGCCTGGTTCAGCGGCCTCCAGCGCGTCCGCTTCCGTCGCAGCGGCCTCGTCGGCAGCCGCGTCCGGGATCGAACTGCGCTCGGCCACGGCCTTGCAGCCACCGGCGCACGGCGATGCCGGCCGAGCGTTGCCGATCATCCTGCGTGCCCACGAAGTCACCGGCCGTCCGGACCTCGACGCCGAAGCCAGCGGCGACGTCGAATTCCGCCGTGCCGGGGTCGTCATCCGCGCCGATCGGCTGACCTACGATCAGGCCGAAGACCTCGCCCACGCGATCGGACACGTCAGCGTGGGCCGTGACGGCAACACCTTCAGCGGCCCCGAGCTGCAGCTCAGGGTCGAGCGCTTCGAAGGCTTCTTCCGCGCCCCGACCTATCGATTTGCCCGCACCGGCGCCGGCGGCAAGGCATCGCGCATCGACTTCATCGACGAGCTCCGAGCCACCGCCAGCGACGCCACCTATTCGAGCTGCCTCGCCGAGGACGACGCCGACCCGGTCTGGATCCTGAAGGCGAACAGCATCAGCATCGACAACGACACCAACCAGGGGGTGGCGCGAGGCGCGGTGCTGCGCTTTTACGGCGTGCCGATCCTGGCCTCGCCGGTGCTGAGCTTCCCGCTCAACGACGAGCGCAAATCCGGCTTCCTGCCGCCGAGCATCGGCCTCGACAGCAAGAGCGGGATCCAGCTCGCGGTCCCGTACTACTGGAACATCGCACCGAATCGCGACGCTACCTTCACGGGTTCGGAGAGCCTGCGTCGCGGCTACGCGCTGGAGACCGAGTTCCGTTATCTCGAGCCGAACAACGCAGGCGCGGTCGACTACAAGATCCTGCCGAACGACATGGTCGCGAAGCGATCGCGGTTTGCGCTGCATTTCAATCACCAGGGGCTGCTGCCGTACGACGTCTTCGCCCAGGCGCAGGTGCTTCGGGTCTCCGACAACGATTACTGGAAAGACTTTCCCGGCGAGCTCGGCGTCAGCACGCCGCGGCTGCTGTCGCAGGATCTGCAGCTGTCGCGGCCGTTCGGCGACTGGACCAGCTATGTGCGCGCCCTGCAGTGGCAGGTGCTGCAGAGCACCGATCCGACGACGCGGATCGATCCTCCGCCATACAACCGGCTGCCGCAGATCGGTGCCCGCTATGCCGGGCCCTGGAGCCGCGGCGTCGAGGTCGCCTTCGAGGGAGAGTTCAACCGGTTTTCCAATCCCGAGGATTCGGGGCTGGTCAGGCGCAGCGCCGACGACGCGACGCTGGTGCCCCGCCCAACCGGCTTGCGCCTCCATGCTCTCGGCAGCATCAGCCGCCCGTTCTACCGTCCGGGCTGGACCGTCACGCCGAAGCTTTCCTTCAACGCCGCCTCGTATTCGGTCGATCACCCGCTCGCCGACGGCCGGCAAAGCGCGTCGCGGTTCATCCCCACGCTCAGTGTCGACAGCGCCTGGACATTGGAGCGCGACACGCGGATGTTCGGCAGGGATGTGCGGCAAACGCTGGAGCCGCGGTTGTTCTACGTCGACACGCCGTACCGAAAGCAAAGCGACCTGCCCAACTTCGACGCTTTCGGCAAGGACTTCAATTTCGATTCGATCTTCACCGAGAACTCATTTTCCGGTGTCGACCGGGTTTCCGATTCGCATCAGCTGACCGCCGGCGTCACTTCCCGCGTGCTCGACCCCGTCAGCGGCGCCGAAGCGCTGCGCCTGGGTATCGCCCAGCGCTATCTGTTCCGCGACCAGCGTGTCACGCCGAGCTCCGATCCGCTGGTCGCTGCAGACGGCCGGCCGCTCACCAAGCGCTTCTCGGATGTGCTGGTGACCGGCTCGACCACGCTTCTGCCGCGCTGGACCTTCGACGTCGCCGAGCAGTACAACGCCGACAGCAAGCGGGTCGAGCGCTCGCTGGCGGGCTTTCGTTATTCGCCCGGACCCTACCGCACCGTCAACCTGAATTACCGGTTGTCGCGTGGCCTGTCGGAGCAGGTGGAACTCGGCTGGCAATGGCCGGTCTATGGCAGGACGCCATCGGATCCGAAGCGGGACACGCCGGCCGGCGGTGCTGCTTGCGGAGGTACGTTGTACAGCGTCGGCAGGGTCAACTACAGTACACGCGACAGCCGATTGACCGATGGGATCCTCGGTTTCGAGTACGACGCTGGCTGCTGGATCGGGCGGGTCGTGGTCGAGCGGCTATCGACCGGCCGCAGCGAGGCGACGACGCGTTTGCTGATCCAGCTCGAGCTGGTGGGCCTGTCCAGGCTCGGCTCCAATCCGCTCAAGGTCTTGAAGGACAATATTTCGGGCTACCAGCTGCTGCGCGACGAACGCACGAGCAACTCCCCGTTCTCACCGTATGACTGAATCACTTCTCCACTGGCGCCCCTCGGTCTGGCGTCGTTCTGCGGCCGGCATCGTCCTGGTTGCGGCCGCGGTCTCCTCAGGCGCCCAGACCGGCGACTACATCGTCGCCGTCGTCAACCAGGAGCTCGTGACAGCGGCGGAGCTGCAGCAGCGGGTGGCGCGTTTTCGCGACGAGGCCGGGCGTGCCCACCAGAGCCTGCCGCCGCCTGCCGAGCTGCGCAAGCTGGCGCTCGAGGCCCTGATCGATGAACGCGTCCTCATCACCAACGCCCGTGAAGTCAGCGCCAAGGTCGACGACGCCGAGGTCGATCGTGCGGTGGCCAACGTGGCGACGCAGAACCAGCTGACGATGGTCCAGCTGCGCGAGCGGCTGCGGCGCGAGGGCGTCGACTTCCTCAAGTTCCGCGACAACATCAGGGAGCAGATCCTGGTCGAGCGGGTGCGCGAGCACGAGGTCACCGCCCGCATCAAGGTCAGTGATGCCGAGATCGATGCGCTGGTCGCCGCGCGCCAGGCCGCGAGCGGTGCGGCGACGGAGCTGAATGTGGCGCAGATTCTCATCGGCGTTCCCGACGGCGCCGATGTCGGCGTCGTCGCAGCACGGCGCGAGAAGGCACTGGCAGCGCTGCGCCGGGTTCGTGACGGCGGCGAAGACTTCGCCGCCGTCGCCCGCGAGCTCTCCGACGACAGCAACCGCCTCGGTGGTGGCGAAATCGGCATGCGTCCAGCCAGCCGGTTGCCCGACTCCTTCGTTGCCGCCGTGCGCTTCCTCAAGCCGGGCGACATCGCCGCCGAGCCGCTGCGCAGCGGCGCCGGGTTTCATATCCTGAAGCTCGTCGAGCGCAAGGATCTCGGCGCTTTCTCCGTGCAGCAGGTCCACGCGCGCCACATCCTGTTGCGGCCATCGGCGGAGCTGCCGGTCGACGCGGCGACGCGCCGGCTGATCGGTTTCAAGCAGGAGATCGTCAAGGGCTCGCGCAGCTTCGAACAACTGGCGCGCGCGAATTCCGAGGACGCATCCGCCAGCCAGGGCGGCGATCTCGGCTGGGCGTCGCCGGGCCAGTTCGTCCCGGAATTCGAGGAAGCGATCGCCAATCTGCCGATCAACGGCTTGTCGGATCCGGTCGTCACGCGCTTCGGCGTTCACCTGATCCAGGTGATCGAGCGGCGCCAGGTCACGCTCGACCGCAAGCAGCAGCGCGAGCAGGCGCGCAATGTCTTGCGCGAACAGAAATTCGATGCGGCGTACGCCGAGTGGCTTCGCGATCTGCGCGGCCGTGCCTACGTCGAGCTTCGCGATCCACCGCAGTAGCGGCGACGACCCGGGTGGCGCATCGCCCACGCAAGCGCTTCGGTCAGCACTTTCTCGTCGACGCCGCGGTCATCGGGGCGATCGTCGACGCGGTCGCGCCGCAGCCCGGCGATGCGCTGGTCGAAATCGGCCCGGGCCTCGGTGCCATCACGTTGCCGTTGCTCGAGCGCTGCGGCTGTCTCAGCGCGATCGAGCTCGACCACGACCTTGCGGCCGGGTGGCGCCGGACACCGGGGCTGCAGATCATCGAAGCCGATGTCCTGAAGGTCGATTTCGCGGCGCTTGCCGAGGCAGGAGCGGACCGGAAGCGCCTGCGCATCGTCGGCAATCTGCCTTACAACATCTCGACGCCGATCCTCTTTCACTTGCTCGATTCGGTCGAGCACATCGTCGATCAGCACGTCATGCTGCAAAGGGAGGTGGTCGACCGGATGGCTGCCGCGCCGCACACCAAGGATTACGGCCGGCTGAGCGTGATGCTGCAGTGGCGCTACCGGATCGAGCCCCTGATCGAAGTGCCGCCGCAAGCGTTCGAGCCGCCGCCTCGCGTCCATTCGGCGGTCGTGCGGATGAGCCCGAAGCCGGTACACCCGGGGGTCGACGCCGGCGTTCTCGAGGAGCTCGTCCGGGTCGCATTTTCGCAGCGACGAAAGCTCCTGCGCCATACGCTCGGGCGCTGGCTCGACGAACGCCAATCCGGCAGCGCCTTCGACATGCAACGGCGTGCCGAAGAAGTGCCGGTCGACGAATATCTGGCGCTGGCGGCGTCGCTGTCCCGCGGCCCGGCTAGAGAGCCGTGACCGCCTGGTGAACGCGCACTGCGCGAAGCCTTCGGCCTCGAATCGCCCTCACGCTGCGCTCAGCCACATCGCCGTGTCGAAGGCGCTGCTCATGAGCGGCATGTTTGCGCCGAAGCTGTTGTTCGCCGCCGATTTAGGCGCCGCCTTGACAGGCTTTTCGCCAGTGCTCTTATCGTCGCCGCCGGAGGCCACTTCAGTAGCCCGCTCCCATGACCCTATTTCCTGGGAGCGGGCTACTGAAAAGAATAGAAGCACCTGAACGGGACTTTGCGCTCCGCCCAGTAGTCGGCCGCATCGCGGAACACGTCGAGCAGTTGCTCGCGGGCCTCGCGATCGAATCGAGGGTTATCCGGAAGCTGCTCCAGCACCACCACGAAGCCGGGTTGCGCGCCGGCTTTTTGCACCAGGTCGGTCATGCAGTCATAAAGGGCGTCGAGATTCTTGCCGAAGTGCGTCGGAAACAAGAACGCATCGGCAATGCTTTCGAGCACCTCCTGTTTGGACTGCGCCGCAGTCAGGTTGGCGTAGAGAAAATGCTGGTCGGCATGGCGCGCCGCCTGCATCAGATCGTCGACGCGATAAGCCCGGATCGACTGCACGATATTTGGACGGACTGTCTGCAAAAGCATGTCGCGTTCCTCCTGTTCAAAAAAAATCGCTGCTGCGCTCATGGCGTGATCCGGTTGAAGCTGGCGTAGTGATCGCCGGTGTAATAGCAACTCGATGGCGCCGTCGGCATGACGCCGCCGCAGATGATTCGGCGCGCGCCCCGGCTTCGCTCACCTGGCGTCGCGACCGTGTATTCGCGATAGAAGCCGCGCCGCTCGCGAGGCAACGTCCTCTCGCGGTTGCCGAAGACCGAGCCATCCTTCGAATAGAGGAACGGTCCTCCCGCGAGAATCGAGCGATGGACCTTGCGGGCTTCGTCCGGCAGCTGCGCCAACGCCACCTGGCCGACAGGCGCTACTGGCTCCCTGGCGTGTACCGGCCCGACGGTGAGTACCGCTAGGACGCCGATCCCTGCTCCACACCGGAGCAGTCGCCGCCACGGCCCCAGCCGACCCATCGAAACCACGGAAATCCCTGAACGTTGAGCCTGAGATGTTACCGAAGCCGAGGCAAAACCTCAACCCCGTGCCGCTGAACGGGGCACAACGGATCGAGAAAAGTTATCGCAAGCTATCGCGAATCGCTAGTGCCAGCTTCGCTCCGTCAGGGCCGCAGACATTATCGGCTGCGATCAAGAACGGGGCACGGCTAGCGCGCGGCGTTTGCATCTGCAACCGTCAGTGCGGTCATGTTGACGATCCGCCGGACGGTGGCCGAGGGTGTCAGGATGTGCACGGGCTGTGCGGCTCCCAGGAGGACTGGGCCGATCGCGATGCCGCCGCCCGCCGCGGTCTTCAGCAGGTTGTAACTGATGTTGGCGGCGTCGATGTTCGGGAGCACCAGCAAGTTGGCTTCGCCGGTCAGGGGGCTGCTCGGCATCAACTCGTGCCGATAGGGCTCGTCGAGGGCGGTGTCGCCGTGCATCTCGCCGTCGACCTCGAGCCAGGCGGCGTTGGCCCGCAACAGGCCGAGCGCCTCTCGCATCTTCAAAGCGGAAGGCTGGTTGCTCGAGCCGTAATTGCTGTGCGAGAGCAGCGCTGCTTTCGGCCGCATACCGAAGCGCATCATTTCCTCAGCCGCCATCACCGTGATCTCGGCCAGCTGCTGGGCGGTCGGGTCGTAGTTGACGTGGGTGTCGATCAGCATCACCTGTCGACCCGGCAGGATCAGTCCATTCATGCAGGCGTAGGTCCTGGCGCCCTCGCGCAGGCCGATCACCTGGTCGATGTAGTGCAAATGAATGGCAGTCGAGCCCCAGGTGCCGCAAAGCATCCCGTCGACCTCGCCGGTCTTGAGGAGCATCGAGCCGATCAGCGTCAAGCGCCGCCGCATCTCGATCTTCGCCAGTTGCGCCGTCACGCCTTTTCGTGCCGTCAAGGAATGATAGGTTTGCCAGTAGTGGCGGTAGCGATGGTCGTCCTCGGTGTTGACGAGGTCGTAGTCGCGTCCGACCGTCAAACGCAGGCCGAACTTGGCAATGCGCTGGGCGATGACCTCGGGTCGACCGATCAGGGTCGGCCGCGCCAGGTTTTCGTCGACCACGACCTGCACGGCCCGAAGCACCCGTTCCTCCTCGCCCTCGGCGAAGGCGACCCGCTTCTTCTTCGCCAGCTTGGCCAGGCTGAAGATCGGCCGCATCGTCGTTCCGGAGGCGTAGACGAAGGTCTGCAGCTTCTCCCGGTACGCGTCCATGTCGCCGATCGGCCGAGCCGCGACACCGGACTCGGCGGCCGCCCGCGCCACCGCCGGCGCGATGCGCATCATCAGCCGGGGATCGAAGGGCTTGGGGATCAGGTAGTCGCGACCGAAATTGAGCGTCACGCCGGCATACGCAGCGGTCACGACTTCGCTCTGCTCGGCCTGCGCCAGCTCGGCGATCGCGTGGACAGCGGCGATCTCCATTTCGACCGTGATCGTGGTCGCGCCGGAATCGAGCGCGCCGCGAAAGATGTACGGGAAGCAAAGGACGTTGTTGATCTGATTCGGGTAGTCGGTGCGGCCGGTCGCGACGATGGCGTCGCTGCGGACGTTGTGCACCTCCTCGGGCAGGATCTCCGGCGTGGGATTGGCCAGCGCGAAGATGACTGGATTGGCGCGCATCGTCGCCACCATCTCCGGCTTCAGGACGCCTGCCGCCGACAGGCCGAGAAAAATGTCCGCCCCGTTCATCACGTCTGCGAGGGTGCGGTGCGCGGTTTGCTGCGCGTAGACGATCTTGTCCTCGTCCATCAGCTCGGTCCGACCCGCATAGACCACGCCCGCCAGATCGGTGACCCAAATGTTTTGCCGCGGCACGCCGAGCTGGACCAGCAGGCCGAGGCAGGCCAGCGCCGCGGCCCCGGCCCCTGATGTCACCAGCTTGACCTCGTCGATCTTCTTGCCGCTGACCTTCAGTGCGTTGAGCACACCCGCGCCGACGACGATCGCGGTGCCGTGCTGATCGTCGTGGAAGACGGGGATCTTCATCCGCGAGCGGAGTGCCCGCTCGACATAGAAGCAGTCGGGCGCCTTGATGTCTTCGAGGTTGATGCCGCCGAAGGTGGGCTCCAGCGCGGCGATCAGGTCGATCAGCTTGTCGAGGTTCTTCTCGTTGACTTCGATGTCGAAGACGTCGATGCCGGCGAATTTCTTGAACAGGACGCCCTTGCCCTCCATCACCGGCTTGGCCGCGAGGGGCCCGATGTCGCCGAGCCCGAGCACCGCCGTGCCGTTGGTGATGACGGCGACGAGGTTGCCGCGGGCGGTGTAGCGAAACGCGTTGGCCGGGTCGGCGACGATTTCCTCGCAAGCCGCAGCGACGCCTGGCGAATAGGCCAAGGCAAGGTCGTGCTGGTTGACGAGCTGCTTGGTCGCGGCGATCGCGATCTTGCCGGGCGTCGGGAACTCGTGATAGTCGAGCGCGGCACGACGCAGTTCGGCGGCTCGTTCAGGCGAAGTCGACATGATTCCAGCGGGCCAGGAGGCTCGGTCTAAATGCGGTTGAAAGCCGCGGTCGACCATCATTGCAGACCCGGCCCGACCCGGGGCACCGATCTTTCCCGAGGCCCGGCGAAGAGGTGCCGCCTATGATCCCGACCGACCATGGCACACCTCGGCGAATTCGAACTGATCGAGCGCTATTTCACCCGGCCGCTGCGCCTCGCCGGCATCGGTGTGGGCGACGATTGCGCGCTGTTGACGCCAGCTCCCGGAATGCAGTTGGCGGTGTCGAGCGACATGCTCGTTGAAGGCCGCCATTTCCTCTCGACGGTGGCGCCTGAAAGGCTCGGTCACAAGGCGCTTGCGGTCAACCTCAGCGACCTGGCCGCATGCGGCGCCCGACCGGTGGCGTTCATGCTGGCGCTGGCCTTGCCGGCGGCCGACGAGGCGTTCCTGGCGCCGTTCTCGCGCGGTCTGTTCTCTGTCGCCGACCGGTATGGCTGTGAACTGGTCGGGGGCGACACGACCCGTGGTCCGCTGACCATCGCCATCACCGTCTTTGGCGAGGTGCCGCATGGCGCTGCCTTGTTGCGATCGGGCGCCGTCGCCGGCGACGACCTGTTCGTCAGCGGAACGCTCGGCGATGCCCGGCTCGCCCTCGACGTATTCCGTGGCTTGACGGCGTTGCCCGGCGACGCTTTTGCGCGCGTCCGCCGGGCCATGGAAGAGCCCGAACCGCGGCTCGCCCTCGGCATGGCGCTGCGCGGCATCGCCAGCAGTGCGATCGACGTTTCCGATGGTCTGGCCGGCGATCTGGCGCACCTGCTCCGGCGCTCCGGCGTTGCTGCTGCCGTCGACACCGACGCCTTGCCGCGCAGCAGCGACCTCGCCGCGCAGCCGGCGGACCGGCAGCGCGCGTATCTGCAGTCGGGTGGCGACGACTACGAGCTCGTTTTCACGGCGCCCCGCGACCGCCGCGCCGCCGTGGCCGAGGCTGCCGCGCGGTCGGCCACCATGGTGACGCGCATCGGCGCCATCGAGGCCGGCTCAGGCATTCGCTGGCTCGACGCCGCGGGACGAGACGTCGCGGGGCCGACCGCGTCGTTCGATCATTTCGCAGCCTCGACTCCGTCGACGTCATGACGAACGGCGGTCCTCTTGTCAATCCGCCGCTGCGCGGCCCCGGCCGCCGGCCTGGCTGGAGGTTTCTGCTGGCGCATCCGGCGCATCTGCTCGCCCTCGGACTCGGCAGCGGCCTGTCGACCGTCGCACCGGGCACCGCGGGCACGCTGTGGGCGTGGCTGGTCTTCGTCGCCTTTCAACCGGCGCTCGGCGACGGCGCCAGCGCGGCGGTGCTGGTGGTCGCGAGCCTGCTCGGCTGGTGGGCTTGCACGGTGACAGCGCGTCATCTCGCCCAAGCCGACCCATCGGCAATCGTCTGGGACGAGGTCGTTGCCTTCTGGCTGGTGCTCTGGCTGATCGCTCCGGCCGGCTTCTGGATGCAGGCGACCGCATTCGCCTTGTTCCGCTTTTTCGACGCGGCCAAACCTGGCCCGGTCGGCTGGGCCGACCAGCGATTCAAGTTGCGGCCGGGCCAGGCGATCGGCTGGGCCCAGGGCTTCGGCATCCTGTTCGACGATCTTGTCGCAGCGTTGTGCACGTTGCTGGTGATCGCGCTCTGGCGGTTCGTTTGAGCGACGACGCTGACCTGCTCGAACGGCTTGCCCGCGCGCTGCGTCGGCAACACGCGAGTCTGGCGACGGCGGAGTCGTGCACCGGCGGCTTGATCGCCGCGGCCTGCACCTCGCTCGCCGGCTCGAGCGAGTGGTTCGAGCGCGGCTTCGTGACTTACTCGAACGCGGCGAAGACCGACATGCTGGGCGTCCCGGCCGAGCTGATCGCTGCGCACGGTGCGGTCAGTGCCGAGGTGGCCTCGGCCATGGCGGCAGGCGCGCTGCGCCACTCGAAGGCCGGCTTTGCCATCGCCGTGACAGGCATCGCCGGGCCCGGCGGCGGCACGCCAGGAAAACCCGTCGGCACCGTCTGGATCGGCGTCGCTCCGAGCGGCCGCGCACCGCCGACGACGACGCTGCTGCAGGTCGCCGGTAGCCGCAGCGTGATCCGCGACGCCGCCGTCAGCCGCGCTCTCGCACTCGCCGTCGCGTGCTGCGAAGCGGCGGCTCCGCGGCCGTAGTCAGGTGGTCAGGCAGTCAGGGCGAGGCGGAGCGCGGGGCGACTGCTGCCGCGGGCCGTCTGCTCCATCAGCATCAGGACCAGCCGCTTCAACGCCTGCCACGGGTCGAGCGGCCAACTGGGATGCGGCAAGCCCTTGACGAGGCCGTCGCAAATCTGCGCTGCCTCGAGCAGATGGGCCAGGCTCAGCTCGCTCAGCAAGGGCAACGCGCGCTCGAAGACGCGCTCCTTGGCGCCCCAGACCCCCGCGTCGCGCAACGCCATCGGCAGCGGCTTGCCGTTGCTCAACGCGTCCTTGACGCGCTTCAAGCCGCGGATGTCCTGGCTCAGCGTCCAGTGCACGAGCACCGCTGCTTCGCCTTCGGCCTCGAGCCCCTCGAGCATCCGCAGGGCCCGGGCGGTGTGGCCGGAGAGAACCGCTTCGCCGAGCCGGAAGACGTCGTAGCGGGCGACGTTCAGCACCGCTGCTTCGATCTGATCGAAGCCGAGTTCGCCGTGCGGATAAAGGAGGGCGAGCTTCTGGATTTCCTGGTGTGCGGCGAGCAGGTTGCCTTCGACGCGATCGGCGAAGAAGGCAAGCGTGCGCTGGCCCTCTTCACCCGAGCGCACGCCCTGGCCTTGCGCCCCCAGGCGATCGATGATCCAGGCCGGCAGGGCTGCGCGCTCGACAGCATGGACCCGGACCGTCAGGCCGGAGCGATCGAGTGCCGCGAACCAGGCGCTTTTTTGCTGCGTGCCGTCCAGGCGCGGCAACTGCACCAGGCTGACGACATCGCGGCCGCCTTCGCCGACTGCCATCTCGCAGTAACGCTGCAAGGCATCGGCGCCGTCCTTGCCGGGTTTGCCGGACGGAATCCGGATTTCGATCAGCTGGCGATCGGCGAACAGGCTGCGCGCCTGGGC
>JALYXU010000275.1 GCA_030946925.1 Pseudomonadota bacterium
TACATCGGCAAGGCATGCATCGCGGTCAGCCATTTCGGCGAGCGCGACAGCAGGTTCAGGGCGACGATGTAGCTGGGATCGCTCAGGTCGGGATTGAGTCCGGCGACGAGCGCGTCCTTGGCCTTGCGCTGGCTGTCGAGGTCGGCGAAGCGGGCTTTCACCGAGTTGCCGTCGTACTGGACGAAGTCGGCCTTGAGCCCGGCCTTGGCCAGGATCTGCTCGACCGTCGCGCTCAGCGAGGAATCGATCTTCAGCGTCACCTTGCCGCTCGAGACCTGCACCGCCGGTGCCTCGCCGAAGAAGTTCGGCAAGGTGTAGACGATGCCGACCAGCAGCGCAACGACGAGAAGCGCGTATTTCCAGGCCGGGTAGCGGTTCACGCGAATTCCCGCAGCGTCACTTGACGGTGCCCTTCGGCATCACCTGGACCACCGCGGAGCGCTGGACCTGCAGCTCGACGCCGCCGCCGACCTCGAGCGAAAGAAACGACTCGCCGATCTTCGAGATCTTGCCGAGGACGCCCCCGGACGTGACGACCTCGTCGCCCTTGGCCAGGGCATCGAGCATCGCCTTCGCCTCTTTCTGCCGCTTCATCTGCGGCCGGATCATCACCATGTAGAGAACGGCGAACATGCCGACCATGAAGATGATGTTGAAGCCACCGAACGCATCGAGCGGTCCGGCGGGCGTGGCGGTGGGCGCGACCTGGGCGAAGGCTTCGGAAATGAACACGGGCTGGATCCTCTCTGGCGGGGCGCACGACGCGCCGGCAAAACCTGTCGATTGTAGGCGTGCGGTCCGCTCAACTTCGAGTTGCGTCGGGCACGGCTGCACCGATTCGGAGGCGCGGGGCCGGCACGCTGCCGGACGCGGCGACGAGGCGAAGCAAGGTGATCTCCGAGGGGGCGCCGAGGCGCTTCGGAGGGCCCCAGTAGCCGGTGCCGCGGCTGGTGTAGACCCACATCGTCCGCCAGCGGTTCAGGCCCGCGGTGAACGGCTGCTGCAGGGGAACGAACAGGTTCCATGGCCAGAACTGACCGCCGTGCGTGTGGCCCGACAACTGCACGTCGAACCCGGCGGCCTCCGCGGCTTCGGCACTGCGCGGCTGGTGCGCGAGCAGCAGGCGCAGGTCGGCAGCCGGGGCGCCGGCGAGGGCGGCGCCGGGATCGCTCGCGCCGGCCGGGTCGAAGTGGCCGGCGCTGAAGTCGGTGACGCCGCCGACCACCAGAGCAGCGCCGCCGCGTCGGACGACGACGTGCTGGTTCATCAGCACCGTGATGCCGAGCCGGCGCAACTCGCCGACCCATGCCGCCGCACCGGAGTAGTACTCGTGGTTGCCCGTGACGAAGAAGCTGCCCTCTCGGGAGCGCAGCGTCGCCAGGGGCGCGACATGCTCGGCGAGCTCTGCGACCGAGCCGTCGACGAGGTCGCCGGTGATCGCGACCATGTCGGCGTCGAGGCCGTTGACCACCTCGACGACCCTCTCCAGGTAGGGCCGCTTGATGGTCGGCCCGACGTGGATGTCGCTGATCTGGACGATCTTGAAGCCGTGCAGCGCCTCGGCCAGGCCAGCGACCGGAACATCGATGCGGACGACCCGCGCCGTGCGCCGGGCGCTGAAGAACCCCCACACCGTGACCAGCGCGGCCGTGATCGCCACGGCCCGGGCGCTCGCGACCAGCAGCGCCGCCGAGGGCAGGCCTTGCCCGGCCAGCCAACCGAACAGCGCAACGGCAGCCAGTGCGCTGTCGCGAACGACGGTCAGCGCGAACAGGGAAGAGAAAAGCCCCATCGACAGCAGGCCGGCCCAGGCCAGAACCCGGTCGGCCGGCCGCGGCGGCGCCGCGCGCCGACCGCGCAAGCCGAACGGCATGGTCAGGAACGACGCCACGAGCAGCGCGAGGAACAGGGCTTCCGCCCAACCCGCGCCGAGAGCGGGGGCGATGCGCCAGGCGACGTAAGCGTGGGCGAGCAACGACAAGGCGCGCAGCGGCATCCGCGCCAGATGAGAGCGGACCGGCCGGCTTCAATGGCGGCCGGCCGCGGAACTGGAAGAATGCCGGATCCGCCGGCGCCTCCCTTGCCGCCTGTACCGACCTTGATACCGTGATGCGCGCTTCCCGCTTTCTGTCCGTTTCGCTCGCCGCGGCCGCCGGCGCCTGCTTGTCGGTGCAGGTGCGCGCCCAGGACGCGGCGGCGCCGACGGCTCTCGACACCGTCATCGTCACCGCGCATCGCAGCCGCGAGAGCGCGTTCGATGCGCCGGCGGCGATCACCGCGGTGACGCGCCAGACCATCGAGGACGGCGGTCCGCAGGTCGACCTCTCGGAGGCGTTGCGCGGCGTGCCCGGGATCAGCGTGCTGAACCGGCAGAACTACGCGCAAGACTTGCAGCTCTCGATCCGCGGCTTCGGCGCCCGCTCGACCTTCGGCATTCGCGGCGTCCGCCTGATCGTCGACGGCATCCCGGCGACGATGCCCGACGGCCAGGCGCAGGCATCGAACATCGACCTGAGCTCGGCCGGCCGGATCGAGGTGCTGAAAGGCCCGCTGGCGCAGCTCTACGGCAACGCCGCCGGCGGTGTCGTCCAGGTCTTCACCCAAGACGACGCACTGCGCCCGACCACGACCCTGAGCGCCGCTGCCGGACCGTACGGGCTCTGGCGCATCGGCAGCAAGTTCAGCACGAGCACTCCCGACTACGGCCTGACGATCGACGCCGCGTGGTTCCACACCGATGGCTGGCGCGCGCACAGCGGCGCCGAACGCGGCCAGCTCAACGGTCGCTGGCAGAAAGACTTGAGCCCCGACCTGCACGCTTCGGTGCTCGTCAACGTCCTCGACCAGCCGATCGCGCTCGACCCGGGCGGCCTGACGCGCGCGCAGTGGCAGGCCGATCCGCGCCAGGCGGCCGCGCCTGCCATCTTGCAGGACGCGCGCAAGTCGGTGCATCAGACCCAGATCGGCAACGTCGAGGAATGGCGCATCGACGACGACACGCGGGTCACGGCCCGCATCTACCTCGGCGAGCGCCGTCTCGACAACGCCTTGTCGACACCCTTGTCGGCGCAGCTGGTGCCGACCTCGAGCGGCGGCATCGTCCGCTTTTCGCGCAGCTATGCGGGGGCCGGCCTCGTCGTCTCGCGAACCTGGCATCTCGACGCCGAGCGGAGCCTGCGCCTGACTGCCGGACTCGAAGGCGACCGCATGCGCGAGAGCCGGCAGGGCTACATCGACAACGCCGGCGCCGTGGGCGCCCTGAAGCGCGACGAGCGCAACGTCGTCGACGACGCCGATGCCTTCATGCAGGCCGCGTGGGACGTGGCGCGCGACTGGACCCTCACCGCTGGCGCCCGTCGCAGCCACGTGGCGTTCCGCTCCGACGATCATTTCATTACCCCGACCAATCCGGATGACAGCGGCCGGGTTGCCTACGACGCCACCGATCCGGTCGGCGGCATCGCCTGGCGGCCGCGCGACGATCTGCGTCTCTACGCCAACGTCGGCCGCGGCTTCGAGACGCCGACGTTCACCGAGCTCGCCTACCGCCGCAACGGGACCGGCCTCAACACGCAGCTCACGGCATCGCGCAGCCGCCACTTCGAGCTCGGTGCCAAGTGGAAAGCGTCCGCGGCACATCAGGTCGATGCGGCGCTGTTCGACATCGCGACCCGCGACGAGCTCGTCGTCGACAGCAACGACGGCGGTCGTTCGACCTTCCGCAACGCCGGCCGCACATCGCGGCGCGGCGCCGAGCTGGCGTACACGGGGCAATGGAGCGAGTCGCTCCACGCATCGCTGAGCGTCACCGTGCTGCAGGCCCGCTTCAACGATCCCTTCACGAGCGGCAGCGGCGCCGCCGCGGCTGCCGTTGCAGCGGGCAACCATCTCCCGGGCGCGCCGGAGCGCAG